>JAFRYG010000116.1 GCA_017441205.1 Pseudomonadota bacterium
TGCATATTTCATCCTTGATGCGCAAAGGGACTCACCGTGAGTCAAAGCCTTTTACCAAAGTCAAGGACATTTTTAAATGCGGTAGCCCTGACTTCCATAAGCCAACGCTTGATACAACGAACAATGTGATATAATATACCCGTTTTGCCGTATATCGATAAATGATTGAGATTGGCAAAATGAGATAAATAATACGGACACATTTGGGGATTACGGCAAAGACGGAAAGTTATCCATACTTTCTAGTTTGGAGGAATAACCATGAAAAAGTCATTATTGACGATAGCTGCACTGAACTTTCTGCTTTGGGGCTGTTCTTCGGAAGAAGACATCACCGAAGTGAAAGACGACGATACAAAAGTCACGGAAGAAACCGACAATACAAAAGTCACGGAAGAACCCAATGATACAAAAGTCACGGAAGAACCCAAAGAAGGGAAGGAATGTCCTGAGAATACGAATGCCTACTATGCGGATGACGAGTTTTCGGAGCTGAAAACCGACAATGACAGCCTTAAGCAAACGCTTGGCGAAACCAAACGCTGTGATTTAACCTATCCGTTTTGTCGTATAACGATGAATGAAGATGATTGGCATAATGATAAATTTTATTGTGCACGTTGTGCGCCTGGGGAGATATATGGCAAAGGCGCGTCGGGGACAAACGGATGTTATTCATGTCAGTCTCTGATTGCGTCTGAGGGCGAGTGCTCCAATGGCTGGTGTGTAGAGTTGATAAATCGCTGTCAGAATTTATCTCATGGCGAGGCAATTGCAGATATTTTAAGTGCAGAAAAAAACGAAGTCACACTGATTTATGATTTGCCGCAGAAAATCAGGCTTACCTATAAGAGTCAACAAAACTCCACAAAAGGCGTTGAACTCAAAATCGTGGAAGGTCAAAATAATAACTGCGTGGATTTTCTGACACAATCGCTTGTGACTGACGATAATGGTGTCGCCTATTTAGAGATGAAGGCAAAAATATACCATTGCCATTCTGCGCGAAGAGTTAAAGTTTGTGTTTCAAACGCAGATAAAACCGATGGAAATAATGTATGTACCCTGTTTACGGTTCGTACAACATCCAGCATGTATGAAATTGATCAAAACAATAACCTGATGATAGATGAGTACGAAACCAACTCAGAACAGGATAAAAACAAGTATCTGGAATCGATGTATGATCCGTCAGACTGTGATTCCTATTGTCACAAGGATTCAGACTGTGAAGAGTTTTGTGACAGTGCCATCGGCTATCGTTGTTCCAAACGCTGCACCAGCGATGAACAATGCCTCAGATTATTACAAGATGATGGTACCTGGCTTCCGATGACCTGTCGCAGTGTAGCCAAGGGTGGAGATGGCAGATGCGCATATCCGTCCTTTAAATTTGTCTATACAATTGCCAAAAATGATACGACGGTCACAATGGGCGGTTATCCGGCAGGAAAAGTTTCCATCGATTGGGGGGATGGCACAGAAATACAAGAGATAGATCCTGCAGCTGTCAATAGGAAAGATATAGAAAATAAAATCAGCCATAAATATGCAGAGGGCAGCAGAACCAAACAATATGTTGTTGAGATAAAGGGGGATTATCGCAATTGGTCTGCCGGATGTTCTGTAAAAGATGGTATTGATTTATATGATGTGCAGCAATTCGGATCGATAGGTTTAGGCTGGCATGGCGGAGAAAACAGATCCGGCGTGGATGAAGGCAGCTTTACAAATTGTACAAATTTGGAGAATATGACAGCCAAAGATATCCCGGATGCAACCAAAATGACCAATATGGATTCCATGTTTGCGGGAAATGAAAAATTAACCAATGGTTATTCCTATACATTTTTTAATGTTCCCAACTCCGTTTCTCGTTGGGACACTTCGCATGTCACCTCGATGTACCATACATTTTTAAATACGGGTGACGGAGATAATTCAGAGCATAAAGGTAAAACATTTAATCAGAATGTTGGCAGATGGGATGTCTCCAAAGTCACAGACATGCAGGGCATGTTTAATAGCTCAATCAGGTTTAACCAGAACATAGGCTGCTGGGATGTGTCGAATGTGAAAGACATCTCGTATATGTTTGATTGGACCAGTTCATTCAATCAGAATCTGGGAAAATGGAATTTAAAAAGTGATGTAAAACATGACAATGTTTTTTATCATGAAAAAAAAGACTATAAAAGTGCAATGAGCCTAAAGAATTACTGTATTCTTAGAAATAAAGTAAACAGCGATATTGGATGGGATAATATAAAGTGTTATACGGGGGTTAAGTATGGTCAGGCATGCAAAGATGATAACTGGAAAGCAGCAGTTGCTGAAGCTTTGAAATATCTGATTCAGATAGATAAATACAAAGATTTGACCGAAGATGAAGTGACGTGCGTGATGATTCGGGATCCTGTTGAAGGACTGAAAGACCAATGTTCAAGATGTGATCCTAAAGATAAAGACTGTCAGTTTACCTATAAAGACAATAAATATGATTGTCCGATTCTGAATGGTGAAGAAGATGACGATGCTTAATACGGATGATTTTGAGTATTACAGGCAAATACATATGGAAAGTAATCATACGTTCTTGTTTGGAGGAATAACCATGAAAAAGATATGTTTGACGATAGCCGCACTGAATTGTCTGCTTTGGGGCTGTTCATCGGAGAGTGTTACAAGCACTGAACCTGAACCGTCTTCAACATCATCGACATCTTCAACATCTTCAACATCTTCGACATCTTCAACACCTTCAACAGAAACTCCGAATAATCCTGAGCCAGTTAAGTATGGTGAATCGTGTCCGGAAAATACGAATGCCAATTATGCGAATGACGAGTACTCTGAGATCAAACATGATAATGAGATGCTCAAAATGGCGATTCGAAGGACTGAGCATTGTGATGAAACCTATCCGGTATGCCGGACGACCGAAAACGAAATTCTTGCAGACGGCCAGAAGTATTATTGCGCACGCTGCAAATCGGGCGAGGTTTATGGCATAGGGGATTCTGGTGAGAATGGATGCCATTCGTGTGAAGAGCTGACTAAAAATGAATGCACCAGTAATGAGTGTACAGATATGCTAAATCGCTGCAGCTATATGCTGCACGGCAAAGCCGTAGTCGATTATCTGCGCGCCGAAAAATCAATTGTTACCCTTTATTATGACAACCCAAGAACGATCACAATCACTTATTATAGCAATGAGCATTCCGTCAAAGATGTAAAACTGACAATTGCTGAAGCTACAGATTGTGTAAATCTTTCCACAGAACCCCTTGTGACGGATGAAGAAGGCAATGCCTACTTAAAGATTACGTCCAAAGAGAAACAATGTGATGAAAACTCCAAAGTAAAAATCTGTATTGAGAATAACAGCGAACTGTGTACTGAATTTAAAGTCCGCAAGATTGATGGCAATGACAAGAATATTATCGATAAAACCAACAAGGAAATTGATACAAACAATAATTTAATGATAGACGAATACGAGACCAATTCAGATAAAGACAAGTATACCCCCGAAAAGTATATACCGGGTAAATGTGATTCCTATTGTCATGATGATGCAGACTGTGAAGATTTTTGTGACAGTGCCATTGGCTATCGATGTTCCAAACGTTGTACAAGTAATGATCAATGCATAAGAGATGTCGTGGATGGAAAAGTGATTTCATTGATTTGTCGTGAGGACGGGCGTTGTGCGTATCCGAGCTTTAGAGCAGTCTATAAAATCGATAAGGATGACACAAAAGTAACGATGGGTGGACAACCGACAGATGGAAATAATAAAGCCACCATCGATTGGGGAGATGGCTCTGGTGTGCAGAAAATATCTGCGGATACGATGAATAATTTGAGCCATGTCTATAAAAAGGGAACCTATACCATTGAAATCAAAGGGGATTACAGCAACTGGACTGCTGGTTGTGCAACAAAAAATGGCATCGACCTGATGGATGTTTTACAATTTGGTCCGATTGGTTTGGGATGGTATGGAGATATCGTTTCAGTCGATGAAGGCAGCTTTACCAATTGTACATATCTTGAAAAAATGTCTGCCAAAGATATTCCCGATTCGACCAAACTGACCAACATGAACTCAATGTTTACGGCCAATAACGGTGACCCGGGCTACATGTTTTTTGATGCAGACAATTCTGTTTCACGCTGGGATACGTCAAATGTCAGATCCATGTATCATACATTTATGAACACAGGGGATGGAGATCATAGCGCCAATGCCGGCAAAGCATTTAATCAGGATATTACTCGCTGGAACGTATCGAAAGTCAAAAACATGGAAGGCATGTTCCTGGGATCCACTGAGTTTAATCAGAATATTGAATGCTGGGATGTTTCCAATGTCGAAGACATTTCCTATATGTTCTGGATGGCAACAGGATTTAATCAAAATCTTAGCAGATGGGATTTAAGCAGTCTCAGAAAACATGATTTCACGTTTAGATGCGAAAATGGTCACAATGGCATTATCAGTCTAAAGAATTATTGTTCGCTCAGAAATGCAGTCAAGGATAAGAATAAAAATATCGGACGTGATGGTGGTGGCGCAGAAGATCCATGCAGATTCAGAGCGGCGCCTTTTAACTATGGCAGCGCCTGTTGTGCAGAACGATGCTATCATTCAACAAAAGAAGAATGCAAAGGCTATGTGGACAAATTCTGCGGTTCCGCACTGGATGGATATGATGGCTATGATTATAAAGATGGCTGCAATATTAATTCCAAAACACAGGAATTCGGATGGGAGAAACTCGTCAATAATTGCCTGAATTACCTTAATAAAACTGAGGAATTCTCAAAATTAACTGAAGATGATGTAACGTGTCATCACATTCGTGTATGTCGTGATTGTGCTTTTGAATGCTATAAATGTAAAAATAAATCCGGATGTAATCCCAATAACGTAAAAAATGTTTCTGATGAGTCTGTACAATATCAGCAAAAAACGACAGGACATCACGACATGCAGATTAAGTGTGAATGCGATAAATTCGATGAATTGTAGTCATCTTCAGCACCTTCCCCCCACTCCCCCAATCCATCATCAGGTGACCAAATGACCACACCCGATTTTGAAAACAAAGACAGAACCCCCATATTCCAGGCCGTCGAGATGCTCGATCCCGAAAGTATCAGAAAGCTGATTTCTCAGGGAGCAGATATCAATATTGCAGACCGATACCTGATTTCGCCGCTCCACGCTGCGATTGCAAGCCACCGATTCGATAACGCAAAGGTTTTGATCGAAGCAGGTGCGAACGTAAACGCCCGGAATATTGCCGGTTCCACGCCGCTTCATATCGCATGCGGTCTCAGCCTCGATATGGTCAATCAATTGCTGGAAGCAGGAGCGGACGTCGATGCTGCAGACAAGTTTGGCCGCACCCCCCTCCACATTGCTGCCGAAAAGAGCCTGGATGTCGTCCAGACACTGCTCAAAGCCGGGGCAGACAGACAAATCAGGGACAAGCGCGGATTCACGCCAGCCGATACTGCGCGCCGAAATGCCTGCGGAAACATTCAGTGCGGAGCTATTTTTCAGCTGTTGACTTCTGCTGCGCCCGAACTGTAAAGAATAGCCCGGGCGTATTCGCCGCCGGCGGATAGCCCGGGCAAAGCGGCGTATGCGCAGAGCGCATAGCCGCAAACCAAAAATCAATGAATGCCATTTGAATAATAATATATCAGGCCTATTGCTCAAAACATCGAATTATCTTTTAGGCCTTTCGTATCCCTCCGCATATCCCCCAAAAATCACCAACATTGCGGGCATCCTGTTAGTACTGGCGTATACAGTGTGACACACAGCCACATCAACATACATGTAGTCACAAACCCCACCCCAACCACAAGGGTTTCCTCACTCTCCCATTCCCGCCCGCCGACTCGCCGTCCTTACCCAAATCTACAGCAAGTTTGCACACTGCCCCCTTTCCGACACTGACGATCGTAAAAATGAGCATCCCGATGTGCATGGCATGTACAGCACTTCGTCATCGTGTCCCGCGTCCGGCAACACAAACGACGCAAACCGCCCCTCGATGGACTGTACATTATGTTGGGGATGTTGGTTCATCAGACAAATCCGGATGGATACATATCGCACCTCCAATAAAAGGAAGGATCATCCCTTCACACTCATGATGCCATTCAGGAGGAATTGTTACACTTTGGGGTACGATTTTTTTTGCAGTGAACAGCGAGTTGGATATGGGGCATACATATAGCATATAAGTTTGCAGCTTACAGAGGGGAGTTCGTGGGATGAAAGCTGGCATTTTAGCCCTGGCATCACATCAATTTGCTGAGAGAGCCAGACAAAAATGGGATGACGAACGAACTGAATACCCACTCCCGAATGCCAGAGCCCAAAACAACGGTTCAGAGATTTCTTAAAATCTGAACGGCATTAATAACACTAACATATTGATATATAAGTATATTTTCTTCAAACCCAATGAAATTGCGAATCAGTCTGCCACGATAATCATTTCGTAAAATACAATTCATCTTGCCAGAAATACAGAACTCGGTTATAAGTTGAGAATTCATGTATTGCTTTGCATCAATACTGAATATCCGATGAATGTTATTGTCTCTGGTTTTCTGTACCTTATTCCATATAGGTGTAAAATGAACGTGATACATTTGATACAAAAAAAACACAAACAAAACAATATATTACACAATTCTCATTCCCATTTGTCCGACCTTCTTTCTGATGAGCCTGCCTTGCGAAAATCCCTGTTTACATGTATCCTATTGATATGCTGTACTTTTTTGTATTCCTGCACCAACGACATTACCAAAACCCACGATACATTCAAGGAATTATGCGAAAGCAGCGGTGGTCAGTGGCTTGAAGGCTATCTTTGCAAGTGCCCCAACAGTGGCGTGTGCGCCAAAGGCGTCACCTGCATCACTGGTGTATGCGCCAATAATATCTGCAGCGCGACGGAAGAAGGCAAAACCAGATGTACGGACGATGACGATAAAGTCGGTCACAAGCAAATATGCAAAAATAATCAATGGATTTCAGATAATCCTCCCTCATGCGAAGGCAACAGCTGCAACAAAGAGAAGACAGACTGCGGTGATTGCCATAATGACGAAATAAAATGCGATGAAAGCTCTGGCAAAGCCATGCGAAAACAATGCACGGACGGCGAATGGAAAGATCAGGTTGAGTGCAGGAATGTTTCTTGCAATCTGTATAAAGATAAACTGGATAAAGATAAAACCGATTGCGGCGAATATCAAAATGGCACTCATAGATGTGTCGATGGAGAATTACAAAATTGCCAAAACGGCAGCTGGACTAAGTCAGGTGACTGCGCGTTCAGGGAGTGCAAGCCGGATGGCAAAACATGTGCTGACTGCGCATCGGGAAGTACCAAATGCACTCCGGGCAACTCAGGCGATAATACCAAAAAAATGCCATATATAACATTTGTGTTTTCGGTCAATGGTTAGATTCATGGCAGGATTGTCATTCCCCTGAATGCAAAGATACCAAATGCGCAGTACTGAATTGCAACGACACATATGAGGATAAATGTATGGGAAATACGATCAGTACCTGCAAGGAAGGCCAGGTCGAGACCAATGAATGCATCAAACAAGGGAATGTTGTAGACTGCAAAAATCCTAAAGCGTGCGGCGATTGCAAAAATAA
The DNA here is from genome assembly GCA_017441205.1 of Pseudomonadota bacterium. GTDB lineage: Bacteria > Myxococcota_A > Bradymonadia > UBA4248 > UBA4248 > UBA4248. The sequence goes on from JAFRYG010000116.1 coordinate 7,712, forward strand.
CGATACCGAATGTAAAGAAAACAAGCTCTATACATGCGATAGCGCCATGTGGCAAACAGAGCCAACAGCCGAATGTCATTGCAATGATAAGATGACCGCGTGCCAACCCTGTTATAAAGAAGGCGAAACACAATGCAGTAATAACGCTCAGGAAACATGTATTCTCATAGGAGATAATCTGGTCTGGAGCGCACCAAAAGCTTGCAAGAATGGCAAAACATGCATTAACGACAAATGCGCTGAATCAAATACAGATGTACCATGTACACTAAATCAGAAGCAATGCACCAGTGAAACAGAATTTAAAACCTGCGATGAAAATGGCCATTGGGGTGAACCTGTAAGTTGTGACAGTGGCAAGAAGTGCGTAGACGGAGAATGCGTCGATTCGAAGGAATGCGAAAAGGGTAAGTGTATCGATAAAACTCAATATAAGGAATGTAACAATGGCCAGTGGGGAGAGGCAACCGTTTGCCCTCATGGTTGCGATATAAACAATAATCGGTGTTACGACTGCGATCCGAGTAAAACTGTAGTGTGCGATAATAAAAATAAAATAAATGAACTCGTAAAATGTAATAGTGGAACCTTGGGTGCTACTGTTCAAACTTGCCAAAACTGTATCGTGAATAAGAGCGGAGAAGATGATTACTGCAACGATTGCGTTCTTGAGGGGCCAATATGTGAGAGTGGCAATGTATGTGCATGCCAAGACAATAAAAAAGTATGCGAAAAAAACCTGTGCATACAGAATAGGTTTTTGAGTTGTAAGGAGAATCAACCTAATGATGTTCTTTGCACCTCCAAAAATCAGACTGATTGTCCGGAGCAAAAATGCGATTGCACGAATGGCAAGATCAGCTGTGAAAACAAAGATATAATTTTTCTTTCTAAAACAATTACTACAGGCATGCACTACCGCTGCGATGATAGGATGTGGAAGGAACTGGGATTTTGCCTAAGTATTGATAAAGATAAAGATAAAGATAAAGTTTCTATTAAGGCATCAAAATGTACCGAGAATCCATCTGAAAACAAGAACTGTGTCTGCGACGTCGTATGTAAGCGTAGTAATAGACCAGCAACATATCATTTTTTGAAGTGTGGAAATGATGGATTAACAAATAATGATGTTAAGGCTAGTTTCTCGGAAAATGAATTCCGAAATAAGCTAAATAACTTTTTTGGTTTTATTCCTGGTGTAAATAATAATAGTTTGGAAATAGAAGAATTCATAGGAAATATTATGACATGCGACGAGATGAAGAACTCCTTTATAATTGATAGTAATATTGATAATAACTAACACTCACACCTCTCACACCATAAACATCCGCAATTCATACACACCACCAGCTCAGTTGTGCTGAGCACCTGCCATGAGTATTCACATGAGAATGAAGAACATTCAATACGCCCATCTGTTATCTTGTCTTATTGCTGCATCATTCCTTGCGCTCCCATCGATCACTTTTGCCGACTGCAACGAACTGAACAGCAATGCCGCATGGAATAAAGGCTTATCTCTGCTGCAAAAACAGGTCGAAGGTGCCAAATTCAGCGAAGCGCTCGAGACCTCCAAACCGCTGTTTGCGATTTGCCAAAATTCACCGTCACTGCTCTATTTTACCGGACTGGCGATGCGGGGAACCGGCGACGAGGAACGCGCCAGAATCTATTTTCAAAAAGCGAGCGAGAGCCTTTCGATCATGGCCGCAGAACCAGGATTGTCGAGGCAAATCTGGTATATGAGATACGAAGCAGAACACCCCGAAAGTTCGCCCGACGCCATCAAAGAGGTTCATCAGACCATCGACGAACAGAATCAGACCATCGAGACGCTCAAACAGCAGGTTATCGATCTGACAGATGACAAGCACCGCCTTGAACTGTCTTCTGTCGCCCTGTCTGCATCGTCGGACGAAGAAGCCCGCCATTACCGCCAGGTACTCTGGACCGGCGTCGGGATTGGCATTGGCGGTCTGGCACTCGCCGCAACCGGTACAGCACTGGCGGTGACCAGCGACGCGGCCGAGGTCAAAAAAACGAAATTGTCCGAAAACAAACTGCATACAGCGGGCTGGATTCTTTTGGGTTCCGGAATCGGCCTGACCGCAGCCGGCATCGTCATGGCAGCCATCGGCGGCTATCACTACTCCACCACGAAGGACGACGCCATCATATCATTACAGGTTTCGCCGGTCGGGGCCTCCTTCGGCATGACCTTTTAATCCGGGGGTACTTATGAAAATCATTCATCTCATTGCCTTGAGCCTCGGATTTGCAGCTTTGTGCGTTTCGTGGGGTTGTTCCGAACAGGATATGGATTTCGAGATGTGGTGCATCTACAGCGGCGGAATCTATGAAAATGCTAACTGCACATGCGGAACTGTCCGCTGCGCGCCAGGAATCGTCTGCGTTAAGAGTGATGATAATTTTATATGCGCATACAAAGCCCCCGAATGATTGCGATTCTGCTTATTTTTCGTATTGGCGCGGGCTATCTCGCTTTGAGACGTGCCGTCTCAAAGCTCAATACGCCCTGCGGGCGCGGCTATTCCATACGCCGCGCCACTGTCATACGGAGGCACTCCAAACGATGAGCCTGAATTCCGGAATGAAGCATTGACTGAATTGTGCATCGAGCTGATGTTTTGCCCGGGCGTATTTGCCAGCGGCAAATAGCCCTGGCAGAGCGGCGTATGCGCCAGAAGCGCATAGCCGCTCATCCCAAAACAAAAAAAGATTATTCCTTGGCGAGCATGTGGCGACGGATCGAAACATTCATCAGGATGCCGACGCAGATCATCATGCACAGAACGCTGGAACCACCGTACGATATGAGCGGCAGCGTAATGCCGACGACGGGTGCCCAACGCACGACCATCGCCGTATTGACCAAAACCTGCCAGTAAAAGATGGCTGCAATCCCGACGGCCAGCAGCATGCCGAACCTGTCCCTGGCAGAAGCGGCGATATGCAGTGCCCACAAAAGGAGCAGAAAATAGAGCGTCATCAGGACGAGAACGCCAATGAATCCGTATTCTTCGGCCCAGTTGGCGAGTGCAAAGTCGTTTTCCGGCTCCGGCACAAAACCTTTCTGTACCTGAGTGCTCTGTCCGTAGCCGCGGCCCGTCAGTCCGCCGGCCCCGACGGCAATCACGGAATTCTTGACCTGCCAGTCACTGCCATAGGGATCGTCCTCGATCTGCAGGAACGTGAGCACGCGGGAACGCTGGTAATCGTGCATGACAAACCAGGCAAGCGGAGCGCAGGCGATCAAAATGGCGACGATGACGGCAATGGTTTTCTTTTTGACACCTTCAAAAAGCACCATGACGCCGGCGATCAATGCAATCAACAGAGCAGTCCCGAGATCGGGTTCCATAAAAATGAGGAACATCGGAAGCAGAACCGAAGCAAATATCGGCAGCAATGCTTTGAGATTATAATTCTGGCGGTGTTCGCGCTCCGAAAGCAATTTGGCGATGAAGATGACCACGGCAATTTTCATCAGCTCCGAAGGCTGCATGTGAAAGAGCCCAAGATTAATCCAGCGTTTCGAACCGTTATAGTCCGTTCCGAAAAAGAGGACGATGACGAGCATGGCGAGTCCGACGCCATAAATAATATTCCCGAAACGCGCATAGTTTCGGTAATCGATGGATGCGCATGGAATCACGAAAAATATGAATCCGAGCGTAAACCACAGGATCTGCATATTATGCAGAGGTTTGGGCAGAATATTGGCGATGCTCGTCAGATTGAATATGCCGATGGCGATGATGGCCAGGACGAGGAAAAACAAGACCCAGTCGAAAGAGGCAAAGAAGGTTTTAATCGGGCGCGGTGCAATCAGTTTCATAAGTGAACCTATCTGGTCTGGTTATTCAGAATTTCTCTGAAGTAACGTTCGAGGACTTCCATGACCACCGGTCCGGCGTTGGCTGAACCAGATCCACCATGTTCAAGGAAAACAACGACTGCGATTTTGGGATGTTCAATGGGGGCAAAAGCCGCGAACCATGCGTGATCGCGATATTTGAATTCAACGGCGGCACTCGAAACGCGCTTGGAAATGACCTGTGCGGAACCCGTTTTTCCGGCGACGTTGAGATTGGAGAGGCGATAGGCAAAAGCCGTCCCGATTTCGCTGTTAACGACCATATCGAGGCCATTTTTGATGGTATTGAGCGTTTCCTTTTTAAAGGGCAGGTTGGAATGGACGCGGCTCGGGTAGGTAAAGATCGGGTGTCCGTCAGCCGTTTCGATATGATCGATGATTTGCGGATAATACAAAGTCCCGCCATTTGCGATGGTAGCATAGAGCATCGCCATCTGGAGCGGTGTGACCTTGACGTCGCCCTGTCCGATGGAGGTCGAAAGCGTAAAACCTCCCTGAAATCCTTCTTTGGATCGCTTGTTGTGCCATTCACGCGTGGGGACGACTCCCGCCTGTTCGTTATTGATGCCGATGCCTGTTCGTTCACCGAGTCCAAACTGGCGTGCGTATTCGGCAAGGGTATCGATGCCGAGTTTTTCGCCGACCTTATAAAAATAGACGTCACAGCTGGAAGCCAGTGCTTCAGTAATGGATACGACACCATGCCCGGAGTGTTTCCAACAATGGAAACGCCTTCTTTGCGTACCGTATTCGTAATACCCGGGACAGGTAAGGGTATCCTGGGGATGCATGAGCCCTTCTTCGAGGACGGCAGCTGCAGTGACTACCTTATAGATGGATCCCGGGAAATAGGCCAACAGCGCCTTGTCGAGCATGGGTTTATAGGGATTGGTATCTGCATCAATATGTTCATCGCGGGACAATCTTCCCGACCAGCTGTTGGGATTGAACGAGGGCGTCGAAGCCATCCCAAGGATTTTTCCGGTATCGGGTTCCACAGCCACAATGGCGCCGCTGGGATAATCGCGCAGTGCATCCTTGAGGATTCGCTGTAAATCCATGTCTATTGTGAGGATGATATTTTTTCCCGAAATCGGTTCGACATCCTTCCAGTCTTTCATCAGTGCAGTGGATTCGGGATCGAGCTGCGGAATGCCCTGAGCATTGACGACGCTTGCACTCAGGCCATTTGCGCCTCTCAGAATGGGTTCATAAGCGCGTTCGATGCCCATTCTTCCGGCGACATCGCCCAATCTGTAGCCATACATGCGCAGTTTCTGCAGTTCGGAATCGTTGATTTGATTCACATATCCGATCAGGTGAGTCCCCAATTCATTGAATGGATAATATCTCCGGCTTGCGGCAACGATTTCGACGCCGTGCAGCATGAGTGAATTCGTCTCGATCTTGGCGAGCTGATCGCGGGTGATACCGGATTTAACGGGAATTGAAGCATATCGTTCGGCGGGTTTTGTATTTCGGATGCGTTCGGTGAGTTTTTGGGCATCTTCATCCGACAAAGCCAGATACGAAGCGAGTGCATTGATTCGGCTGCGAAAGGATTCTTCCGGTTCTGAGGAAGATGTGAAAAATGCCGGCGTCAGGACCACATCGTAGGAAGGATGATTGGTGGCCACAGGCCGCATTTTGATATCAAAGATTTGCCCGCGTTCAGCAGGTACGACGCGACGCTTAATAAAATTGTTAAAAGCCAGCTGTTTGTAATGCTCCCCTTCGACGACCTGCAGATACCAGAATCGCATTAAAAGCAGGACAAATGACGCGGATATGAAAACGATAAACCAGCGAAAAGAAGCAGAATAATCCTTGGGCTCGGATTTGGCTTCGACGCCTGCGGTATTAGTCTGTATTTTCCGTCGTAGGAGCATTTGTTTTCGCCGGCAATACGTTAATTGTCAGGCTGACGGTATGGGTTTCGGACTCACTCATCTGATGAACGATGGAAACCTGGTACGTGCCTGCAGATTTAAAGGTATATGAGAATGAAAAAGCGTTTGAATCGACAGTTTGTTTTTGATTTGAATCGGAAGCATTTTTCTTGCTGCCAACAGCCCGAACATGGAAAGAGGCGGAAAGCGGTATGGGAGCTCCGACTGATTTTTCATTACACTTTCTGGATATACGGGAACTGAATGTTACGCCTTGTCCTGCGTGAATTGTTTTTCTGGAGGATTCGACTTTGTAGGAATCGTGGCAAATTCTTTTTTGATCATCAAAAAAATGAATATCCACGGTTTTGGCAGGCCGCTCAGGCTTCAATGTGGTTGTAATCGTCCTTGGCGGCGGTACGACTGCAGCCAGTGGATCCGCATCCTGAGCAGATGCACAGTGTACGAGCGTTATGAACGAACACAGTACAAAAATGTGAATCACCGCGAGGCGCCGCCTACCCATCATCCAATCCCGTTAAAGAAGAGCATATATATAGATAAGGCGCCGCACTGCGACGCCGTATCCCTATCTGTTCAAAGTCATGCAGTTTAATTCTTTTTGAGAAAGCAGCATATTGCTGCGGCCAGTTGAGCAACCATGGCCAATGCAAACAATGGCAATGCCAGAATATTGCCTGAAGCCATAACAGCAGCTCCCATGAACAACACGACCCCCACAAAGAAAAGAATTGCGAGCGTCATGGAGCTGAATTTTTTGTACGCGACCAAACATACAGCATCGATGACAACATTGGCTGCAGCAGCAATGACAAGTGCAAGCATCATCTGGGAATCCCAGTTGATACTCCCGCTGGCCATTACAAACCAAAGGATCGCCATCAAAGCAGAGAGACCGGCAGAGACGAGCGCCGCAAACATCATCGTGGAAAGCTTTGATTTATGTGATGCTGCATTCTCATCGTGCTTTGCTTCTGTCGCAGATTCTTTCTGTTCAGCGGCAGGTTTATCCGCAACTTTTGCTTCATCGGCATGCTTATCTTCAGCTTTTGGTTCAGCGACGGACTTATCCGCCGATTTCTGTTCAGCGGCGGGTTTATCCGGTGATTTTGCATCAGCAGGGGGCTTGAGCGTCGGATAACCTGATAAGGGTGTTGCCAGAGGTGCTGCGGGTGCTGCGGGTGCAGCGGATGCCGGATGTGCTGCAGGAGCATCGAAATCAAATCCGTCCTCTTCTTCCTCATCCACCTGATTCACTTCGGCGAATTCGGCACCGAAAAGCTTGGATGTCAAATCGACGAATTCTTCATCCACAAGGGAGGATGGCATCGGTGCAACACCAGGAAGGCCTGCGAGCACATTTTCCGTACCAGCTTTTGCTTGTGGCGGAGGAATGACTGGCTCTGCCTTCTTTTCGATGACAGGATCCCGCTGAGCGACCGGTTTCATCGGTCTTTCCGGAGTCCGCGCCTGAATCTGAATGGGATCAACCGGCATTGCATTATTTTGCGACTGATAATTCGGCTCGACTCTCCATCCGCTTCCGCTCGCGCCTGCAGATGACTGTGCGCCCATGCGGTAAGTTCCGTTAGGATGTTGAGCATCGAATGAGATACCCGGCATTCCGGCCATTGTTCTCTGGGCAAATCCCTGATTACTGCCTCTGTCGTTGTCCGAGCCTCGTCCCGTGCCGGCAGGAATGGGTCCCAACCCTATCATCGTCTGATGGACACCACCATCCTGATATCCACCTGCGCCATTACGACGCTGCATCACATTATTCTGAGAAAAAGAGCCGCTATCCCTGTCGCGTAAAAAACCTAACTGCGTACTGTTTCCATAGTCTTCATTCTCTGATTCTCCCAGGATAGTACGGCAATAGACACATCGTCTGGCTCCAACAGGCACAGCCTTTTTACAGTTTGGACATTTCCTCATTTCGACCTCATCATAATCAGCCGCCAAAACGGCGGAGCCATGCTATCACATCATATTAAAATGTACAATATTGAGAGCGATCACTCTAATTTGCCGATATTCTGAGGATCAGCGAGAGGATCCAAATCATTCAGGGATTTTGCCGGCCTGATTTTTTCAGGTTGAATACCCCGTTCCACCAATTTTGCATAATTTGAAACTTCAGCGACAATTCCCATCAAAAGATGGTACTCATCGTTATGAAGTTCTGCTCTGTTCAGAAGATTTTGAATCCGATGAATTGCAGTATTGGGATCGGCTGATTTGAAATAACCAATTTCGACGAGAACATTTTCGAGCTGTTTGAGCAGTCTGATTCTTTCGTCCTGAGTTGCGATCCGCGTTCCCGGAGCAAAATTATCCAGACGCTGCAAGGGCACTTCGGATTGAGCAGCCGAAGGCATGCGACTCTGACGAAGCAGGGAATAGGATGCAAGCAAAACGGCCTGTGCAAGGTTCAGGCTTGTATAGTCGCTCGTCTCAATATGCACGAGGCAGCTGCAGCGTTTAAGTTCCTCGTTATTCAGTCCGGATTGCTCTCTTCCGAAGACGAAAGCAATTTTCTGACTCATCTGAGCAAGTTTCAGACTTCTTGAAACTGCAGCTTCCATATCAAGGGAAGCCCAATTCTGTGTACGTTTTCGGGCACTGAATCCAAAGGACTCATGAATTCCCTGAAGGGCCTGATCCAAAGAATCGCAGATCTGAATATTCTGCAGCAAATCCTCGGTCCGATGTGCGGAAATCTGGGTTTTCTGCAGATCCATTTCTGCGGGATGAACGAGCGTCAGGTGCTTCAGCCCCATATTTTTCATTGCCCGAATGACAGTACCGACATTGATTGGGTTCTGCGGCTCAACGAGAACAATTTTGAAGGAATCAAGCAGATTCACATTTTCACACATCATTATTATTAGGGGTTAGGGGTTATGATTATGGCCATAGTTAATGAGAGCCCTGAAAGGGCGAAAGAGTACAGCCCGGGGTGAGCCCGAAGGGCGTAACCCCGGGGCAGGCAATTGCCCCAAATCAGCACGCTGAAAGTGTGCAAGACTATGTCCACATTTTTATGACCAGAACAATAGTTGCCAGGGGTTAGTGCCAGGGGGATGAAACCATCGACTCCGAGGCGACCATTACATTATATGTGCATGCAGAGCCATAAAGTCAAAAAAGCCGTCTGCTGGATGTCGATCCGGCAAGCGGCTTTTTTGTTCAATAGAATTTGTAGACAGTACTAATCGAGGAAGGATTTTTTGCCTGCGTTCTTTTTGCGGATAAATGCGGGCTGATCGTAATCATCCTCATCGAGATTAAAGGAATCCGAAAGTGCCGCAGACACATCGACCGGCGGATTGGAGGGAGATGATTTGTGTTCTGCCTGTGTGACAGGTTTCTGCATCTGAGCATAGATATCGGCGACGGCATAATTGTCGGTTCTTGAATTCTGTCCATAGCCGTTCGATGCGGGATAGCCTGCATTTCCTGTGGGTGCATAGGAAGATTTGTTTCCCGTGGGGGCGTAGGATGCGACAGTTCTCTGCGAACCGGATGCGTAGAGTTCATCGGCCTGATCCTGTACTTCTTTCATTCTCTGTGCGATTTCGAAGCTATCGGCACGCATGCTGTCCTGATAACCGACGCCGGTCTGAGCGGCGATGACGGCTGAGACAGAGGAGGAAGACTGAGCGGCGACCGCCGGAATTCGTGACTGAGATCCATAGACACCGCTTGTACCATCATAATTTCCGAGGAAATTACTCTTTGTGCCTTTGGCGAAATCATCCGCAGCCGATTCAGCATTGCCGAATCCGGTGGCGATGATCGTAATTTTAATTTCTTCGCTGTTGTCATCTTCATTGAGGACATGTCCCCAAATGAGGTGAGCATCTTCGGCGGTGGCTTCTTCGATGAGCGAAGCGGCCTCGCTGATTTCGGCGAGCGTTGCGGATCTTGGTGCCGTGATGTTGAGCAGGACGCTTGAAGCGCCTTCGAGGGAGATATCATCGAGCAGCGGCGAGCTGATGGCTGCTTCTGCAGCATCGGTAGCGCGGTTGGGACCTTCGCCGACGCCGGTTCCCATGAGGGCAAGACCTTTATTGCTCATGACGGTGCGAACATCGGCGAAATCGGTGTTCACGAAACCCGTTTTAATGATGAGTTCACTGATGGATCGGACGGCATCGACCAGGACGCTGTCAGCCTGTCTGAATGCATCGACGAGGGTCATCTGTTCGCCGGCGGTCTGCAGGAGGCGCTGATTGGGGATAGTGATCAGGGTATCGACATTTTTCTTGAGGTTTTCGATACCCTCTTCGGCCTGTCTTCTTCGTCTGGCGCCTTCGAATTTGAAGGGTTTGGTGACGACGCCGACAGTCAGTGCGCCGAGCTGTCTTGCAATACCTGCGATGACCGGTGCTGCACCGGTTCCGGTACCGCCGCCCATGCCGGCGGTAATGAACACCATATCGGCACCTTTGAGGTGTTCCTGAATCATGCTGGAGGATTCCTGAGCAGCTTCCTGACCGACAGAGGGCATCGACCCCGCGCCGAGTCCATGCGTACGCTGTTCCCCGATTTGGATACGAATCTCGGCGAGATTATTGGCAAGAGCCTGTTTATCGGTATTCGCGACGATAAACTGCACCCCTTCAACGCCGGAGTCGACCATTGAATTTACAGCATTGCCGCCACCGCCACCGACGCCAATAACCTTGATACATGCCCCATGTTCCTGTGCGTCGTCCAGCACCATCATTCCATACCTCCCTGGTTAATTCAGACAGCTCAAATCCGTGAGCAAAAGCTGCTGTGAGTAAATAAGGCCACACACCTAGACAAAAAGCAGACACCAATATTTTTTTACTGAGTTCTGAAGCAGATTTCCCATTGAATTCAGCAGCCATCGTCCTTCTGGCTGTTCGAAGGCGAGGAAACGCGTCTCACTCAGCAAACAGACTTTCAAAATAATAGTTTTTAAAAATATGCGCAAGAGATTTTACTGAACAAATTTTGGAAATGTCGGACAAAAAAAGCTGGCAGTGTGTATTGCGCAGCAATAGCACTGCCCCGTCGGCGTATGCAGCCTGCCGGGCTGCATAGCGACGGACATCCACCAACAAACAAAACCCAAAATCTGATGCACCCGGCGTACACGACTTCCGGCACCCACTTGACCTCGGGGCTTCAGACGCGTTATAGTTGCCGCAGAAGGATGCTCTTTTGATCAGCTTAAGGATTTCAAGATGAGACGAATATGGAGTTTAGCAGCGGCATTAGCCTTTCTGGCAGTGGGTGTCGGATGTGAAACACTTGGGCCCGAAAAAAACTCTGGTACAGATCAGGATCGACTTGGTGCGATTGAAATCAAGATAAACGACCTGATTCTCGATTATGTGACCTGTCTGGATGGCGACAAGACGGACTGGAAATACTTTACTGTACCGGCGGAAACCCGCGTGGCGGTTACGTTTGCGTTTGACGAACCGAGCGCGGGAGGCACGATAGTGATCCGCAAGGCAACCGGTGAGGAGATGTACCGTCTGAAGTTCGTCCCGGGTTCGCGGATGGTTCAGGAATTTGATGCGCTGCCGGGCCACTATTATCTTGAGATATTCTGTGAAGCATTCCAATCTGAATATACGATTGAAGTCTCTATTCCCCAATAGCACAAGCATATAAGGGTATATTGTCAATCGCATTTGGTATTGGAGTTTCATTATGACGACGCGACTCACATGTGCGGCGAAGACGGATGTTGGTTTAAAGCGAACCAATAATGAGGACAATCTCGTCATGGTTCCAAGCCATGGTCTTTATGTGCTTGCGGACGGAATGGGCGGGCATGCCTCTGGACAGGTTGCATCTACAATGTGCGTAACGCATGTTGCGCAGTTTATGTGTGAAACATGTCACCAGCCTGGATTTGAGTTTTCCTACAAGCCTGATCCCAAGCTGAGCTACGAAGCCAATCTGCTTGTGAATGCCATCAAATACGCAAATGAGCGTATTTTTATCCAATCCTGCAAGGATCGGTCGATGGAGGGGATGGGGACGACGATTACGGCGATTCTGAATGCGCCGCACGGCCTTGTTCTGGCGCATGTCGGAGATTCCCGGATTTATCGCATTCGCAAGGGTCAGATTGTTCAGATGAGCCGGGATCATTCTCTGATGAACCATCTTCTGGATACAGGCGAGCTCAAGCCGGAGGATGCGCCGAACTTTGCGAATAAAAACATCATATTGCGTGCGGTTGGGCTGAAAGATTACGTCGATGTGGAGGTCAAGGAAGTTCCGCGCGAGCAGGGCGATATTTATCTGATGTGCTCCGATGGTTTGAGCGATATCGTATCGGAGAGCCAGATACTTCAGGCGATAACGAATGCCCCCAATCTGACAGAAGCCTGCAACACCCTGATTAATCTGGCCCTCCAGGCCGGCGGAAAGGACAATGTGACGGTTGTGTGTGTCTGTATCGAGCAGGATGATGGCGTTCAGCAGCAGCCGGCGTCGCAGCAGCTTCGTACGCAACCGGCTTTATCGACGCCGCCATCCAGTCCGCGGCATCCCAATGCCTATACGAAGCAGACACCGACTGCGCCCACCGGTCCCAGCGTTGCCTCATCCCCTGGCGGCATATCACCGGTATCTTCCTCTGCAGCCGGAGTACGCTCATTACAGCAGCCGACCACGCACAGCCGGGCTCCCGGCCAGAGCATGGGAATGAGCCACGCATCACTGTCCAGTTCAACATCGCATTCGGGGATGGCACCGATTCCAACTGGACGCCCTGCGCCCATTAACGCATCTCAGCCCGTACCGCCTGCGATGCCACCGAGCAAACCACAGCGCATGCACTCAGTTCGTGAGATTGTTGAACAAGCTCCCGTTGTTCAGCGCACGATGCCCAAACCCATCGGCAGTGCCGGGCGCAGCAATTCTGCGACTATGCCGCAGGCTCCTGGTATCGGCAAGATCAAACCGCTCCGCCCCGAAACAGAACATCCAAAAGGACATGCCAGCCAATCGGGCAGCGCTGAAGAAATGCTGGAATCACAACCCGCAGTCAAGGAAGCCCGGTCTTCGAACATCAAGCCCACCAGTTCTCCAACAATTCAGAAACTGCGTGAAGCGAAACCGCTTGCTGCAGAAGAGAAAGCCGCAAGACCGGAAGCGAGCCTGCTGTTTACCGAACCGCCTTCTGAAGCGCCGAAGCCCTCGATGTTATCTGTCGAATTGACAGAACCGGATGATGATGAAGAAGAACCGACGATGATCCTGAGAGATGGGGCTGCACGTACCCTCCCCAGCATCAAGACGATTCCGGCCGATATTCTTCCTCCGGATGCGCTTCATCCGTCAGAGGCCGGCATTGCGAAACCGCCGTTTCAAACACGCAGCGCACCGGTTCCCGGTATTGCCCCCGTTCCAGCAAATTCCCGTTCCTCTGAAATCCCCCCATCGCCGGCCGGTATTCCTGAGTATTACCGTCTCTCGCCGCCCCCATCAGCCTCCCCCCGTGAAGCATCTCATCCCAAGGGCTATGTTGCCCCAAAAGAAGCGATTGCACCGCCGGAAAATGAATATGATGACGAGGACAGTATTGAGATTGGTGGTGGTATGTTCGATCACGATGACGGAGAGATGACGCGGCAGTTCCAGCGCCCACCCCATCTGAAATGGTAATGACTCATGCGCATAAAGCCATATGCTGTACTTTTTCTGTTCTGCCTTCTGACTTTTTCAGGATGCCGTGAAAAAAAGGACTTCTCTGCCATGAGCGATGAGGAAAAAGTCGCCTATTCCGCATCCAAGGAATCCTCGCTTTCTCCCTCAGAGATGGAAGACCAGAAGGCCGCGCGCAAAGCCATACTTGAACGCGTATCTGACACCCAGACAAGCGAGAAACTAATGGACAATGCCCTGCACGAAGCACAGATGAATCTGTCGGAATCGGCGTATGCATCCCTGCAGGAATCACAGCAAATCTGGCTGCGACAGGGTCGAGGGAAAGCCATCAATGATCTGGTCAGACAGGGAGTGCCCTCCGGAGATGCTTTTGCCAGGGCAAACAGCGAGCGTGCGGACTGGATAAGTGTAAGGACGATGTGGGCGATGCTCATCGAGAGTCCGGGAAAGTTCGGAGGTTTCTATCGTTCGGTAGCTGACAGGACGCTGGAAATCTACGAAATGGAAAACGAACAGCTGAATCTGGTTGTGAGGGCTGCGAAGGACGATTTTGTATTTACGGCAACCGGCAACATACAGGATAACGGTGCCCAGCTCAGATCCGAGAACGATCCCAATGCGGCGATCCGCCTGAAAGCATCAGAATCCGGCGACACAATAGAAATCAGCCTTGAACCCTCATTCGGGGCATCCCATGCCGCCAGGTATGGCATGCTGGTCGAAGGACAGTATCAACGCGTCACACCTGGAGAGCTGAATGTTTTTGCACTCTGATTTTGACGATACCCACCGGGAACTGTTCCACACGGTTCAGGCATGGGCAAAAAAAACACTGGCTCCCGGTGCAGCAGAACGCGACAGGGATGCCTCCTTCGATGAAGCCCTGTATCGGCGTCTCGATACGGAACTCGGGCTAATGAATATCACTTTGCCGGAATCCCTCGGCGGTTCCGAACTCGATGTCGCAGCGACTATTCTGGCCATCGAGGCCCTGAGCGAGCAAGATCCGGGCATAGCCATGAGCTACCTGTCCCAGGAGCTTCTTTTTGCGCATCAGCTTTACTGGAGCTGGCATTTTTCCGGTCGAAACATGCCGGAACGTCACAAAACCATTCTGAAAAACAAGTGGATTTCGGGCATGGCAATGACTGAGCCCAATGCCGGTACGGATGTTCTCGGCATGAGTACCACTGCATCCCGAACGGAAGACGGTTTTGTCCTCAATGGCGTCAAACAATGGATCACCAACGGCCCGGTGGGCAAAGCCTTCCTGGTCTATGCGAGGACCGGCGAAGCGCGGCGCGATATCAGTCTGTTTATGGTCGAAGCCGGCATTCCTGGTTTTTCGTGCAGCGAATGCGAACATAAAATGGGCATGCGCTCAAGTCCGACGGGAATTCTGACGTTTCAGGACTGCCGGATTCCCGAAACATCCCTCGTGGCTGAATTCAATGGCGGACTCATACCAATGATCCGCAATCTGGCCATAGAGCGTCTCGGCTTGGCAGCCCAGTCATGCGGCATTGCCAGTACATGTTTTGAAGAAATGCGGCGCTACGCCATCGAACGCCATGCATTCGGGAAATCCATTGTGGAATTCGGTCAGATTCAGAGACTTTTATCCGAAAGCTATGCCAGCCTTCTGGCCATGCATACGATGCTGTACACGACGATACGACAGGTCATGGACAACGATCCGGAGTCATCGGTCAATGCCGATGCCGTTAAACTGTTCTGTGCGACAGCAGCGGAAACCATCAGCCGCAATGCGATCCAGATACTCGGAGCCAATGGCTACAGCACGGCCTATCCAGTTGAGCGACTTCACAGAGATTCCGTTTTGCTGAGTATTGGTGGCGGAACCAACGAAGCGCTTCAAAAGAATATTTCCCGGCAGCTGATTCGGCGCAAGGAGGGCCTCGCATGGACCTGAATGCACTGAATTCATCTGAAGTTAAAGGCATCCTGACATTATTTGCCCGGAATATTGCGTGCGAGCTGTCGAACTGGGCAGACGCCCAGCGCGAACTGGGCCTGACGGAGTGTCCCAAAGATGATCCCCGGTGGGGCGAACTCAATCTGAATGCGCCACCGACACCAGTCACTCCGGTTCGTGTCCCCGCTCCATCCCGCATTCCTCAAACGCAGAGTACTCCAAAGCCTCAGGCTGCAGCGGCGTCATCGCGTTCCAGCGTTGAGCTGTTCAAAGCAATGCAGCAGTCACGAAGTACACAGGCATTCAGCAGTCCGGAAGAAAAGCGTACTGCCCTTGAAATGCAAAAAGCGCAGTGTTCTGCCTGCCGCAATTGTCCGCTGGGCCCCAGAAGACGCGATATTTTATGGGGATACGGTCCGTCGGATGCATCCATTATGTTTGTTTCGGCAGGCGGCAATCCGGCTGAGCTCGATCAGAATCGCCTGATGACGGGAGAGTGTGCGGTTCTTCTGGACAACATCATCCGTGCGATGTCACAAATCAATCCGGAAGCATCACAAGAACGTATATATATGACCAATGTCATCAAGTGTGCCTGCATTCCCGCAAAGGGAACAGCACTGGAATCGGCGAGGAAATGCATAGGTTTTCTCCGTCGGGAAGTCCAGATAATCAAACCCAGAATCATCATCGTATGGGGGGAAACCGCCTACCGCGCCATGTTTGGCGGGGACGCCCTGATCAGTCAGGTGCGGGGAACGATCATGAAATTTGAAGGCATCCCAACAATTTGTACCCATCATCCATACGAAATGTGCAAGAATCCATCCCTGAAAGGCCGGGTATGGTCAGATCTTCAACAAGCACTTGCCCAGCTTCGATAATCCATTTATCCTCTCCTGTCGGTTTTATTTTCTCCCGGAAGTCTTACAAGGAAATCCACCATGTCATATCTCTTCATTGATCACCTTGTCAGCGAAACCCATCAACACGAAATTTACAAGAAAATAACGACGCTCGGTGCTTCGGACGAAAACGACATTGTCTGTACGGAAGCTGGCATTGAACCAGTACATGCCATTATTTATCGTGAGGGCGAGGGATATGAAATAGAGCCTGCATCGAGGAAAGCTGATATTTTTATCAATGGCAAACGCCTAAAAAAGCGCACGCCGATAATGCCGGGCGATACATTGCAGCTTGCAAACCTGAATGCGAAGTTCTCGGAACAGGCACTGCAAAAACGGCAATCATCCCACACCGAAGACAACAATGTTGCCAGAGCTTTTGAGAAACTCCAGCACCTGGCGGAAGATATGGCCCAGGACTACAATGTCAACTCCCTCCTGACGCATGCCATGGACGATGTAATCGCCCTGGTCAATGCGGACAAAGGTTTTTTGCTTCTGATCAGGGACGGCAGAATCCACAGCCATGTATCGCGCAATTTTTATCAGGAATCCATTGACGATAATCTTTTTTCGGACTCCATTGTCCAGCATGTGCTTGAGACCAAACAGCCTCTCATCGTGCGGGATGCGCTCTCGGACGAAACATTCAATACATCGCAAAGCGTCATCAATATGAAATTCTGCAGCGTCATGTGTATGCCCTTGATGGATCGCGGCGCTCTGATAGGAATTATCTATGTAGGCAACGACAACATCGTCAATCAGTTCAAACCTCAGCATCTTGAGGCGCTGCGCATATTTGCATCTCAGATTTCACTGATACTCGCCAATGCCATTCTCGTCGACGATCTGACGTTCGAGAACCGATCCCTGACATCCAAACTCGATGAGCTTCGCTTCGGAAATATCATTGGCGAATGTCTCCCCATGCGCGAAGTCTTCAACACAGTTCACCGTGTTGCAGCGACAGAAGTCACTGTATTGATCGAAGGGGAAACGGGAACCGGCAAGGAGCTGATAGCCCAGGAACTTCACCGTCAATCCTCGCGCGCAAAGGGACCGTTTGTCGTCATCAACTGCGGCGCGATTCCGGCCAATCTTCTGGAGAGTGAGCTTTTTGGGCATGTTCGCGGTGCCTTTACGGGGGCCATACAAACGAAGCCCGGAAAATTTCAGCAGGCCAACAAGGGAACATTATTCCTGGATGAAATTGGCGAAATGCCTCAGGATCTTCAGGTAAAGCTTCTGAGAGTGCTCCAGGAAAGATGCGTCGTCAAAGTTGGCAGCAATTCGGTTGAACCGGTGGATATCCGAATTGTTGCTGCGACCAACAAGGATCTGGAAAAAGAAGTTCAGGAAGGGCGGTTCCGGGAAGATTTATTCTATCGTCTCAACGTCATCACACTTCATTTGCCTCCGCTGCGCGAACGCGGAGATGATGTCATCCTGATTGCAAGAGGCATGATTGAGAAATATGCCAAAGAATTCAATATGGTTGTCAAGTCCCTGTCGCAGGAAGCCATTCTTGCCATTCGCCGCTACCGGTGGCCAGGCAATGTCCGCCAGCTCGAAAATCGCATAAAGAAGGCACTCATATTGTCGAATAAATCACAGATAACAGCAGAAGATCTCGATTTGATTCCCGAAGTACTCAAACCCGTCATGAGTCTGGCAGAAGCGAAGGATGATTTTCAGAGGCGATACATCAACGAGATACTGGAACTGAACAATGGGAACCGCTCAAAGACAGCACGGGATCTTGGTGTAGATCCACGCACGATATTCCGTCATCTGGAAAAGCAGAACGAACGATGAGAGGCTTGTTTTTATCAGCAATAGCGGCAGGATTGTTTCTGAACGGGTGTTTGTATGTCGCGCCCATTGAGGAAGAGCCGGAACCGGAAGATACGATGCCATTTATCAACGCCGTCAGTCCGAGCCTTGGTGTCGTGGAGATGGATCTATCCTATGGCGATGCCAAAACGTTTGTGCTTTCGACGTATGGCGACGACAACCAGGAGCAGCCGCTGTACCATCGTATCATCATGGATTTCCGGCCGTCCGGTCTGACATCGGATGCGATCATCGCAAGCGTTCCCATCATTAACGAACCCGGTCTTCGAGACAGTATCAGCTATCAGTTTGATCCCTGCTCACTGTCTTCTGCCTACAGCACAGTATTCGAGAGCGGCAAAACGATCGATCTGTATTTTCTGCTGGCAGACGAACCCTTTATTCATGACAACGAACTTTTCATGAGCACGGATTATGCACTTCCTTTCAAGACCTATACCGACAGGGGAGCCATTTTTGTCCAGTGGACAATACGCTTCAAGGGGAATTGCCCTGCGCACTGAGGTTTTGTCTCTGTTTCCCGACCGATGCAACAGATGTAGGTATTTTTTTCACATTTACTTGAAGGAAAATGCGAATAGGTCTATAGTAGCTAAGTCTATGTCTGGTAAGACCCACTGAAGAAGAAAGGGGACTAAAGGACAGAGTTTCTTGTTAAGTTACAAAAGACTTAGGAGGAGCTGATAATGAGAAAATACATAGCAATGCTTCTTGGATGCAGTGTACTGTTTGCCGGAACAGCTTATGCGGACGAACCCGCAGTCCAGCAGACGACAGACGGGATGCTCAACGAAGCATCGGAAGGCGTCAAAACGCTCGAAAATGTTATCAGTGAAGGCAGTGACCTGCTCGCGGAAGCCAAAGCAGAGTCCGATGTTGCAAAGATTGACTGCATCAATTCCAATCTGGTCAATGCGCGTGGATTCCTGAGCGTTGTTCAGAATGCGCAGGCCAATTTGTCAGACGCGGTTGCCCGAAATGACGCTGAATCGCAGAAACATCACTATAAGCTGGTTCAGCTTGGCGTCAGCAAAGGCAATGAGATTTCTGCGAAAATGCACGAGTGTTCAACCGGTATGGTTGGCGTATCCGGCACAACGGTACAGGAAACAATCCGCGTATGTTCTGTCGAACCTTGCCTTGGCGGTGAGCAATTCTATGAACCAAGCAAAACTCATTCGACAGCTAATACTGGGAAATTGACAGCCGATGACCTGGATGATTCGGGCAACATTTTGGATGTCGATGCTTCAGCATATCTGTAAGAGATATGCTGAATTCAATTTCTATGATGTCCGCTGCCCTTTGACAGCGTACAGGTGAATTCATGTTGAAATATCTTCTAACGGCCTGCATGGGTGCTTTGCTTTTAGCATTATGCAGCAGTCATGCAGTAGCCAAGAGTTCAGAACCTGAACCCAACGGGATTCAGGCGGGTGGCTTTGTGATGCACCCGGGTGCAGACGCCTCGATCGGTTACGATGTGCGCGATACTCAAGGCGAGGATGACGGACTGGCCCAAATTGGCGTCCATTTCAGAACCAAACTCGCAGACGAAAAACTGCACTCATGGGATAACAATGTTGCCTTTAACTGGCGCCAATACTGGGGACTCGGAAATGCCGATCCGGACGGCGGTTATGATGTAAAAGTCAGCTCTGTCGCCGATATCTTCAAAACCCGCTTCTTCCGCATTGCACCTTCCGTTTCGTATGCTTTTCTCAACGAACCGGAAGATGATAACCTGCGCGCCGATTTCAAAAATCACCACGTGATTGCCGGTGCTGCATTCTACATTCAGCCCAGCGCCGGAGCCGTCTTCTCTCAGCGGCTTGGTTACCAGTTCAACGGCAGATTCTATTCTGAACATTCAGACGTCTCCAATATGGAGAATAAAGTCGACTCCGTCACGCGATGGAACTTTCTCCCACAGTCAAGTATGGCTCTGGAAATCGATTTCCGTGCCATCAACTACCTGGAAGATAACAAGCATGCCATCGGCATAGCCTCCGAAGACAGTCAGAACGCCTCCTCCTACCCCATCCGCATCAAATACAGCCTGCAGGGCCTTCTGTTTGCCAGACTGTCCTACATCCTCGGTCTGGGATACGCCTACGAGAATTATGATAACGGGCTCAAGGAACACCTGTTTATCATGAACGCAAGACTCCGCTACGACTTTACCAGCAACAGCGGACTGTATGTCGAATACAAAAAAGACTTCGATAACATCGTTTACGGCGATTACTACAAATACCACCGCGTAATACTGGGACTTGATGCACTTTGGTTTGAACACCTCCAAACCGATCTCAATGTCGGATACGGTAATTTCGATTACCGTACCAAGTCAGATAACGCCTCCAGAATTGACAATCTCATCACTGCACAGGCAAATATCTACTACCACTTCTTCCCGGGACTCAAACTCGGCGTGGAATATCGTCTGCGTGACAATCTGAGTGACGTCGATTACGTCAAATACTGCAGACATCTGTTTACCCTTAACTTCGCCTACGAATATTGATACTGAGTTTTGAATGCGTAACAAGTGCCGGGCGCTCCGCCCGGCTTGTATCATTTTAATTCTGTTGCTGAATGCCGCCATCATGGCGGCATGCGCCTCTACAGTATCCAACGATTGGCAAGCCCAGCTCAGTACTTGTCCCACGAGCGTCGAACTCGGAAAATTCATGCCCTGGGACAGGCTCGAAATCCGCGTCTTCGGACAGGATGATCTCAGCGGTGAATACGAAGTTTCACCGCGCGGAACCATCTCTTTCCCCATGCTCGGAGAGATCAGCGTCGAAGGAAAACGCTGCGACGAACTTGAAGTCATCATTCGCGAAGGGCTGCAGGCCGAATATCTGCGCGATCCCTCTGTCATCTGCATCAACCGGGAAGTTTCCAAAACTGCCGTCACCGTCGATGGACAGGTTCAAAAACCCGGTATCGTCGATTTCAGACCCGGACTCATGCTCACGGATGTCATCGCACAGTCCGGCGGTCCCACTGTTCGCGCGCAGACCAATGCCGTCGTCATCGTCCGCAAAACGGAAGGTGCCTCAAAATCTGTCTCCGTCCCCTATCAGGACATCCTGCTCGGAAACGCTCCAAACGTGTGTCTGCATCCTGCCGATCTCGTTTATGTGCCTCAATCGGTCTTTTAGATATGGCAAATACGACAGATACATCACAAGCCCAGCAGCAGCCCATCCTGCCAATCCGAGAATATGTCGATATTCTCTGGCGCAGAAGATGGGGGGTCATCCTCGCATTCGTCTTGACCGGATGCATCGGCGCAGCCTATACCCTGCACCAGCCCAAAATTTATGAGGCCGTCACGGCCGTTATCATCAACCCTGAGCCGCCCACGATCAATCCTGTCGATTCATCCGGCGCTGAACAATGGTTTTTGCGCGATACTTACTACGATACCCAGCTCAAGGTCATGCAGTCGCGCAACGTCGCACAACGCGTCATCGATGATCTGGGGCTGGCGACCGATATTGAATTTCTCGGTCTGCAGGATATTCAGGATCCAGAGCTGCTCAACAAAAAACTGACGACCGCCGATCCGGTCGCCAGACTGCTCGGAATGCTCAAGGTCGAAGCCGTCAACGGCACGCGACTCGTCAACATCCGCGTCAAAAACAAAAATCCGGAACTCGCCGCAGCCCTGGCCAACGCCATCGCCGCCGCATATTCCGAACAAAACTCTGAGCATCGTCTCATTACACTCAACAACACCTTTGAGTTTCTCGACAAGCAGTACAAAGATAACGAAACAAAACTCGAAGAAGCACGAAATGCCCTCAACGCATTCAAGGAAAACCACAAAATTCTCTACTCCAATCCTATCGAGCAGCAGAAAATCACCAATCAGCGTCTGGATTCCCTGAATGATAAGCGCGTCGAAGTCGAGACCAAACGCAAACACGCAGGTTACGTGCTCTCCGGACTGAAATCCATTCCCGTCAAAATCGAAAACGTCCGCGCACACAGCGTCATCGTCGAAGATCCATCGCTCGATGCAGCACTGGCCGTCTGCACTGCCCTCGAGCGCGACGAACAAAAACTGCTCGTCACCTACCTGGAAAAATCTCCGCAGGTCATCTCCATCCGCGAACAAATCGAAACCTGCAAGGCTTCGGTACTGGCCAAAATGAAAAACAATATACTCGGCCTCGAAGCACAGTACCAGGCTCTCGTCAAACTCAACGGGGAACTCGACCAGGAAATCCAGAACCTGCAGCAGGAAGCACTGGAACTCGATCAGCTCCGCCTGCTCTACGAACAGTTCGAAAGCCAGAAGCAGGAACAGGAACGCCTTTTCGAACAGTCACAGAAAAAACTCAACGAAGTCAGCCTGAACCGCCTGCTTGAAGTCAACAATATCCGCATTCTCGATACGGCCATTGCCCCGACCGTTCCCGTCAGTCCCAACCTTCTCATCAACGCTGCCATCACCTTCCTGGCAGCCCTGATCGCCGGACTGCTGGTCGGCTTTTTGCTGGAACTGCTCGACATTTCCGTGCGAACACAGAGCGACGTCGAAGAAAAAGCACGTCTGCCATTCCTGGGAGCCGTCCCCAAATTCCCCAAGAATCGCCAGTTTGCCGGCAGAAAAGCTTATCGCTTTGTCATCGAAAATCCGCGTTCGCCTATCTCTGAATGCATCCGAACACTGCGTACGACGCTCACCTATCTGCTCAAATCCGAAACTTCGCGCGTTCTGCTCGTGACTTCGGCACAGCCCCTCGAAGGCAAAACCATGACCTCCATCAATCTGGCCGTGACTTCTGCACTTGCCGGTCAAAAGGTCATCCTGATCGAAGCCGACCTCCGACGCCCGCGAATTAAGGATGTTTTCAAGGCAACACCCGAGAAAGGTCTCAGTGCCGTTATCAGCGGCGAAAAGAAAGCCGACGAAACGATCCTCGAAACCGGTATCGACGGTCTGAAACTCTTGCCCTGCGGCGATATTCCGCCTAACCCGACCAAGCTGTTTCAGTCCAAGCTTTTTGAGGATCTGCTTACGGAGCTTCGCAGCAAATACGACCTCATCATCATCGACTCGCCCCCCGTCACCGTCGTCACGGACGCGCTTATCATCGCACAGCACGTGCATGGCGTCATCGTCGTTGCCCGCGCGAACAAAACCCCGCTGCCGCTCCTCGTCCGCACCCGCGAACTGCTCGACGGTGTCAACGCTCCGATTCTCGGATGCGTACTCAACGATATGACATCCAATTCACACGGCTACTACGGCGGATATTATTACTACCACAAGTCGTACGATTGATAAGGAACGTCTCCTGTTTTTTGGATTGCTTTTTTGTGCCCGGGCTATTCCCCCAAAGGGGAATACGCCCGGTTTTTTTCGCGCTATTGCCGCAGCAGCGAATTCCAATGGAGAAGGATGTGTTTGAAAAAATAATGAAAATATTCTGCGGCAATACGCGCTCATTTTATTTGTGTACAGACGTTCCATGGAATGTCTCTATCAATAAATAATGAAATAGCATTACGAATTAAGCATTACGAATTAAGCATTACGAATTAAGCATTACGAATTAAGCATTACGAATTAAGCATTACGAATTAAGCATTACGAATTAAGCATTATGAATTATGAATTATGAATTCCAAATTATGAATTCCCCAAAAGAGCGGTGCGTATCCGGCATTAAAAGCCGGATAGCACCGCTGCCGCAGCGTATTGCGACCACCGGGAGCAATAGCAGCGGCTGAAAAAAAAGATAAACAAATTGGTGACCGTTGATTTGGTTGCCTTTATTAAAAGAGGGTGATATAACGCATTGCCAATTTCTGGCGCCTCCAATAAAATTCAGCGGTGCTTTGTCAATACTGGAGAATAAAGATGAAGAGAGGTTTTATTCGCTTGTTGATCTGTGCCATGGCAACTGCCTTTATGACGTCAGCGACAGTTGCAGTGGCTCAGAACGTGCAATTTGAAGAAAAGAAGCAGGCCACCATTTCAGGAGCCGATGCCCCCAAAAAAGTCGCCCGTAAGACGCTCGAACAGGAAGAGGGCAAAGGTCCGAAAGTCGATTTTGAAACCGACGAAATGGCCGCAGGTGCTCTGGAAGCCGAAAAGATCGAGCTGCAGCAGGCAGCCATCAAAAAGCTGCAGACGCGTATCAAACAGACCGATGAAGACGATCCGGCAAAACCTGAACTGATGGAACGTCTCGGTGACATGCTTTGGCAGAAAGCGCGTTACTATGAACTGCGTGCCTATGATTACCTGAGCAAGGCCAACGAAGCAGGCGCAAATGGCAACAAAGCCAAGCAGGATGAGCTGATGGGCAAAAAATCCGAAGACGAAAAAGTCGGCAAGGAAGCCCGCAGCGAAATGCTCAAGCTCTATAAGGATATCATCAAATATCATCCCGACTATCAGTCGATTGACAAGATCCGCTACTACATGGCCTTCAACATGGCCGAAATGGGTTATGCCGGCGACGCGAATGAGCAGTACAGCGCCATCGTTCGTGAGCATTCAAACTCCAAATACCTGCCGGAAGCCTTCCTCGGTATGGCAGAATATACCTTCGCCATCGAAGAAGACATGCCGACCGCTCTGCAGCAGTATCAGAAGGTCGTGAGCATCGATCCGAAGAGTTCTGCAGCAGAATTCGCCATGTATAAAATGGGTTGGTGCTATTTCAACCTGGGTGAACCCAAAAAAGCTCTCGCCCAGTTCGAAAAGGTCATCCGCGATTCCGATGCATCGAAGGGCACCGGTCGTCGTTCCAACATGCGCAAAGAAGCCGTCAAGGACCTCGTCAAAGCGTACAGCATGTGGGATGATGCAAAACCCGGTCAGGCCCGCAAATACTTCAAAAACTTTGCAAAAGACGATGAAGAAGTCGATTCGATGATGGAACGTCTTGCCCGTCTGTATCAGGAAAACGGTAAGATCGAAGAATCGAACCAGATTTACAACCAGTTGATTTCCAGCAATCCTGGCAAGTTCAAGATCGTCGGCTATCAGCACGAGATCATGCTCAACGTCGAAACGATGAGCGATCCGACCCGTCTGGCCGAAGAAATTCAGAGAACCGTTCTCATCTTCGTCAAGGCTCGCGACGAGAACTATCAGGGTGCAACAGCTGCAGCGGTCAAGGAAGAGAACGACAAACTCGAATCGTACGTCTCGGATACCGGTAAGTGGTATCACATGACCTACCAGAACACCAAGAACCCCCTGTACTATTCACTGGCATTCGAAATCTACAAAACGTATCTGGATAACTTCCCCGATGCGACCGACAACTTCGAAGTCATGTACTACTATGCAGATATGGCCTACTGGCGCAAGAATTTTGCCGAAGCCGCCAAGGGTTATGAACGCGTTCTGGATCTCAACGACAAAGGCAACGTTCCCAAGACCGAAGATCACGACATCATGCTCAAGGATGCCGCCCACGGCGCAGTCCTCGCATACGATCAGCTGATGGGCGAGAGCAATACCGATAAGGAAGCATGCCCGGACATCCCGGTCACGCCGGAAGCAGCACCCGGTGAAGAGCAAACCTATCCGGAATATCCAATCGCCGACTGCCGTCTGAAATTCATCGAAGCCAGTAAGCGCTATGCCAAGGTCGACACTTCGGCAGACTTCGCCGTCAACGCCAAATACAAGGCCGCAGAAATCTACTTCAACTACAACCACTTCGATGAATCCCGTCCGCTGTTCATGGAACTGACTCACGAAGCGCCGGCATCCGAAGTTGCAGTTTATTCGGCCAACTATCTGCTCGAAACCTATCGTCTGACCAAGCAGTACGAAGCCATGCGCGATGCCATCACCGAACTCAAGAGCAACAGCGCATTCATGGCAAACGACACGACCTACATGCCGCAGTTCATCGAAGTCATGAACACCTATGAAGAAGCTCTCGACTTCAAGGTCTGCGAAGAAAAAGAAGGAAACAAACGCTGGGAAGAAGCCGCCCGCTGCTACGAAGAATATGCCGTCAAGCACAAGGGCAGCGAAGATGCAGCCAAGGCCCGTTGGAATGCGTCACTGATGTGGGAAAACAGTTCCGAAGTCGGCCGCGCCATCGAAGCACGAGTTGCCCTCCTGACGAGCGACGATGCTGACGAACACACCAAAGCCCTCGCACCGCGCGCCATGTACGCCATCGCTCTGAACTACCACAGCCTCGCCGTTTATTCGGAAGCTGCACGTTTCTATGAGATGTTCGTCAAACAGTTCCCCGACGACAGGGAAGCATGCGTTCCCGTCGGCGCCGAACAGTCCAAGGAACCCTGCGCAAAAGACGCTCTCCAGAACGCCGCTGCATTCCGCGCCGGTCTGGGCGAATACGAAAAGGCCGTTGAGAACTACGACCTCTTCGCCAAAATGTTCCCGAAAGACAAGAGCCACATGGCCGCTCTGAAGTTCGCAACCGGTCGTATCTATTATGACCAGAAGAAATACGATCAGGCGCTCGATCGCTTCAACGACTTCATGCGCAACTATGCCAAATCCGGTACCCCCGGTCTGAGAGTCGCTGCCAATACCTATCTCGGCAAATGCTATTGGGCAAAGAAGAACCAGAAAGAAGCTCTCAAATACTTCGAAAATGCTGAAAATCTCTACAGCTCCAAAGAAGTTCAGAACTGGCTGGGTTCCGCTTCTCCGGCCGACAACGAACAGGCACGCAACGCCGCTGCAGAAGCCCGTTTCATGAGAGGTGAAACGCTCTTCAATGAAGTTCTCGATATCAAACTCCAAGACAGCAGCGTCAAGGGCAACAAAGTCGACCAGTTCCTGCAGCAACAGCTCCTCAAGAAATCGGATAAGCTCCAGGCCGCTGCTCCTGTTTACAGTGACGTTATTACGAAGTTCAACGCCCCGAAATGGGGTCTTGCCGCCATGACCCGCATCGGTATGATGTACGATGACGTCGCCCAGCAAATCGAAAAAGCACCGGTTCCCCCCGGGCTGCATGAAGATGTCGAACTCGCATACGTCGAAATCCTCCTCGACTGGCAGACCAAATTCGAAGAAAAAGCCATCGAAGCCTATACCGCAGCCGTCAAGAAAGCTGCCGATACCGGTTGGTTCAGCCAGTACACGAGCGAAGCCCAGAAACGACTCTTCGACCTGCGTCCTATGGAATATCGTTCGGCATCCGAAATCAAGGCTACGCCAAACAAGATGGTCGCCACCTATCATACTGGTGCTCTCTATACCGACCTCGATGAGCTCCGTGGTCATGTCACCAAGGAAGTCCGCCAGGTCGTCATGGATGGTGCCGTCAGTGAGGAACAGGCTGCTGCCGCCGCCGCAGGTGGCAAGTAAGCACTGCGATTAAGCTAGGGGAACGGTTCATGCAGCCGTCCCCGCCCTTTCATTCCGATTAACAACGTTTATATATACGAGGAAAGCTATGTTAAAACGCACAATGCTTCGTGGTGGCTTCATCGCAGCTATTTGCCTGAGTGTGATTTCAGTCATGGGTTGCGCTTCAGGTTCAGGTGGCGGCTCTGCAAGATCGGCAACGGGTTCTTCCAAGATTATTGATGCTTCCGGTAAGCGCGCAGTCGTCAAGGAATCCGCCATCGTTAAATTCGAAGAAGCCACAAAGCTCGCGAAATCCAATCCGACAGCTGCTATTGAAGCTTTCAATGCTGCTGCAAATGAAGAAGATAACTTCGCTGAGGCTTACTACAATATCGGATTGCTTCAGCAGCAGCTGGGCAACTTCAAAGATGCCCGCGATGCTTACGAGAAAGCCATCTCGATCCGCCCGGATATGCCCAATTCCTACACCAACGAAGCCAAAATGCTCATCGACGAGGGCAAATATGATGAAGCAGAATCGCTTCTGCTCAAAGTCGCTGACGACAAAACCGGTATCGCCCCCTTCAATGTCGAAGCCAACCTGAACCTCGGGATGCTTTATCGTCGTAAAGGTGAGGAAATTCTCGAAAAGGAACGCGGCGGCGTCGAGCCTAAATTCAGCATGGAAGGTGCCGAAAACAAAGGCGAAATCAAGAATAAAGAAGCCTACGACATGTTCGCTAAATCCGTCGTTTACGTCCGTCGTGCTCTCGCCGGTGACTCGAACAACATTTATTGCTACGAAAACCTCAGCGCCGTTTATTATCTGATGAACAGCCTCGAAGTTGCCCGTCTGGTCTGCGAACAGGCCACCATCAAATACAGCGAGTACAATGAAGAACTCAAAAAACAACTCGCTGCGGGCCGTATTACTCAGGAAGAGCTCGAACGCAAATCCTATACCCCAAAAGACCTCTCTGCCATCTACAACACCTCGGGTCTGATTTATCTGGCCGAAGGTGAAGTTTCCATGGGTAACGCTGAGTTCAAAAAAGCCGTCGAAGCCGATCCTACCAACATTCAGGCAATGCTCAACGTCGCCGGTATCGCCGTCAACGTCCAGGACTACAGACTCGCATATGATCTTTACAACAAAGTCCTCGCCCTGGAACCCAATAACGTCGAAGCCTATCTTTCGAAAGCTGTCGCCGCCCGTGGTTTGAATAATCTCGACGAAGCAGAAAAGATCTATCGCGAAATCATTAAAGATCATCCCGATTATCCGCAGGCTCAGTTCAACCTCATCGTCCTCTATCAGGAGTATTACCTGAAGATCGACGAAGCCCGTCAGATGTGGGTTGATTTCACAAACGATGCAACTGCCAACAAGGTCATCCCCGGCCGCGTTCAGGAAGCCAAGGATCGTATCAAACAGATCGACGAAATGAAAGAAGCTCAGAAGAAAGCTGACGCCGAAGCTGCTCTCATCCAGAAGAAGATGGAAGAGATGGAACGCATGCAGAAAGAACTCGAAGCTCAGGAAGCCGCTGAAGGCGGTGGTGCTGCAGCCCCCGAAGGTCAGGATGCTCCTGCGCCCGCACCCGCAGAATAAGCGTTTGGCTTATTTATTCAAAAGGCTGCCCCATGGCAGCCTTTTTTGTTGATCTGTTCCGGTTTGAATGGCAGAACGTCCGGACGGCACATCTTTTCGTGCCCATTCAGGTAATGCCACCTTTGTCCTCTGGAGACATTTATGACAGTAAACTTTAATCAGACCCCCGAAGAAGCTCAGGATCAACGTACCGGCATGTCCGATGACATCCTCGTGCGTGCTGTCGTCGATCATCTTCGCTATTCATTTGCAAAAAACAAAAAGACCGCTTCGGCTGATGACATCTATCTTGCGATGTCACTCGCCATCCGCGATCGACTGATTCATCGCTGGATGAAGACGATGAAGCGCTACTACATGAACGATGTCAAGCGCGTCTATTATCTCTCGGCTGAATATCTGCTCGGTCGTTCCATGCGCAATAACCTCATGAATATGGGGCTGTATGATACCGTCAATCGTCTGATGTCCGAACATGATTTGGACCTTTCTGAAATCGAAGCACGCGAACCGGATCCCGGCCTCGGAAACGGCGGTCTGGGCCGACTGGCCGCTTGTTTCCTCGATTCTCTGGCAACCCTGGGCTATCCGGCTCTCGGCTATGGTATCCGCTATGAATTCGGCATTTTCCGTCAATCCTTCAAAGACGGCTGGCAGGTCGAGAGCCGCGATCCATGGCTGGAACGCCTGAATCCATGGGAAATTTCAAGACCTGACCGCGCTGCTACCGTCAATTTCGGCGGTCACGTCGAACGCCGGCTGGACGAAAATGGCAATCTGCAGTGCGATTGGATCGATACGACAAAAGTCCGCGGCGTTCCCTATGATATGCCCATTGCTGGATATGGCACAGAAACCGTCAATTCTCTCAGACTCTGGTCAGCACAGGCTACCAATGATTTCAACCTGACAATCTTCAATGCCGGCGATTTCCGCAAAGCCGTCGAAGACAAAGTCATCAGCGAAACCATCTCAAAGGTACTCTATCCCGCCGACAATAACCCCGAAGGCCGCGAACTCCGCCTCAAACAACAGTATTTCTTCGTCGCATGCTCCATCTACGATATCGTCCGAAGATACAAAAAAACACACTCGGACTTCAAACAATTCGCCGATAAAGTTGCCATTCAGCTCAATGATACCCATCCGGCGATTGCCATCGCCGAACTCATGCGCGTCTTTATCGATATCGAAAAAATGAAGTGGGAAGAAGCCTGGAGCATCACAGAGCGCGTATTTGGTTACACTAACCACACGCTGCTGCCGGAAGCCCTCGAACGCTGGCCGCTGCCCATGTTCGAAAAACTCCTCCCGAGACACCTCGAGATTATTTACGAGATCAACCGACGCTTCCTGCTCCGCGTCCATATCGCTTATCCAGGCGATTACGAGATGCAGCGCCGAGTTTCCATCATCGACGAAACAGGTGAAAAATTCGTTCGCATGGCCAACCTCGCCGTCATCGGATCTCACTCCATCAACGGTGTTGCTGCCATTCACTCCGAACTCGTCAAGACCGATCTCTTCCCGGATTTCGTCAAACTCTTCCCCGAACGTTTCAACAACAAGACCAATGGCGTCACACCGCGTCGCTGGATGCTCTCCGCAAATCCGGATCTTTCTGCACTCATCACAGAAAAAATCGGCGACAGCTGGATTACGCACAGCGAAGATTTGAAAAAACTCGAAGCATTCGCCGATGATTCCGAATTCCTCGATCGCATCGCCGAAATCAAACGTCAGAACAAGATCCACTTCGCAAAGACTCATCTGCCGTTTGCTGTCTCCGAAAACATGCTCTTCGACGTTCAGGTCAAGAGAATTCACGAGTACAAACGGCAGCTGCTCAATGTTCTCCACGTGATTCATCTGTATCGCGAACTCAAGAACAATCCCGGTTCCACGCGAGTTCCGCGCCTCGTTCTGTTCGCCGGAAAAGCAGCTCCCGGATATGCCGCAGCCAAACTCCATATCAAGCTCATCAACGACGTCGCCCGCATCATCAATGATGATCCGACCATTACAAGCAAACTGCGCGTCTACATGTGCCCCAATTACTGCGTCTCTCTCGCAGAAGATATCATTCCGGCTGCCGATCTTTCGGAACAGATTTCAACCGCAGGCAAAGAGGCTTCCGGTACGGGCAATATGAAATTCGCCCTCAACGGCGCC
The DNA here is from genome assembly GCA_017441205.1 of Pseudomonadota bacterium. Taxonomy (GTDB): domain Bacteria; phylum Myxococcota_A; class Bradymonadia; order UBA4248; family UBA4248; genus UBA4248. The sequence continues at coordinate 39,001 of JAFRYG010000116.1, forward strand.
CTCACTATCGGTACCCTCGATGGCGCAAACGTCGAAATGCGTGAACGCGTCGGCGCCGAAAACTTCTTCCTCTTCGGTCTGACCGAAACAGAAGTCAAAACGCTCAAAGCCGAAAATTACGATCCACAGGCCTATATCGAAGAAAGTGAGGATCTTAAAGCAGTCCTCAACATGCTCGAATCAGGCTTCTTCTGCCCCGATGAACGTACGCGCTATCAGGGCATCGTGAACTGGCTGCGAACGAGCGATCCCTATATGCTCTGTGCAGATTTCGACAGCTATGTCGCCCGTCAGAAAGATGTCGACGCGGCATTCACCGACAAACGCGCCTGGGCTAAGAAAGCCGTTCTCAACATCGCCAACATGGGATTCTTCTCGTCCGATCGAACCATTCGTCAGTACGCCGAAGATATCTGGGGCATTGAACCCATGAAAGTCTAATCCATTTGGGCGGTATCCTCCGCCCGAATCCAGCACTCAAAGCCCGCTGTCCAGATGGACTGGCGGGCTTTTTTATTAGCTCTATTTACAGTGCTGGTTGGAACCTGGAGTCAGAAATGGTCATTTTCAGAGCTCTAAGCTCATAGCTCATAGCTCAAAGCTCATGACTGGTATTTTATATGATTGCGTTGTATAACGGCGCCCGGGGGAAATCTGATCCTGTTTTAGGAATTGTTTATGAGCGATAATAAAAAGCCATACTGGCATCGCATTGAAAATAATTCAAAGCAAGCACAGCAAGCAGATATCAACACACAGAAGCATCACATGGAGCGTTATCTTCTGCCCGAGGACAGAATTGTTCCCACGCTCAAGCGAAACAGACTCATCCTGTTTTTGAGTCCATTGTGTATGATTGCCGGCATTTGTGCATGTTGTATACTCATCGCATACGATCATGTGTTCATTGGGATCGCCTTTGCTGTTCTGGGGGTCATCCTGACATGCGCCATCGCCATGGCAATCATCTTCAATGAAAATCATACCATCAAATACTCGCTCGTCTATCAGGCCATAAAAAAATATTTCGAACCTGAAATTTATCTCGCCTACCGAAAAATACCGGAAGACATCATTTCCGAAGCCGATATCGCAGACGAATGGGATACCGCATCCGCAAGCGATTACATTTACGGTGCATGGAAAGAATGCACCTTTGAATTCGCGGATATCTCGCTCCGCGGCAGGGAACTCAAATCCGAAAAGCCCAAAACGATCTTTTCAGGTCAGCTCTTTGTCATCGAAACGAATCTGGCTCTCGAATCCCCCATCTGCATCCGCGAAAGACTTCAACCCCTTTCGACTGAAATGTACGAGGGGCTCAAAAACTCCGATCGTTTCTTCCTGACCGGCAACGAAAAATTCGATCGACAATTCGATGTGCGTTTGGGAAACAGCCGCTGTGTATCCGGTTTTGAAGCAGGCACTAATGGCATTTCCCCCTCGCAGCAGCGGCAAAAAGCCCACGAAATCGTCGATGCCATTGCACAGGATATCATCGAGGCCGATTCCTTCGCCGTATCCCGTACCACGATGCGCTTTTCCGGAAACCGCCTCTACCTGGCAATCGAAAATAACCGCGACACTTTTGAACTTAGCCGAAGCAACATGTTTGAGCTGCTTCGCGGAGATTTCAAACAAATCAACATGCTTCGCCAACGGTTTGACGAAGAATTGCAGAATATGTCCATGTACCTTGATCTTGTGACAACCTGCCTGAACAAACTGCCTCATTCTGAGCAGCAAAGCACCCAAAACGACAAACAATAGCTTTTTTGGCCTTGCTATTGGCTATACAGCCAATACGCAAGGCATGGCCTCGCTATGCTGCAGCATACGCTCGGCCCGTTTGCGGCGGTGGCCCGAAATCATACAAAACATCGCAGGGATCTCTTGTCATTCAGAGTCGTTCTTGTGTAAAAGTCTATTTAGTTCGGGCATGACAGCCTCTCGAGGAGTTCCACATGCATTATCAAAAAATACACGCAGCAATCTTCGCTGCAATCTTATCGATGAGTTGTTGCGTTCCTGCTCTTGCACAAAGCCACTATGCAACCAAACAAGCGCAGGAAAGCTACGACAGCGGCATCAAACTCGAAAAACAGGCAGAGGAACGCAGCGATACATCCTATCTTGAACAGGCCGAAAAGAAGTACCGCGAAGCCATTGAAGCTGAACCCGGTATGGTTCAGGCATATATCCGTTTGGGCTACGTCCTGTATGCACTCAAACGAAGCAAGGAAGGAGTAAAATTACTTGAGAATGCCTTGAGCCGCCATTCCGACAACATAGAATTGAAACACTACCTCGGCCTCAATCTCTATGAGTCGGGAAGCATAGACGAAGCAGAAGCTCTGCTTCAGGAAGTCATTCAAAAACGAAAAGATCTGCCCGAAGCTTATTTTATCCTCGGAAAAATCAGCCTCGACAAAAATGACTCCCTCCATGCGCAGGAATATTTTGAACAATATGCTGCACAGACACCCAATGATGCACATGCCTATCGCGCCCTGTCTTCAGCATATATCCAGGCAAAAGACATCGTCGGTGCAGAAGCTTCGCTGGCACGCCTGCTCGAACTCGCTCCGGATGACATCATCGCCAAAATCAACATGGGACACGTAAAATACGAACGTGGCCAGATCGATGAAGCCGTAAAACTCTACGAACAAGCCTATAAAGCAGATCCACGCCGCAGCGATCTGCTCTATACCATCGCAAGTGCCTACTATCTGTCAGGTCGCTACGAAGAAGCCATCAAACGATTTGAAGATGTTCTTCAAAAAGATCCTACCCATATGAGCGCCCAGTATTTTACCGCAGACAGTGAACTCAAACTGGGACACCTCGACAAAGCCGAAGCACTTTTTAAAGAACTCGAAGAGAAAATGCCGGATTATCGCTATATCAAGCTTAAATTGGCTTATATCCGCATGCTTCGGGGACAACCGGACGCCATGAATGACGTCCAGAAACTGATGAATGAGTCGCTCAATCCCGATGATCTGCATTTTGGTGCAGTGATGATGAGAAAACAGGGACATATCGAGGATTCCATCCATATTCACAGAAAATTGCACGACGATTATCCCGATCAAAGTATCTACGGTGTTTATCTGGCAAGAGAATACCTCGCTGCAAAAAACTACTCTCAGGCAGCAGAAATCTTAATGCAGCTCATCGACGAAAGTGCAAGCAATACCCTGGCATGGGAAATGCTCAGCATCACCCTGCTCCATCAGGGAGCCGAAGCCATGATGCTCGGTGAATTCGAACAGGCGCACTCCTTTTTTGATCAGGCCCTGTCCATGGAAGTCCATTCGACACAGGCTCACTGCAGCGTTTCACAACTGGCTCTGCTGGAAGGGAATAAAGACGAAGCCTTTCAGTCTTACCAAATGGCAGAACAGATTTCTGCAGATGATCCCAACGTCATTAAGCTGGCTGCCCAGTTCGACATCATGGACGGCGAATATAAATATGCCATTCAAAGACTTAAGGACCTCGAAACATCACAGTCCGCCGACGCTCTCGGCGGCGGCGGATGGTATTTGCTGGCGGTGGCACAGTCCAGCATCGGACAATGGGATGAAGCTGACCATTCATTGCAGGAAGCTGAAAGCCGAGGGGTCATAGACTCCCCGGCATCAGCCATGGTCGCGCTCCAAAAAGCCATGACTTCTTTCAAAGCAGGCAAATACGACGAAACCGAACGTTACCTGACCAAAGCCAATCGTTTCAAGGATGGCCTCGATTCCGATGACACAATACGATTCGAATACCTCAATGCCATCGTGGATATACGAAATAAAAAATTCTCCCAGGCCAAAACCTCTCTCGAAGCCGTACAAAAAGAATTCGCAGCCATTGCCCCCGAAGCCCAGGCTAAACTTTTTCCGGGCGGCGTCCTTGATATCTCGTATGAACTGGCATACGTCTATTACGAAACCGGTAACCTCGAAAATGCCCTCTCACAAATCAATGGCAATAACTCAGCTGAAGCCAGAACACTCGAAGCAGCAATACGCAGAAAACTCGGTTTCCAGGCACTCAAATCAAAAAAATATGAATCGGCGCTGGATAATTACAATCGTTTGAATGCTTTGGGAAATGTTATGACCCCACCCGACCAGTACAATCAGGTTCTGGCAAAACTCCTCACGCATAAACTGACAGATCCAGAAGAAGTACTCGAAAAATATGCCAAACAGAATATCCCCGAAGCAGTCCTGAATTACGCCATATATCTGGACAATGCCGGTGAAGCTGCCAAGGCAACCCAATACTACGAAAATTACGTATCCATGACATCTTCACGAAAATCTGAAGATGTCCGCCGCATGCTTTTGACGAAGCAAAGAGTCTGGGGAAGCAGCAAGGAGTAAAACAATGAAACATTCACTATCATTCCTGTTGGGTGCCCTGATTTGTTTTATCCCATGCATGGCAATGGCCAACAATATCGTCGCACTTTTTGCCCCCAACCTCGATTTTAAGGATGGCGCAGAACGCAATGCATACGTCAATAAAATCGCAAAAGAGCTGAGTACCCAGACTGGCTTGCAGTGGGAAGGCATGGCTTTTGCGCGTGCATCAGATTTCGAATCTGCACGCTCGAATCTGTCCGTCGCAATCCTCGATGCAGATTATTATGCCAGTAAGGGAGGATCCCTGAAACCCGTGGGAATGCTGTCCGCAAATGGCCAGACCACACGACCGCTCAAGGTCATCGCAAAACGAGGAAACAGCGATAAACTCTACCAGTACAAAGGAAAACGACTTGCCCTCGTGGCCAACACATCCCTGGCTACGACATTCATTACCGCATCCCTGCTTGGCAACGAAATCAAAGCCTCCGATTATTTCTCTGCTATAGAAGAAGTTCGCGACGTCCGCCTGGCAATCAATGCCGTCGAAATGGGAAACGCTGATCTTTCAATGGTTTTTGATGGGTACGATTCCGGATTCACCACCGTATACACATCCTCTCCCGTTGCACTCCCCATTATCGCCATTAACAGCACAAAATTGTCCGGAGAACAGGCTGAAACCGTAAAAACTGCACTCCAGAACATGAGCATCAAAACTTCCTCATTCATCACAGGAACCGCTGCATACAATGCCGCCGATGCCGCTGCATACAAACGTATCGCAAATACCAGAAAAACAAGTACGCTGACTTACCAGCCTGTTGAACCGGAAATTACCAAGTTGAATATTACCCCGGGCAAACTCGTTGATCGCGAAAATGGAATCACCTTTAACCCATTCCAGGTCCAATTCATTCCAACCTTTGAAGAATTCGATAAAAAACTTGAACAAAAACTTTAATTCCTTACCTGATACATTGAACAGAACTCATCCAATTCCTCCATGCATTTAGTGAGTACCCAATGCAAGTTGTTCCCACACTCATTGAAGATACTGCAAATATCCTGCTGCTTGTCTCGACACCAAAAGAACAACAAATTCTGACGAAAGCCCTCTCTGCAACTGGATGCAAACTGCATGTTGTCAACAGCATTCAGGAAGCTGAGCATATTCTCTCCCAGTCTACCATCGATCTGCTCGTTGCTGACTACGATCAGCAATCTCAATCATACGGCTCCAATAACCAACAGATATTCGATAACTTTCTGGAGCGCTTTTCACACCTCCCCGCATCCGCATGGGTCAGCGGAAAAGCCAGAATTCTGCTGCTTGCGTCGCGCCGCAAACGCGAAGAAATGAGCTATATCTTCCATTTGCCGTTTGCGACCAATATCGTCGCCAAAACACACGACCTGGCCCCAGAAGAACTCATTATCACCGTAGGAAAAATCATCCGAAACGACATCTTTGGCATCGAAAAATACCTGTGCTACGGTTCTACTCCCGTCTCCTATGAAGTCTCGTCCAGTCTTCAAAAAGACCCCATCCTCAATGCACTCTCGGAATACGCCGCCAATATCGGCATCAATAAACGCATCATTTCTGCCGTTGCAAGTGTCGCCGACGAATTGCTGATGAACGCCATTTACAATGCTCCCGTCTATCCAAACGGCGTCCGCCCCTATGCAAGACGTTCCCGGACGATCCCCGTTGAACTGACGCCCGAAGAAACATGCTTCTTCTCTTTTGCCAGTGATGGCACTCAATTCGTCATCTCCGTTCGGGATCGCTTTGGTTCTTTGACTCCCGAAAAAATCAGAGGCTATCTGGCGCGCTGCTTTGCCATGGGCAAGGATCAAATCGAACAAAAACAAGGCGGAGCTGGCATGGGCTTCTATTTCATCATGGAAAACCTCAATAAGCTCATCGTCAACATCAGCCCGGGACGCGGTACGGAATTCATCGGAATCATCGACATTTCCGGTACCTACAAAGACTATATTGAACGCTATAAATCATTCCACATCTTCGTCGGATAATATCAGCTCTCCCAGCTTTAGTTCGGCGTTCAGCATCCGGATATCCCAAAGATATGCAATACTCTGAATTTCAGAATCTAAAACTCTCAAGACTCGGATTCGGAATGATGCGCCTCCCCCTGCATCAGGATGGCCCCGACAAAGGCTCCATCAATGAATCCCTCGTAGACCAAATGATCGCCTGCGCCATCCGCAATGGCGTCAATTACTTCGATACGGCATATCCCTATCACGGCGGAATGTCGGAAATCGTTACCGGACGCATCCTGAAAAATTATCCCCGGAATTCCTTCTGTCTTGCATCCAAATATCCCGGCCATCAGTACGCAGATTCTTACGATCCGGCATCCATCTTCGAAGAACAGCTCAAAAAATGCCAGGTCGATTACTTCGACTTCTATCTCCTGCACAACGTCTGCGAATCATGCATACAGGTCTATGAAGACCCCAAATGGCGAATTATCGATTACTTCGTCGAACAGAAAAAACTCGGTCGCATTCGCCACCTCGGATTCTCTTCCCACGCAGAACTGAATACGCTCAGGCATTTTGTCGAAGCACACCGAAATGAAATGGAATTCTGCCAGATCCAGCTCAATTATCTGGATTGGAATCTCCAGCACGCCAAAGAAAAATACGAATATCTGACTGCACAAAATATCCCCGTCTGGGTCATGGAACCCGTGCGCGGTGGACGACTCGCCAATCTATCCGAAGAAGCTCAAAATGCGCTCCATGCCATCAATCCGGACGCATCATGCGCATCGTGGGCATTCCGATGGATCTGCCAGCTTCCCAATGTCAAAGTAATTCTCAGCGGCATGTCAGATCTCAGTCAGGTACAGGACAATATTCAAACGTTTTCACACAGTATTCCACTGAACGAAAACGAAACGCACCTACTGAATCAAATCGCCGCCCAAATGCACCAAATCATCCCCTGCACATCATGCCGCTACTGCTGCAGCGAATGCCCGCAGGGACTCGACATTCCAATGCTGCTCAACTCCCTGAACGACGCTCGCTTTGCCCCCAATTTCACAGTTGGCATGCGCATGGAATCACTCCCCAGCGATAAACTTCCCTCGGCATGCATCGCCTGCGGTTCATGCGCTCAAATTTGCCCTCAGCATATCGATATCCCCTCCCTCATGGCTGAATATGCCGGTATGCTCAACAAACTTCCCAGCTGGAAAGCCATCTGTGAAGAACGCGCCAGAGCAGCAAGGGCACTAAAGAATCAGTAAACTCACCGATACCTGTTTGGGGGAGACGGTCTTTCGGCCTCCGGCCGATACGCCCGTCTGGTGCCTGCTATTGGCTAAAATCCAATACGCAGGCACTTTTTATTGGTTCTGTTTACCCTGCGAGGATATGGTTTTCATTCATTTCATCGAGCCCCATCCCGCCCCCCAACCAACAGGCAGACAACTGGCTAAAGTCTCCCTATCCCCCATTTCATCGGGCCCCCTCCGACCCGCCCCCACCACCAGGCTGACAACAAGCCAGAGTCTCCCTATCCCCCATTTCATCGGGCCCCCTCCGACCCGCCCCCACCACCAGGCTGACAACAA
>JAFRYG010000117.1 GCA_017441205.1 Pseudomonadota bacterium
AGGCGCGGGGGCCGAGATTCGCACCGTCCGGTGAACGGTGCGAATCGCAGAGCCCAGTGAGCAACGGCCAGGCACAAGCCGGAGCGCCGACAGGCGCGAGAGGCGAAGTGAATGGCCCTTTGCGAACTGAGGCGATTTGTTAGGAATAAGGTAGTCTGCAGACAATGCGATTCGTAGTGAATGGCCCATTGCGAACTGAGGCGAATAGTTTGGATTCCGAAGCATGGGGAACGTCGCGGCAAGCTTTCGCCCCCCGCAGTGGGGGTAGGCGCGTATTTGCTTGCAAATAGCGCCGCAGGGGGCCACTGCCCCCTCCAAAGAACAAAGACAATATTTCGGATAATCCTCCATATCGGATGGATACGTGTTTAAGAGGTTGGCAGTCTATTGCAGATATCATAAAATGAAAGTTGCGTCCTATGGCTAAAATGTGATTTACAGAGTAATTGCCCTGTGGGCTGAATTGGCAACTGGAGGATGTTATGCTGCGCAAATCAGGTTTTTTCCTGGCCATGATTTTGGGATTTATGGTGATCGGATGCGAGGATATGTCGCTTCCGGGGCCGTTCGAATTCGAAAGAGAGCGCTGTTATGATCCCAACGATCCGGATGCGCAGTATTTTTATGCAAGTTCGAGCAATGCGTGCATTACAAAGCCGACATCCTACTACCTGAAAGATGGCATATATTGTTGTCTGAGAACGCCGCTGTGTTCAGATTATGCAAAGAAATACTATCTTTCTGAAAGAAAGGACAATAATTCTGAGCTGGGGACGGCGCAGTGTACTGATATCGAAAAGCAGGCAGCATCAGCCGATGGTGTGGCCAATGCACAGATCGTGATGAAAGATGAAAGAATTTGCTGTTATCATCCGACCTGTTCAGATGTTTATGGCGCAAATTACGTGCTGTCTGGCAATAAGGGACAGGATGACTGCAGTGCCGAGGAGATCGCCGTCGCAGAAGAGTTTGATATGACGCCGCAGTATCAGCTTAAGACGGGGGAAAAGTGCTGTTACCGGTCTTCCATACTGCCTCAGGATGGTCCGAATTGCGGCAGCGGCTGGATTACATTATCGGATACCGAAGCAAAGCAGTGCGTTTTTGATTTTGATGAAAGTCAGGTCGTGTTTGCCAAGAAAGAAGATACCGGCGATGGATATGGTGATGGCGAAGAAGTAGCAGAAGAGGAGGAAAAATCTTCCGAGAAAGAAACTTACTACTGCAAACAAGGTAAAGTGGATGGTCGTGCGTGCCGCATGGTTCCGCCGGAGAATCAGGATTCTTTGATCACATATCAGTTTGGTCAGCTTTGTTCGACGGAACAGCTCAATCCGCCGGCAGACACGCTTCGCATTCATGTGATGGATATTGGGCAGGGGGATGCTATCTGGATTCAGACCCCGACGGGACAAAATGTTCTGGTCGATGGTGGTGACGGCAATGCCTTCAATACGCAGTCTGGTCCTATTATCAGGGATTATTTGACAAATAATGGCTTTCCTACGGATGGTACATTCGACGCCGTATTTTTGACACATCCCCACTCCGATCATTTCGGCGGTTTTCTGGCTTTGTTCTCGAAGAGCAGTGGTTATAAGATCAAAAATTATATCGATCCGATGGAGCTGAATACAAAAGAGTATGTTCCTTCCAATTATAAGAAATGGATCGAACGGGTAAAAGAGCTGACGAGTAGTATTTATATGCCTGCTGAAGAGAAATTTCAGGTTGGCGGTAGTTTTCCTGAAGATTTTTTTGGCAGTGAGGTGAAGACAGAATATATTTACAGCAGCAAGGAAGTTGGGAAAACGGCCAGTAAGTCCAATGCCAATGCGGCTTCGATTATTTTCCGTCTGACGTATGCAGGCGTTTCGATGCTGTTTACGGGTGATGCGGAGCAGGCACAGGAAGAAAAAGCAGTAGCAACGAAGCTCGTTGCTTCGAATTTTCTGAAAGTATGCCATCATGGTTCGGATACATCATCTTCACCATCATTTTTGCAGGCGATTTGGGAAACCATAGATCGCGATGACCGCAAGGCATTTATTTCGAGCGGTCGTCGAACTTTCAGCAAAGCCTATATTCCGCGCAAAGAAATTGTACAGCGTTTGCTTGAGTATGTAGATGAAAAGAATTTGTATAGTACTTCTGCGGGTGATGAAGACAAGCGAGAGTCTCAGACATACCGGGATGACAATATATTGATCGTCGTCAACTCCAAAGGCGAGCATTATGCATGTTATACGTGGACGAATTAATATTGATATATTGTCTTAATTTGGAATATGTCAATCGGGTGCCGAAACATGGTGTTTCGGCTTTTTTTTGAGTGAAACTGAATATGAAAATACTTGGCATTGAAAGTTCCTGTGATGAGTGTTCCGCGGCGATTGTCGAAGACGGTAAAATATTGTCTCATATCATTGCCAGTCAGATTCCTCTGCATGCCAAATATGGCGGGGTCGTGCCGGAATTGGCGAGCAGGGCACATATTGTCGATATTGTGGAAGTGTTGAGAGGAGCGTTTCGGGAAGCTAATGTGCAGCCCGAAGATATTGATGGCGTCGCCGTGACGCAGGGACCGGGGTTGATCGGTTCATTGCTGGTCGGGCTTGAGGCAGCCAAAGCATTTGCCTACGCACGCAATATTCCTCTGATAGGCGTACACCATACCGAAGGTCATTTACTCGCGCCGCTTTTGGATACTGCTGCGGGTATGAAGAAACCGGAATTTCCGTTTATGGGGCTGGTCGTTTCGGGCGGTCATACGAATCTGATTGCCGTGAGAGGCGTTGGAAAATACGAAATGATTGGCCAGACCCTGGATGATGCCGCAGGAGAAGCCCTCGATAAAGTCGGAAAAATGCTGGGGCTGCCATATCCCGGGGGCGTTCAGATCGATAAACTCAGTACAGGCGGAGATCGCGCAAAGTACGATTTTCCGAGGGCATTGCCGCAGCACGATAATTATGATTTTTCATTTTCGGGGCTCAAAACGAGTGTTGCAACTCAGCTTCGAAAGATGGGGGCTATGCCGGAGGGGCAGGAACTTTCGGATTTGTGTGCATCTGCGCTCGAAGCCGTCGTGGATTCGCTTGCGCGCAAGACACTTCGTGCGGCGAGAAAGATTGGAGCGAATACGATCGTCGTAGCCGGCGGGGTATCCGCAAACCGGCGTCTTCGGGAGCGATTGCAGTCGGATTGTCAGAAAGCCGGAATTATGCTTTCCATTCCACCAATGAAATTATGCACGGATAATGCAGCGATGATCGCCGGCCTTGGTCAGTATCGGCTCGAGCCGATGATTCGTGCCGGTAAAGGTTTTGAGGCATTCGATCTGCAGCCAAGACCCGGCTGGCGACTCGTTTAAAAAAAAATCGACATCCAAAGTGAAACATTTTCGATCTCGATGGCATCATTTGGTTGGAAGGCAGAACGAATCTGCTTTCATAGGAGGCTGTTATGATCGGAAGAACGATAAGTGGTGCGCTTTTGGGAGTGGATGGATACTGCGTGAATATCGAGGTTCAAATCGGTTTCGGCGTATCCAATTTCTATACGGTTGGTCTGGCTGAGGGAGCTGTACGGGAATCGAAAGTTCGCGTGCGTTCAGCATTCATGGAGTCAGACCTGTATTTTCCAAACACGTGTGTGACCCTGAATCTGGCCCCGGCAGATGTAAGAAAAGATGGTTCTGCCTACGATTTGCCGATTGCACTGGCGATTTTGGCTGCCAATGGTGAATTCGAATCGACGGATTTTTTTGAAAGCTGCATGATTCTGGGAGAACTTGGACTGACGGGTGAAATCCGTCCGGTAAAGGGGGTATTGCCGCTCGTTCTGGCTGCTAAAAAAGCTGGTTTGAATGCTGTATTGCTGGCTCCGGAAAATGCGGCTGAGGCTGCACTTGTCGATGGCATGACGGTGTATTGTCCTGTTAATCTGCGCCAGTGTTATCATTGTCTGCACAATGGTCAGGAACTTCCTCGCTATATTTCGGGGGAGTGTCAGCATGTGGGAACCTCTTTTGAGCGAGACATGTCGGATGTAAGCGGACAGATGCCGGCAAAACGTGCACTCGAAATTGCGGCCAGCGGCGGCCATAATCTCATTTTTATCGGGCCGCCGGGATCTGGTAAAACGATGCTCGCCCAGAGACTGCCGACGATTTTGCCGAGAATGCAGTTCGATGAGGCTCTTGAAGTGACTGCATTGTACAGTGTTTCCGGCAATTTGGGACATCGTTCCCTGATCGACGAAAGACCATTTCGTGCGCCGCATCATTCCATCAGCGATGTCGGACTCGTTGGCGGCGGTTCTCCATGCCCTAAGCCGGGAGAAATTTCCCTGGCGCATCATGGCGTACTTTTTCTGGATGAATTGCCGGAATTCAAGCGGTCAGTTCTCGAAGTCCTGCGCCAGCCTCTTGAAGATGGAAATGTCAATATTACGCGCAGACTGCAGTGTGTTCAGTTTCCATCCAGATTTATGCTGATTGCTTCGATGAATGCATGTCCCTGCGGGAATCTGGGAAGCAGCCGCAAGGAATGCTGCTGCCGTTCTGAAATGATTGCACAGTATCAGGCAAAAATTTCCGGACCATTGCTCGATCGAATCGATATTCAGCTCGAAGTCTCGGAAGTTTCCTATGACGAGATTCATGCACCCAAATGTATTCCCGAAACATCGGAATGTATTCGAAAGCGCGTTGAGAATTGCCGTCGAATTCAAAAGGAGAGATTTGCCGGGACTGCAATACATTGCAATGCCCAAATGGGAATCCCCGAAATCCGAAAGTATTGCGAATTGACCGAACAGGGGCATGGATTAATGCAGCGTGTTATGGACAGACTCGGTATGAGTGCCAGGGCACATCATCGCATTCTTAAGGTGGCAAGAACGATTGCCGATATGGATGTGAGCGAAAAAATATCGACGGTTCACCTTTCTGAGGCCATTGGATATCGCACTTTGGATCGAAAAGTCATGAGAAGAGCTGCCTGATAATAGAATGATTTCTGTACCTGCTTGAAGGTGTGTTTTGGAAAATATTCATTAAATTCAGTTAGTTACGAACTAAAACCTCAATTTTGGATGTGTTTATAACCAGTATTGAAATTGTTCAGGAGGCAATATGTACAGTATGCTGAAGAGAATCGCGTCATTATTATTTGTTGCATCAATTTCTTCCTTTATTGGGTGTTCAGATACCGATGTTTTGGAGTATCATCGTCCCGGGTGTGATTGTGTTCAGATTTCTGAACCACTTTTAGGTATTGTAAGTGAGGAGTATTGGCAGGAAATGGCTACAACAGCAGATGAACAGTGTGAGGCATTGTCCGCAGCATTGATTGGAATATGGGAAGGTCTTGGTGACAACAGCGACAGACGCTTCATCCTGAGGCCGGATGGGCAGTTTACAATTCAGGTTCTGTCGAGCAAAGGAACCTGGGTCGTGAGCGATGAGGGCAAATACTGGATAGAATATGCGCCTTTCCAGGAGATGCTGCGTACAGAGCTGCACATGACATCCGATATTTTGGATGATTATGCAGTTCGTTATCGATTCGAAGGAGAAGTCCTCCATTTTGAGGAACCTTCGGATGCAGAACCTACGATGCGGTTCGTCAAAATCGGGGATGTTCAGGAATAATCTGATGATTCAGCAAAGCTGAGATTTGCGCGCCGGCATCTCTCTGGAATGGAGAGATGCCGGTGACGGGGTTTGACGGCAATATCAGTATTCGTTATTTGCACTTGCGGCGACGAATTCCCGCCAGTCCCATTAATCCGAGGGCCAAGACGCCGAAGGGCAGCGGACTGGCAGGGGCTTTGCCATTCTGTACGGAGCAGGATTCCGCGCTATGGGCAACATCCATCTCATCTTCGTCATCTTCGTCTGTCGATGGAGACTCGGATTCCTGAGTTTTGCATGCAGTTTTGCCATTTGTTTCAACACAGATTTTGCCAGACTTACAAGCTTTCCAGTGCCAGGCTTTGGATTGGCATGTGACAATGCTTGATCCATCACAATAGGTATCGCCATCCTCGCAATCTGCCGGAACAGCATCCTTGTCTGGCTCTTCCTGCTCATCCGGGGTTGTTCCAGGTTCTGGGTCTTTTCCTGGATCAGGGTTCGTTCCTGGTTCTGGGTCTTTTCCCGGATCAGGTGTTGTTCCTGGTTCTGGGTCTTTTCCTGGATCGGGGTTCGTCCCCGGATCGGGGTTCGTCCCCGGATCGGGGTTCGTCCCTGGATCGGGGTTCGTTCCTGGATCGGGGTCTTGATTTGGATTATCGATACATGCGTTATCCTTGCAGATCTTATTATTTTCGCACGCATTGATGACCCACTTGCTGCCGATACATTGTTTCAGTGTATTTTCATCTTCGCAAATCGATTCATTCTCTGAACATTCCGCAGGCGGGGTACATGTAGCCACTTCTGCTCCCTGACTGGACAGGGTATAGGAATCCGGCGTACACGCTGCTTTATGAAGGAGTTTGTTGATACTGCATCCAACGAGTTTGGCTCTGGCTGATGCCGGATAGACCGTTTCGATGGGGAAACCATAGAGAATGACATTGTCGGATGCCACACCTGCAGTCTCGCCTCCCGAATAATTCAAAACGGCTGCAGAACCATTGGTGGTGAAGAAATCCGGATATTCCACTTTGTATGTTCCATGATTGCCATCGTCAAAATTCATGCTGCCGAGGTTTGCGAATTCCCCGGTTCCTGAAAATGCAAAGACTTTGGCATCATCCTGGTCTTCGGTAAATTTTGCCTTAAGGACATCATTAAAGAAGGCTTTGCCCTGTTCCTTGTGGGACAGAGCCCATCCGATCTCTGAACCGGAAATCAGAAGTTTTCCGCCGGACTGGATGAATCCTTTTAACCGGGACTGCATGTTGTCGGATAAAACGCGTGAGTCACTGGAATTACGGCCTGCCTGATAATCGATAATCTGATATTTTGAAAAATCGATGCTGTCGGATTCCGCTGCATCCATGAGTGCGCCGTCAAAATAGAAGTCTTTTCCGACAGCCCCCAGCGCGATGCCGTGTTCTGCGGCGTATTCCAAATCATTGTCTTCGAGTGTTACTCTTGAATCCCAGCGTGTATATCCGTTGATATAGAGTCCCCGCGAGCTATGTTCAGTGCCTCTGACTCTTGCTGTGATTGCGGGCGAAGTGAAACCTTCGCCATTTTTGTTCAGGGCTGCGACTTTGAATGCGTAGACATGTCCCGGTGTCAGGTCGGTCAGAGTTATGGAAGTTTCTTTGACGTCCGTTCCTGCATCCCAGGCGCGTTCGTGGCCTTCGCGGAGGTTATCGATCATGTAGAGTTTATATCCCTGGGCACCTGGCGCTGCTTCCCACGAAACCGTGAGCTGACAGGGGGAATCGCCGTTGACAGCGCGCAATTTTGTAGGTCGAACCGGTGGAAGTCCTGCGCCTTTGACATAATCTTTTTTCGAACCGCCTTTTGCACTGATCATAAAATACTGTGCGATACCGTCAGCTACGCCGCGCGCGACAGCTTCTCTGAACTGAGGATACTGAAGTGATACGACATCCGGGCGCGCTGGTGTAAGGCCTGTTTCATTGCAAGTTCTCGGGGGCTTTAAATTGTTGTGAAAAGCCATTTCGACGAGTACGCTCGGCATATTTCCCGACAATTCACCGAGGCTTTCCGAATAGATACCGAGAGGACAGAAATTGGGATCATAGTTGTCGTGAATGCTGTCGATTCCTGCCTGAAAGACGAGCTCTGAGTACAGCTTGGTTCCTGGCTGTGGGTTGTTTGAAGTATAAACCCAAAATCCATTAACTACGTCGCCGCCTACATTACAGTCTTTACCGGTGGCGTTGGAGTGCATCGAGATGTAAATGTCTGCGTTGGCCCGGTTGGCCATTTCGCGTCGTGCCCTGACGCCGCGAACGCCGCTGTCTGCTGCCGAAATGTTCATGCCGTAGATCTTTCGGTAAAGATAATACCAGGCTTCCATTTGCCACCAGGGTTTGTTGGAGCCCGAAATATTCTCATTGCTGGCACTGAACTTGATGGCATCTGCGATGAGTTCTCCGGAATCAGATGTTCTTTCCACGGTGACGGTGCATGGTTCATTGGCTGCACACCAATAGTTTCCGAGGTCGCGAAAGCGACCATATTGCTGTTGGTTGGCAAAAACGGTGTGCGTGCCGCCGCTGTCTGTGATCGTATATTTGACCTCTGTCGGACGATCCCCGGCTTCGGGATACCATGCCTGAATGCGGCGCCATCCGGACGTCGAAAATGTTTTGGTCCAGGTCGCTTTGGCATTGGCTTCACCACTGTGCCGAAAATCCTTGCCATAAGTGAATTTATGGGAAGACTCGACAGGATCAGACTGTGTCGTGGTTCCGAAATTACCTTCTTCGCTGTAACCAGGATCACCATTATCAATAATGACTTCTCCCTCTGTGTTCATGTCGCTTTCGCGTACCAGAACGATTTCAGCTCCCATGTTCTGCAGAAGAGGAATGAGGTATTGATTGACGAACATGGCATTGGAGACGTCTTCGATAATACCTCTCGTGCCTTCGTAGGAACACATTCCGCGCTGCCAGCCGAAACCTCCGCTCCATCCGCATACGACGCCTTCAGTCCATCCGTGTCCTCCCGATACGAGGACGCGTTTTCCGGTCAGAGCACCGCCATAGGGAAGCTTTTTGGTGTGAAGTTGAGGACTTTTGAGTGACTCCTGTAATTTTTGAGCGGCTTTGGCTGCAAAATCAGCCTGAGCTTGCTTGATTTCTTCCAATTCTTTTGGAGAAAATTCTGGCATGAGTGAGACGAAGGAGGTTTCACCGGGCAGCCGGACTTCGAATCGGATGGATTCCGGTACGCCGACGCGCCCGATTTCACCCATGAGCATCTCTCTTTGATAATCGGCGAGCGCATCGAACCCCGGATTGTTTGGATCCAGGGCATCCTGGAATGACCCTTCAAAGCGTGCAATGTATTTGCTGCCATCCCAGATGATGCTGTGAAATGTCAGATCATCCGGCAGCGGATTGGCTTTGTATTCTTCCGGGGATTTTCGGTCCTGTACCGTAAGTTTGTGCAGTCTGTATCGTTCCTGACCGCGCTGCTGCTGGAACTTTGCGATATCCTGATAGGCTTTTTCGAGTGCAATTCGCTGTTGTTCAATGCGATCTGGCTGGGGTTCCTGGGCATTACTCAAAACAGGAACTGCATTGGCAGCGAGAATTCCGGCAAGAATGGATGGAATCAGTAAGCGAGCTTTCATGGGGACCTCCAGGGATGAGCAATCAATAACCCTCCGTATTATACAGGCAGGATGCGTATTTGCAATAATCATAATGCGTTGTTTATAAGCATTATTTCTTCTGATGAAGCCATTTTGGCGCAAAGAACAATGGCGCTTTTGGCATTCAGGGGGGAGAATTCAAAAACCAGAGAACAGGCATTCGCACTCAGACCTGTCATCCCCCAATCATTAGGGAACATCAGATCAATTGACCCCTTTCCCCCATCCCCTTTCCCCAATGGGGCAAGGGGAGTAGTTTTTACAACACAGTTTGGTCGCACCAGACAATTATTCAGATATTCAGTGGCAAATCAGTAATAATTATAATCCATAGCTGCATTTATTATTATTTATATAATACTCGTTATAATACTCGTATGGCAGAGATATATTCTATGATAGTGGTTCAAATCGCTCTTGTTCAGCGGCGAAGTTTGAGTATGGCAAGAACGAATATAATGACAAGTGCGGGACTTCCGTACATAAAAAATAATATTCTTTCATCGGTCATAAATAATATGGATACAGCAGCAATCAGTATGAGTATAATATCGAGACGATAGAGATGTTTGAGTAAACGCGGCATGATACGGATTGCTTTGTCCCGCAGAGTTGATTCCGGTGACTCGTATATTTTGTCTGATTTATTCTGGAAATAAAAAATGCTAAAAATATAATGATTGCTATTATGATTCCGGCAGTTCCAAAAAATATATTCAGAGTGTATGCAATGATAATAAATGATATTGTGATTAAAATGATGCTTAATATAAAAATGGGGGTCGAACGATTGGGCAGCTTTCGGCAGGCAATTATCGATAAAACCGCGTGGATCGCCAGTACGTCCACGCTAAACCCCATCACAAGGCCGAATAATCCTTCGTAGCCATGTGCATAGGCGATCGAGGGAATGAGACAGAGAGACAGGGCTGCGGGAAGGGTAAGCAATCGGGAATAGTGGTTATTTATCATATCATTTTCCATATTGAACTGTGTCTTCCGGTGGGGGGCGCTTGTCTGATTTATGCAAAATCTGCAGTATAATGCAAGTATAATAGTAAATCACCGCATCTTGCCAGCTTGTGGAATGTTCTGATTTATGTCGTAAGAATGTTTGTATCTTTAGTGATGACATCTGTATCATTGGTTTTCGGCATGATATGACTGATCCAATCGGCAAAGGGAGGATAGGACTGGCCGACAAATTGAGTCAGGACTTTGATGCTTTGTTCAGGATAGATTTCGAGAATGGCATACGTCATCGTCATAAGTGATTCTTTTTCGGTAAAGAAATGATAGAGATCCTGATTTGTCTTATTGATTTCTTCGATCTGAGTTTCGTCAATCTGTGGGAGCGATTTTGGGGATTTAATAAAACGATTCAATATTCTTCGGCCCAGATTGTAGTAGTTCCAAAAATAAAGGATATCCATTCGTGCTGCGAGTGATGTGATAAGAACCGGTGAACGAACCTGTCGGTAGACTTCGAGGACGGCAGTACGGGTAAGTTTGGCTTGTCGTCTGTATTTGACCGTTCCTTCGATGATTCCGGCAACGACTTCTGAAGCCAGTTTCGCCTGAACGACATCCGGTACGCCCAGCGGCGTCAGAATGTACGAAATGGCTGTCGCGAGCGGCCAGCTCAGAACACTGCGGAAGAAATTGCCGCGGACGGCAGGTTTGGGAAAGCCGCGAAGCGTATTGTGGAAGGCCAGATAACAGCCGTTGGCGAGTGCTATGATGCAGAACTTGATTAAAGTGAACCAGAAACCGGTGGCTTCCAGACCGAGCGATTCCGTCCATAACAGATCAAAACCATATTTTGCGGCGCTCATGATGGGCACCGAAAAACCGGTAAAGAAGAGAGATGTACTCAGATTGACGCTGTCAATCGTCTTGAGCTTCCAGTTTTTGGGGCCGATGCCGCTGGCAATGAGGTCGACGAGTGCATTGCGAAAGGCTGTGAGGAAAAACCATATTAAGGCGAACTCAATACCAAGACAAAGATAGGTTGGGACAAAACCTATGGCGATCTTAATGAAGGTTTTGATGTTCGTATTCATGTATCGCCAGATATTGCCTGGGGTCATTTGGTTTGAGTTGACGAGATCGCCGTCGACCCATTCGCCGTTTTTCTGCATGGCTGAGAGCAGGAATACCTGCTTTTTGTCGGTGTCTTTGGGACGATGTGCCTTGAGCAAATCGGCAATGGGCTGCGGAAGTGGCTGATGTCCGTTTTTCCGTATGACTTTGAAGGATTTGGAATTGAGGCGATATTCATGAAAGAAGCCCATTCCCGGTATTTTTGTCGACCAGCCAACGGAATCGGATGCGCAGCGCATATAAAACGGTCGCTGCTTAAAATGTGTACAAATACCGGATAATTCTTCCGGTGTTCGCGTCGTCAGATGTTCATCCCTGAGAAATTGTTCGACAGAATCTTCGCCTTCTCCAATGGCGTGCATGAGAATTGCGAATTTGGTGTAGCTCTCAATTCCGACCTGCTGGGCATCGACCATATTGTATATTTCGATGTCGTTGAGATTTTTGTACTGCTCGAAGAGAATATCGACAGCGCGCGAGAGCCCCTGATGAAGCGGACGAATGAACGCAACATAGCCGCCGGTTTTGTGGAGCATGGGGAGAATATCGTCTTCCGTGTCGAATGCAGACGGATAGTCAATAACGGTTTCGTCGACGATATATTTGGATGCGCAGTACGTTGGGGTCAATTCCTCGAGGAATTTGAGGGCTTCCTCATAACGGGTTTTGCATGATTGGGCAGCCACGGAATCGGGTTCGAGCGTGCGGTATTGATTTTCGAGATAGAGGACGCGCTTGAGCGCGACGGGGTGCATGGCCCTGAATATGAGCATACCGAGGTGGACGCGGGTAACCAGGCTGCTTTGCGTGATTTGTTCGACTTCATCCCATGAGATTGGAGCCAGTTTAAGGGCGTCCAAATCTGCGTAATCGGCATTAAATTTGGGGATGGTATTGTTGTTGATGTATTCGACGAGCTTGTTGGTTACCTCATGGCGTCTTTTGGCATTTTCCCCAAGTTTGTCGAGGAATGGTTTGAGTTCATCCTCATGTTCGTCCAGAAAGTTGCGGAGTTGGTAATTGCGTTTGACGCGTGGAGGAATGAACAAATAGTTTCTTCTCGAACCTTTTGGCCCCACACTGAATTCGACGGCGACCTGGCCCTGGATGCCCATAATATCGCATGCAAGAAAGATTTCCTCGATTTTCTGCATGTCGGAAAAATCGTAAAAGGAAACCGTAAATCGGGACAGGCCCTTAATAAAAGCATTGAGGACGAGCAGAGTCGGGGATTTTCGTCCCTCCGACATGGAGATATGCAGATGGTCGTCCCAGGAGAGCATCTGTTCGGAAAGCTTTTGCGTCGTTTCCGGAACTTCGATGAGATCCAGTTCGCGCAGAAGCCGCCGGATGGCGCGGCCTTTTCCGGTTGAAGCCCACGTAAAGTCGCTCATCATCTCGAGCTGCGCGCGCCGGTTGCTTTTCATTTTGACGGCGTTCTTCATCAAAGCGAGCTGCACGCGCGCCGTGTTGATTGGCATTGCGACGTTTTCGGAATAGCGGATGTGGTGCATCAGCGTCTGCAATGCTTCGATTCGCTCTGTATAGTTTTGATCCTCACTGTGCGACAGCAGACGGACATAGGCTTCGGCAATGGTCAGCCTGCGCTGCGAAATGAGGTTCGAGAACCCTGCGGGGTGTGAAATCGGTCTGAACTTCGCTTTTTCCCTGGAGGGCGTTTCGCTGTTGAGAATGTCAACCAGCAGACGGACTTCGCGGTTGAAGGAGATGTCATTGAGAAGGCTGCCAAGCGTTGATCTCTTTTCTGAAGCAGACGGAAGCATGGATGATGTGAGGAATGATGTTTTTTGATGATATTGCAGCGGGGCTATTGGCCTTTGGCCAATACGCCTGCGCCGGGCAGCGCTATGCCGGGAGCATACGCGCTGCCTTCATATTTGGGAATAAAAAATCAGCAAAAAAATGGCGGCGTATTGTGCCTGAGCACAATAGCCGCCATCAGGCCGCAGCATGCGAAAAGCAAAGGCGGCCAACCCCAAAACTCAGATTATCTTGGACAGGTTATTTTACCATCGTCGGCTCTTTGGCAGGGCGTAGAACATGTCCAATTTTTCCATTTGCCGCCTTTGCAAACAACAGCGGTTTTGCCATCTTCGCTGCAGGTACCTTTGCCTTCTTCAGCATCGGTGCATTTCTTATGTGACGCACAGGCGGATTCGGCATTGTCCGTGCAAGTAGAAAATCCATCCTCGCATACGACGCATTTATTGGTATCATCGCATTTGTTTGAACGATATTTGCCGTCGCTGCCGCAGTAATAGGCATTTCCATCCGTATCGCCGCAGATACCGGGATCAGTGCCTTTGGTGCATGTCTCGGGGACGTTAGTCGGACGAGTGGCGGGGGTGCTGCTGTCACATGCGTTTGGACATGTCACTTTACGATTATTAGCCTCGTCGATGGAGCATGCGTTGTTGGCGCATGTCCATGTCTTAAGACGGCCGTTGGAGCAGACGTGGGCTTTGGCGCCATTATCAATGCATTCATTGTCGGCAGATGTACAGGTTTTGCAGTATTCCTCTTTGGGCTGCGATGTACATGCCACGTAGCCGTCGTCGCAGGCAACGCATTTGTTTGTGCCGGAGCAGCGGCCAGAGCTGGAAACTTTGTATTGTCCGGCGGTTTTGTCGCAGATCCATGCATTGCCGTCGCTGCCGCAAATGCCTTTAGAGGTTGAGTCGCAGGTTTCCGGAACATCACTGGGGCGCGGAGGATCGCAGACGATACCGCATCCGACGAAGCCGTCTTCGCATGCGACGCAGGGTTTATCGGAAGGACAGCTCAGGGCATTGGTCGTATAATAACCGCTGTCACCGCAAAGCCAGCCATTGCCGTCGCTGCCACACAATCCCTTGTCTTTGCATTTGTCGCATGTTTCGGGGATATTGTCGGGGCGTTTGGCAGTACATCCGTCGCTGCATGTGATCTTGTTGTTTGCATCCTTGGTGCAGGGTTCCGCACATGACCACGTTCTGAGATGACCATTGGAGCAGACGTGTGCTTTGGTATTGTTTTCGATGCATTCGTTGTCGGCATCTGTACATGTCTTGCAATACTCAGCTTTGGGCTGTGAGGTACATCCGACGAAGCCGTCATCGCAGGCGACGCATACGTTTGCACCAGAGCAGCGGCCTGAGTTGGAAACCTTGTATTTGCCGGCAGTTTTGTCGCAAATCCAGGCATTGCCGTCGGCACCGCAAATTCCCTTGGAACTGCTGTCACATTTTTCGGGAACATTGTCGGGACGCGGGGGATCGCAGACGATGCCGCAGCCGACGAAGCCATCTTCGCATGCGACGCAGGGTTTGTCTGCGGGGCAGGTCAGGGCATTGGTCGTATAATAGCCACTGTCACCGCAGAGCCAGCCATTGCCATCGCTGCCGCACAAACCCTTGTCCTTGCATTTGTCGCATGTTGCAGGAACATTGGCGGGGCGTTGGGGGGCACATCCGTCATCGCAGGTAATCTTGTTGTTTGCATCCTTGGAGCAGGGGGTAGCGCACGACCAGGTTTTGAGATGTCCTGCGGAGCAGACGTGTGCTTTTGTGCCGTTGTCGAAGCATTCATTGTCGGCGTCTGTGCATGTTTTGCAGAATTCAGCCTTGTCTTCGGGAGCGGCACATCCGGCATAGCCGTCGTCACAGACGACGCATGGTTTTGTTTCGGAGCAGCGTCCGGAATTGGCGACTGCATATTTGCCCGTGTTTCTGTCGCAAATCCAGGCATAGAGACCGGACGGATCACAGATGCCTTTGGACTGGCCATAGACGCATGTTTCGGGAACATTGTTGGGTCTTGGGGGATCGCAGACGATGCCGCATCCGATATATCCATTGCAGTCGACGCATGGTTTTTCGGGCGGGCAGGAGAGCGCTTTGGTGGTGTAATAACCGTTGTCTCCACAGAGCCAACCATTTTTATCGCTACCGCACATGCCTTTGGCGTTGCATTTATCGCATGTAGCCGGGACGTCGGCGGGACGCGACGGCAGAGAGGATGTGCATGTGATGCCGCATCCTGCGGTTCCGTCCTCGCAGGCAACACAGGGCTTTTCGGGAGTGCAGGTCAGGAGTGAATTTGTCGTGTACTTGTTTTCGTCGGTGCAAATCCAGGCATTGCCGTCGCTTGCGCAAAGGCTTTTGGAGGATTGCTTGTTGCAGGTATCCGGAACATCGGCGGGACGCGTGACCTGAACAGGATTGCAGGATGCTTTGCCGTCTTTAGCCGTACAGCCGGCGGGGCACTCTTTGGTGTTGCAGGATCCGTTGGCACAAACGGTCAGAACGTTTCCATTGCACGTCATCTGCGGTGTGTTGTCATCCTTTTTATCATTGTCGTCGCAGGCAGTGAAATACATGGAAAAGACAACGGCCAGCGAGATCGCAAAATACTTTTTCATAAAACCATCTCCAAGCAGCCAGTCAAAGGCCTGATAAATATGGATAAAATGCAGGGAAGGATTTTCGCAAAATGCGATTTATCCAGAAATCCACTGTATTTATAGTGAGAAATGCGCTGAGATTCAAATTTATGATAATAACAAAAAAACCCCGGATATTATCCGGGGCAGGTCGACGGAATTATCTGTCGTACGTATGTTTGATGATGACATCGTGCGGCGTGCGTCCGGGTTTCCATTTAATGAATCCCGGGGTGATTGCGCCGAGGACCGGGCAAACATTCAGGCACAGATGGCATCCGACGCATTTGTCGGTAATGATGGGTTTGCGCGTGTCTTTTTCGATTTCGATGGCCTGGTGACCACCGTCGAAGCAGGAAATAGCGCAGCGGCCGCAGCGGACACAGAGATCATCGTGGATTTCGGGGATAATCTGGAAGTCGCGATCGAGATCTTCGCAGGGGATAATGTTGGGAAGTGCTTTGCCGATGAAATCGCGAAGCGAAGTGAATCCGTGTTCGAGCATGAAGATTTCCAGACCGTCTTTCATATCTTCGACGATGCGATAGCCGTATTGCATGACGGACGTCGTGACCTGGAGATTTTCGGCACCGAGGAGCAGGAATTCGACGGCATCCTGCCAGGTTTCAATGCCACCGATACCCGAAACGGGAACATTGGCCAGATCCTTGTCCATCTTGAGCTGTGCGAGGAAGCGCAGCGCGATGGGCTTGACGGCGGCACCGGAATAACCGGAAATTGAGGATTTGCCGTTGACGACGGGCATGCCGGTAATGTTTTCGAGATCGATGTTGCAGATGGACTTGATGGTGTTGATGCTCGAAATGGCGTCGGCACCGCCCTTGACTGCGGCTTTGGAGGGAACTTCCATGTGGGAAATGTTCGGGGTCATCTTGGCAATGACCGGAACATTGGTGTTCTGTTTGACGACGCGGGTATATTTTTCGACGAGTTCAGGGGTCTGGCCGACGTCGGAACCCATGGCATGCGAAGTCATCTGCGGACACGAGAAATTGAGTTCCAGCATATCGGCGCCGGCCTTCGTCATTTCGCGGGCGAGCAGAGCCCATTCTTCCTCATTGGCACCCATGATGGAGACGCCCATGACTTTGGTGGGGTAGTCGTGTTTGAGCCGGCGAATGATTTCGGCATTTTCCTGCCAGCAGTGCTCGGAAATCTGTTCCATATTCTTGAATCCGACGAACCCGCAGTCTTCTTTGCGGACATTGTCGAAACGCGGCGAGCATTCGTTCATTCCGTTGATGCCGACGGTTTTATAGAAAACACCGCCCCAGCCGAGATCGAAGCATTTCGCGATCATTTCGTAGTTGTGGCAGACCGGCGATGAGGAAAGGAAAAATGGGTTTTCGCAGTGAACACCGAGGAAATCGATGGAAAGATCAACCTTTTTGGACATATCTAAAACTCCTTCAATCATGTTAATTGTAAAAGCGATGTGGACGATTTCAGATTAAATCTGAAGGAATTTTGCGATGTTCGCAGCAATTTCCTTACCGGATTTGACAGCTTCGACGACCGTGGCACCTCTGGCGAGGATGAAGTCGCCGCCTGCAAAGACTTTTCCATCAGCTTTGACATCTTTGTAATCATCGGTGACTTTCTGGCCGACGGCGAAGATGACGGTGTCTGCATCGAGTGTCATCGATGAATTCCCTTCCATCGCGGCGAGTTTCACGGACTGAACCTTCTTGTCACCGCAGACTTCGACCGGTTTGAAAGCCGGAATGATGGTGCATCCGAGGTCGACGACATAATCGACTTCTTTTTTGGATGCCGGCATGGTTTCCCAGGTTTCCACGAATGAAATGGTGACGGATTTTGCTCCGCACTGGCGTGCTGTGGATGCGCAGTCCATGGCGACATCGCCGCCGCCGATGATGACGACGTTTCC
The DNA here is from genome assembly GCA_017441205.1 of Pseudomonadota bacterium. Taxonomy (GTDB): domain Bacteria; phylum Myxococcota_A; class Bradymonadia; order UBA4248; family UBA4248; genus UBA4248. Next base: position 17,774 of record JAFRYG010000117.1, read on the forward strand.
GAGTTCACCGATTTTACCGCCGGCGATGCGGGCTTTTTTGAGGAACGGAAGGGCAGTGTCTACGCCTGCAAGTTCGGCACCTTTCATGTTGGGGATCATTTTGGATGCAGCCTGTCCGACACCAATATAGACAGCATCGTTGTCGGCGATGAGCTTGGCGAGTTCGTCTTTCGAAACGCGTTTGTTGAGAACGATTTTGACGCCGAGATCAGTGACCGCCTTGATATCCTGATCGATGACATCGTCGCTCAGACGGCTTGGGGTAATGCCATAGCGAAGCATGCCGCCGGCTTTTTCATTTTCATCAATAATTGTAACTTCCACGCCTTTTTGAGCAAGTTCGGCGGCAACCGCGAGGGAGGACGGACCTGCGCCGATGCAGACGACCTTTTTGCCGCAGGGTTTGCCGGCTTCGAGAACGCCGAAATTCATGGCTTTTTCCTGGCTCATGGCGAATGCCTGCAGACGGCCAATCTGAATGGGTTTGTCAATGCCGCAGCGCGAACAGGCTTTTTCACAGAGACGTTCCTGGGGGCAGATTTCCGCACAGGATGCACCCAGAATATTGTTCTGGCGAATGATGCGTGCCGCACCTTTAAAATTGCGGAAACGAATGGCACGGATAAAACGGCCGGGATCTGTTCCTGCCGGGCAATCATGCGAACAAGGCGCATCATCACACAGAAGACAGCGCGATGCTTCTTCCATCGTGAGGCGAATGTTTAAACCGTTCTCAGCCAGTTCACCATAAGGCAGCTGTCGTACTTTCGTCATTTTATTCCTTCTCCTAAAACGAAAAAGCCCATCATCCGGGCTGACAAATGAAGATATGTTTATATATCAATTCGCAGATTTTGGACAAATCATTTTGTGGCAAATCTCAAAGATTTCTTTGGGTTTTATCGGTAATTTGTTCGTAATGTGGATGTTTTGTGTACATGTAATTGTATGTGGTTTAATATATCACATGTGGTATATCCGTGATCATAAATTCATATAACTTAAGGCTCTGTTATACGAGTGTGGATGTTTTTGTTCGTGAACATTTGCAAATCAGGGCTTGGTGCTTATAGCTTATAGCTATTGTTATGGACATGGTTAATGAGCATATCAAAAGAAGTCCGTAGGACTTCATGTTTAGTAGCCCCCGGTTGGCGCGTAGCGGCTACCGGGGGACAAATGAAATGCACCAAAATCAATCCCCGTAGGGGATGCCCCAGG
>JAFRYG010000118.1 GCA_017441205.1 Pseudomonadota bacterium
CCATTCGCGAATCCTGCTTTTTCACCATTCGCGAATCCTGCTTTTTCACCATTCGCGAATCCTGCTTTTTCACCATTCGCGAATCCTGCTTTTTCACCATTCGCGAATCCTGCTCTTTCACCATTCGCGAAACCAATCCTTTCTCCCTGCAATTTTAATTCATTTTCCCAACGTTCCATGATCTCACACATTGTCGTTTTTCCTTCCTGAAAATCTGTTTTATCCATTAAATTAAAAGACTGTGTCTGAGTCGCTGCCGACAGACAGGCAAGCATTGCATCGATATATTTGACGGGCTGTTTAATGCCGGTGATTCTCCCCTTCGTTCGCATTTCACACAGCGCCTCTACCAAAATCCTGAAATCCCCCGTAAGACGATTCCTTTGTTTTAGGCTGAGCCACGCAAGATTCGTCACACTGATTTTATAGTCTCGAAAGAATTTTGCAAGCTCAGGCGGGAGATTGACCAAATCGCGCAGCGAATCCGGCCACTGCCATTTGTGCCTGTAGCTAAAATTGAGTACATGAGAAAAGACCGGAGCAATTCTCGTGCTCCGGTTCAGCGGCCTGACTTTTTCGAGCTGATACCGATACCGCGTCCAATCGTAGCCCATCACCCGGACTGGCATAGCGATATCGACAGACATCTGGTTTTCGAAGCCGCACACAATCAGGCCAAGAGCAAAACCATCGTACAGTTTGACGACATCGCGGCGCAATTCCTCCGGTTTATTGTACTCAACATGCTCATATTCGGTCGATGCTTCGAGCAAGCGCTTCGGATCGATCCTAACCTCATTGTTGAGAGCCAAAACACTAAAGACTTCTGCGAACTCATCATCATACCCCAGCAGCATCTTGTGGGATTTGTCGGAAATACCCATTTCTGCCTCCATATCTCAGTAATAGCGGATTGCTATTACACAAAGATATTGGGTATTTTTCTGAAAAACGGTCGCACCAATGTATAGGCAGCCAAAAGATAAGAAAACTCGCTATACGACGCAGTATCCGCACAGGGAATCCCCGCTTGAGAATTTAAGGATGATCAGGGAAAAGGGCATGGATGCATTTTTGGAATATGAGACCCGGAAGTGGACATGCCCGAACTGCAGCACACCATTTTCGGTTCACCACAATATCTGCATGAAGTGCAGAAAACGACTTAAAAAATAAGGCTATGTTTAGCCACCGCAGATATGCAATGTTCAAAGAATATGTCTTTCATTGAGCTTTGATCTTTGAGAGTGCATTCACTACTCCAGGAACTAAGCACCAAGCCCTGAATTGCAAATATTTACGAACAAAATATCCGCGCTTGTACAACAGAGCTTAACATAAAGCTCTGTCCAACAAGCTTCAATTCACGGCTTGTAACACGCCCCATCGACGCAGACCTCACCCTCCTTGCAGCAGGCACCGCCATTCAGGCAATGCTTTTCGCTGCACGAGCATCCGTGTGTATTCTGACAAACCCAGGCCATGAGACCCGGCTTTTTGGTTCCGGGCAATGATGCAACTTCCCGGCATTCGTAATCATAGAGATCGCGCGACAGCGGCGGAGTCATGACGGGCATGCCCTCTCCATGGCATTCCGGATGATGACATTCACCATTCATACAGACATCACCTTCACGGCATTTTGTTTTATCACAAGGGCATTCGCTGCTATCACAGACCCAGGCCATGAGGCCGGATCGATGGATGCCCGGCAGCGAAGCAACCACCTTGCAGCGGTAATCATCTCCCGGTGACACCATAGGGGGCATCCCCTTTCCGTGACAATACAGCTTGCCGCCGGAACATTTGAAGGTATCAAACGTGCGATCAGGCATCCCAGCGATATATTCCGGGAGGCTGTCCGCTTCTACTTCCATCGAGTTCTCATCATTGAGCTGCGGAAGCGGAGAATTGTCGGGCGAACACTTGCCGCCTTTGCAGACTTCCCCCAGGATGCACGTTTCTGCGGCGCACGGGCAAAAATCCCGATCGCAGGCAAAATTGCTGTTGGGCTCTGTGCGCGCCGAAAAGAGCGGGATACCATCCGTCCTGTCGAGTACGCATTCGCTGCCTATGAAGGAAGCTATGGAGGTATCGACGCCGCCGACGATGTATGCACCCGAATAATAGGGTCCGTAGTGCATGCCGTCGGCAGTGTGACATCCGTTGGGATTGACACACATAACCGTTTGGAAGCATTCCCAGAAATTGGGAACACACCGAAAATCCTCGCTGAAAAGCGGATATGCCTTCGGCTTCAGATTGCATTTTTTACGTTCGGCATCCAGGCCGGAAGCTGCCGGACAGACGCACAGTCCATCCTTGAATTTCGCGCCCTTGGGACAAGGAAGAGATTTTTGTTTGGTTTCGGCACGCACGCGGGCATTGGCGAGGCTTTGTTCGTCAAATACCGGCTCGGGAAGCGGTGCCTGGACAACCGCTGACTGCGGTTTTGTGTCAGCATTTTGCCGGGGTGCAGGGGCCTCAGCAGCTGCGGCATTCGCAGCACCATTGGGGACAACAGGTTTTGCATCATTGTTTGCTGTAGTTTGAGCTTCGGGAGCAGGAGCTTCGGGAGCAGGTTCCGGCGCATTTTTTTTGCAGCCCGAAAGCCCGGCAAATGCCGCTGTAATACATAAAGCTGAAATCATTATATTAAATCTAATCATGATGTTCTCCCCAAAGCCAAAACACGCCGCAGTGTCGGGACACAAGGCGTGATGATGAGCCGTATTGCACGCGCAGCGGGCGATAGGCGAATCTGCGAGCCATGTGCCGCAGGCACAGGCGAGCAGACGTGACATAATAAAACGCGCCGTATTGCAAAGCAACAGGCGCGTTGGCGAGCCGTATGCCGCAGGCATAGGCGAGCAGAGACGCGCGATCCGCACGTCTCATACAAATATATTATTGTTCTTCCGGCATTACCGTCTTGATATACAATTCATCCAGCTGCTTATCATCGACATCGCCCGGGGCTTCGGTCATGAGATCCGTCGCTTTGTTGGTCTTGGGGAATGCGATGACATCGCGCAGGCTGTCGGCACCGCTCAGGAGCATGACCATGCGGTCGAGGCCAAAAGCGAGTCCGCCGTGGGGAGGCGCACCGAACGAGAGGGCATCGAGCAGGAAGCTGAACTTGGCGCGGGCTTCTGCATCGCCGATTCCGAGTGCGGCAAAGACCTTTTTCTGAACATCGATATTATGAATACGGATGGAACCGCCGCCCAGCTCGATACCGTTGAGCACGAGATCGTAAGCCTGAGCGTAGACATTGCCGAGGTCACCGGCTTCGAAGGCGGGCCAGTCGGACGAACGCGGGGACGTAAACGGATGGTGCATCGCGTACCAGCGGTTATCCTCATCGCTCCATTCGAACATCGGGAAATCGGTAACCCAGGTCAGGCCGACATCTTCGGTTTTGGTCATGACTTTGGGGACCCAGTTGTTGCGGACGGCGATTTCCTTGCGGACGCGGCCGAGGGCGTTGCGGGCGATGTTGAGTTTGTCGGCGACGAAGAGAAGCGTACCGCCTTCTTCGGGTTTGAGCATATCGATGAGGGCAGCTTTTTCGGTGTCGGAAAGCTGTTTGGCGATGCCGGCATCGAGCGCACCGTTGGTCATCTTTGTCCAGGCAAGTCCTTTGGCGCCGTAGGTCTTGGCGACATCACCGAGAGACTGTTCGATGTCCTTGCGGCTCAGCTTGACGCTGGCAGGCACGGAGATGGCGCGGATCGTCCCTTGTTTGTTTTCGAGGGCGGCAGCAAAGAGCTTGAATTCCGTGTTGCGGAAGATCTCGGTAACATTGTTGAGTTCCATGCCAAAGCGGATATCGGGGGCATCGACGCCGAATCGGTCCATCGACTCATCCCAGCTGATGCGCTTGAATGGCCTCGGAAGATCGATATTGAGGACTTCGTGGAAGATCGTGCAGATCATTTCTTCGCAGATATTCTGAATATCTTCGGGCTCGATGAAGCTCATTTCCATGTCGATCTGCGTGAATTCGGGCTGACGGTCGAGGCGCAGATCCTCGTCGCGGAAGCAGCGAGCAATCTGATAATAGCGATCGAAGCCGGAAATCATGTAGAGCTGTTTGAAGAGCTGCGGGGACTGCGGCAGTGCATAGAATTTGCCGGGCTGAACGCGGCTCGGAACCAGGTAATCGCGGGCACCTTCGGGCGTGGATTTGCCGAGGACGGGCGTTTCGAGATCGAGGAAGTTGTGGTCTTCGAGGACGCGGCGAATGATGCGCGTGATCTGGCTGCGCATGATGATGTTCCTGTTCAGGCAGGGACGGCGCAGGTCGAGATATCGGTATTTGAGGCGGATTTTTTCGTCGGCATCACAGCGATCGTGAATTGCGAACGGAGCCGTTTCTGCGCGATTGAAGATGCGCAGTTCAGTCGCATCGACTTCGATTTCGCCGGTAGCGAGTTTCTGGTTGGCATCTTTGCCGCGCGAAATGACTTTGCCTTCGACGCCGATGACCCATTCTGCACGAATTTTCGATGCCTGTTCAAAGAGCGGGCTGCCAGCATCGACATGAATCTGCGTAATGCCGTAGCGATCGCGCATGACGATAAAGAGGAAGCCGCCGAGATTGCGGTAATCCTGGACCCAGCCGACCAGACGCACGGTCTTTCCGACATCGGTTCCTCTCAGATCTCCGCAGGTATGTGTGCGTTTAAAACCATTCAGAAATTCGCTCATATTCTATCCTTTTATCCTGGTTGTCTGAATTCATGCTTTTGGGTGTGAGGGGGCCAAGCCCCCTGCGGTGCTATTTGCTGTGCAAATACGCGACTTTCTCAGTTCGCAAGGTGTAATCCGCTTCGTTTCCCGCGCCTGTCGGCGCTTCAACTTGCGCATTACATTTGCTCACTGGGCTCTGCGATTTGCACCGTTCGCAGGACGGTGCAAATCTCGGCCCCCCCGATGCGGGGCCCGGCCCCGCAACGCCCGGACGAAGCGTAATTCAGAAAAAATCAAAGACATTTGACGGCATTAAAAAAACCGTTCAAAACCGCGCTTTATAAACGGATTGCGTCCGGTTGTGAAATAAAAACGACGCGAATGACACCGGCATGCAGAAGTAATTTTTTCTTAGGGACACATGTAGTTACGATTCGCTATAAACAAATCGATTTTACTGTGATATAGGCAACGGGATGCTCTGTCTTTGGCCGGCCTTCTTCGGGAACGGAACGAAGTTCGAACGCGACTTCTCAGTGAAATCATTCGCAGACAAAGCAGTCCGGAATTTTGATATTGACCATACATATTATTAAGCATTCATCGAACAATGACTGATGTTGTAAAGCAGGAACTCCCCAATCCAGGTGATCGGCTCGTCGATCGGTACACGATTATTCAGCGTATCAGCCTGGGCGGGTTTGGTGCCGTATATAAAGCATTGCAGGACAATCTGGGGCGCGATATCGCCCTAAAGGTACTTCTTCCGGATGTCGTATCGAACAATGCGGATTATGTTGAGCAATTCCGCCAGGAAGCACTTTTAACGAGCCAGCTGAGGCACCCCAACACGATCACCATCTTCGATTATGGCCAGACGGAAACCGGACTTCTGTTTCTGGTCATGGAATGGCTCGATGGCAAGACCCTGACTGAAGTTCTGAAAGAAGAAGGTGCCCTGAGCTACGATCGATGTCTGCACATCAGCAATCAGATTCTGAAATCCCTGAGCGAAGCGCACGAACGCGGAATGGTTCACCGCGATCTGAAGCCTTCGAACCTCATGCTGTGCGTTCAGTATGGCGAACCGGATTTTGTCAAGGTACTGGATTTTGGTCTGGTCAAGAATCTGTCTGAAGAGACACTCAGCATTCGCGGCAAAGCCGTGGAGGCACCTCGTTTTACGGCGAAGCGCCGCGCCCCGGGAACCCCGCACTACATGGCTCCCGAACAGGCGATGGGCAAGGGTACGACGACATCGGCGGATATCTATGCCTTTGGTCTGATTCTGCATGAAATGCTCACAGGCAAGCGCGCAATGGACGGCACAGACAAAATGGAAGTCCTGCTCAAGCAGGTCCGCCAGCCCGTTCCTCCCTTGCCGGAAGAATTGCGCGATACATTTCTGGGCAAAGTCGTCGCGCGCTGTGTCGAAAAAGACCCGCTCAAACGTCCACAGAATGCGTCAGCACTTTTGCGCGACTATCAACTCAATGAAGAAACCCGCGGCATCGAAATCAACAATGCCGATTTTGAAGCGGCTGCGCGCTGGAAGAGTCTTGCCGAGCCCCGGATGTTTTCGGAAATCAGCAGCGCCATCAAGGATATTTTTGTCGGCCGTTCGGCGGAACTCGATGAATTTCGCAGTATCGTTCAGAAAGGAATGAACGAGAACAGCGGAATGGCGCTTGTCGTTACCGGACAAACCGGCATCGGCAAAACGAGTCTCGTCAACAAGTTTGCCGATATCTTCCTGGAAATGACGCACGGAATTCGCCTGAATGCATCATTTTTGCCGCAGAATTTCATGTCGTATTCGGCCGTTCGGACGGCTATCAAGAAATTCCTGGGGGTTCAGTCGGATGATGCCTCCGATGCGCAGCTGGAAATCAAGCGTGCGCTTTCAAAATACGACATCGGTGACTCCTATCTGATATCGTTCCTGACGCACTTCATTATCGGAAAATACGGCCAGGCTGGCGACGAACGCGATCAATCCGAGCTGCGCATCGAAGAATTCTTCGACCTGCTCTCGAGAGTTGCGCCCGTGATGTTCACAGTCGAAAACATTCACTGGGCAGACACGGACAGCCTGAATCTGATCTGGAAATCGGCTTTATCAGCCGTCAGCAAACATCGCCCCGTATTTCTTGTCGCAACCTACCGAAGCCAGGAACTGAATCACAATCGGGAACTCCAAATGCTCATTGAGCGTCTGAACCGCCTGGATCACGTCTATTACCGCGAAATGCAGCTCGCCTGGCTGGGCAAGAAAGATTGTGCCGCAATCATCGAAAACGCCGTCAAAATGCAGCGTCCGATGGCCAATCAATGCATGCAGCTGTCAAAAGGCAATCCGCTGTTCCTGAATCTGGTACTGCGCTACATCCTCGATGAAAAGCAGGCCGCCGGAACGGATGATGCTCAAAAACTCGTCATTCCCAATTCCATCGAAAAAATTTCACTCAAGCGCATCGAGCAAATCGTTCGCAAATACAATCAGCCCGATTACCGCGAGATATTGCGCAGAGCGGCATTGATGGGCGAAACCTTTTCGCTTTCGACCGTCGAAGCACTGCTCAGACGGGATGGCCAGTACAACCTCCTGGATGTGACGAGCCGCGCACTCGAAGTCTGGCGCAGGGAAGGCATTCTGAGAAGGCAGTGGGATGCCGAAATGTCCTTCGAATTTGTCCATCCCCACGTCGTCGAATTCTTCATTGCGGACTCTACACCGGAACTGCATCTGAACGTTGCAAGAACGAAAGAAGCACTCGCAGCTACCGACGTCTTCATTGCGCTCGAGGATATCGCCAAGCACTTCAAACTGGCCGGCGATAAGAAAAACGCACTGAGATATTTTGAATTCGCGGCCAAATCTGCTCTTCAGAATACCAATCTGACCAAAGCCCGCAAGCACTTCGAGGAAATGCTTCCGCTGTTCGGCCCCGATGAATCCATAGACCGCATGAAACAGGTCTATTATCAGCTGGGTGAATTGACCTACCGACTCTCGGAATTCGGCCCCTCAAAAGATTATTACGCCAAGGCCATTACGCTTTCGAAGAGCGTGTCTGATCATCAGATGGAAGGGCTGTCCTATTGCGGCATTGCTGAACTTGCCCTGGCCCAGAATCAGCTCGAAGAAGCAAGTTCCAATTACAATCGGGCAAAACAGGCGCTTCCGGATGAAGATCCGAACGTCCAGAGCAAGCTGCTGCTGGGAATGGGAAAACTCTCAAAACTCAAGGCAGACTGGCAGGCAGCTCTGGCATGCTTCCAAAAAGCATACGACTACAGCTCGAATGCTGCGAATTTCGATTTGATGGGCAATTCTCTCTATGAACTCGGGGTGATCTATCTGTCTCTCGGTTCGGCCAGACAGGCGCATGAATGCTTTATCGCAGCCCAGAAAAACTATCAGACGGTGAACAATACGGCGGATGAAGCGAGCGTATTACTGGCCCTGACGAAGACCTACGCCATATTCATGCGCCCCGACGATGCGCGCATCTCCAATGAATCCGCTATCGAAATCTATCAAAAGCTCGGGGATCAGCTGGGATTTGCCAATGCACTGACCCAGATGGGAGCTCTGAACATTCAGCAGCTCGTCTTTGATGAAGCCCAGAAATTCATTCTGCGCAGCATGCCGCTGTTCAAGGATTATCACGACATGGTCGGCAATGCCCGTTGTCAGGCGCTGCTTTCGAATATTGAGCTCGCACATGGACAAATTGACAATGCCATGACCCTGGCCAATCAGGCACTGGCTCAATATCAGAAAACAGATGATTTTGTGGCTCAGGTCTCACTTTTGACGGAACTGGGGACTTTCAGTCTCTTCCAGGGCAATGTCGAAGCTGCACAGAATGCCCTCAATCAGGCAGAAATGCTCCTCGATGTTCATCAATCCAATGCAGGCCGCCCCAATCTTTATTGCGCCAATGGTTTGATCTGCGAATATCGCGGAGATTTTGCGGCAGCGGAACGCTATTACTCGAAAGCCCAGGGAATTGCTCAGACTGCTGAATATCTTGAGCAGATTTACCTTGCCAGATTAAACGTCATCAAAGTGAATGTCTTCTTTACACCGGGACGCTGGTACTACGAAGAGCTGCTCAAGATTGCGAATGAATCCAGAACGTACGGACTTAAAATAGCCCAGCTCGAAGCGCTGCTGCTCATCGTCTGGTTCGAAGGCGTCTATGGTGAGCAGCGCGCATGGGAAAATCTCATGAGCGAGCTGGTTCGCTTTGCCCAGGTCCAGAGGCTTCCGATATCGGGGCTTCTGCGCATCTTTGAGTTTAAGGTTGAGATCGTTCACTACGTCAATCCGGATGTTGCCGCAGCCCTGTACCGAAGTGCTGGGTGGATTCGGCAATATCTCAGCCAGCCCCAGCAATTCTAATGAGAATCGACTATTATCGCTGTACTTCATCCGTTTCGCTCGAAACGACATCACAGAATGTCCAGGCAGTGCGATTGGGCCAGGAATCTGTCGAACTGACCGATACTCAAATTCGGATTACAGACATCCTGCTCAAATATCCGGATGCCTCTGCAGACGAAATCCTGACGGGACTTGCAGCCCAGACGTGCAAAAACATCGGAAAAGCAGGACTCGCTGCGGAACTTGAGCATTTGCAGACGCTGGGTATCGTCGAAATGCACGCAGAAGATATGCGGATTTCGATTCCGTATTCCCTGGAACACAAGTGCGAGATGTGCGGCTGTTCCTGTCTTGCCCAGCTCGTCGGACCTCTGAACGACGAAGAACATGCCAATATTCTGGAAGCCCACAAGACGCTCGAAGACGTCCCAAAAGACATCAATCCGATCATGAAAGGGCTCAAACCAGACGGAACTTGCCTGTATTTCCTGAATTTTCCCGGCAAAAGATGTTTCTTTCTGGACGACAACCATCGCTGCCGCATTCACGGTCAGATGGGGGCACACAAAAAGCCGGCGGCATGCCGCAGATTCCCTCTGATCGCAATACGCACCGAATCGGAGATTCGCATTGGCATCAAACCCTATTGCTATGCAAATTACCGCGTCTGCGATCTCACGCCGTGTCATTCCGATGTTCTTTCAAAGTACCGGACCGAGATGAAAGAAACGATCGACGATCTCATCGAAAATGCCTCCTATCGTCCGATAATCCGCGTTCCGGATGAAGAAGAAACGCTTCAGGCCAGGATTCAGGAAAGCCAGATTCTGGCCTGGCTTCAGGGCAATCTATCCTATCCGGCGCTGCTTGCCTCACTGGCGCAGGGCAGTCTTTCGCAGATTCGGGAATTTCCGAGGCCATTCATTCAGGATGTTCAAAAGGCCTTCCGGGCTCTGGCAGCTCCGCTTCGACAGGAAGCCGACAAGCTGGGTTCGACCAGACACGCCGAACACGCACGAAATCTCTGCAATCTGCTCGAAAAGCCGTTGACCGCTTTCGACATTCTGAAGCCCGATCATCACTTTGGCAAATACATCCGCTATGCACTTTATGAAGCGGTATTTCTGCGCGAAACGTCTCGTTTTCCGGCGGTATCGCTGGGAACGTTCGGACTGGCGCTGGGAGGGCTGGCGGCCGCACAGGATCCCGAACATGCCTCAGATCATCTGACGGTGTGGATGCGTCTGTTTGCGCAAACTCAGGCTTTTGCGATGCTGTTTCCCAATCCGCAGTCGATGGCGGCGTTCATGCGGCATTTATCCTGATATTATTTGGAGGGCGGCGCTATTTCTGCGCAATACGCGCCGCCAGAGACGTTCTGCCGAACGTCTCTGCTCGCCTATGCGCCAACGGCGCATACGGCTTCGTTTGCTCGCTATGGATGCCCCTGCAGGGGCATCCATACGCTCGCCCAAAACCTGCCCAAATGCAGCAACACAAAGAAATCCTATTTCGCTGATGAAATATAATAGGTGTTGTCCAGCTGATGAAAATCGGAACGCTGTTTGAGCTGAGGAATAATCTTATCGCGCACGACCGGGAGCTTCCTATGAAGGATATCGGCGAGTTCTGCGGAACTGAGGCGGACCTCCTGCAGAATGGATGCAGAAACTTCGCACAGACGGACTGCCGGAAGTCTGGGATGATCGATGGCCGGAGCCGCGATTTCATCCAGCAGTGATCGGTCAAAACCAGCCAAAACCGGAGGAACTTCACCACGATCATCTGTTGTATCTGATGGATTCAGAACGGGCTGTACAGATTCTTCGGCTTTGGATTTGGATACATCTTTGGATTTGGAAGCACCGCTTTGCGGCGAAATGCGAATATCTTCTGCAATAAGCAGCTTCTGCAGCGAAGTACCGGTATCTTCTGCGGGAGCACTTCCCAAAGCAGCTGCGCGTCTCGGGACGCGTTCCGTCGTACCTTCCTGAATCAGAGCGGCCAGAGAGCTCTCACCATATTTATCCTCTTCCGGAATGATGGCTTCAGGCTGATTTTGCACGGGCTCAACAGTTTTTCCATAATGCCGGGCATTTTCCGAAACCCGCATGGCATAGGGGATATGCTGCTGCGGAAGCGGTTGTCCGTACGTACTGACTTTGCGCGAAAGCGGCCGGACGGCATCATCAAGGATGGGCGGCAGATTGAGCTTTTTCCTGCGTTCCATTTCGACGGGAATGAGAACGCCGTTCTGATCCCAATCGGGTTCTTCCTGAGCGAATCGTTTTGCGATCCAAAGCGCTTTGACTTCTTCTTCAGTACAATGGACGACCTCACCATTTCGATATGTATAGCAGCCTGAATTATCGCGGGAATAGAAAGAATCTCGCGATGTATACAGCGGCGCACTGGAAAGCTGTTCCGGATCAATATGAACAACGAGAACTTTTTTTCTACCGAATTCTACAATTTCGATGAAGTTGGGATCTCTTGGACAATCGCTGATGATAGTTCTGTCATTGAATGCGCGGAGAAGAGTTTTTATAGATTCTTCGGGATTATTAACAGATTTAATATAATAGGTTACATCATCATCCCGTTCATATCTTTTCATACCCAGGACGAGGACTCCGCCGCCGACATTTGCCAGAGCAGAGCAGGAGGCCCAGAGCGCATGAGAGGGTCTCGGACTCAGCAGTGTAATCAGGGGGAAATCCATGGACAAAGCCAGTTTATTGCGAATATCGGCCTCTGTGATATCGGGCTTATTCTGAGCCATCGCCCGATAGGGAATGATGGAACCGCGAACGGCCGGAATGATATCGGAACTCTGTTTAAAGTTCGTATCCGAACGTTCGAATGGCATGGGTTCAAAGCCGGCAGGTGCCATCCCGGTGAATGAGGAACGCGAAGACTGACTCCCCTTTGCAGCAGGCCGGTTGACGAAAACAGCTTTATAGGAACCGGAAGATCTGACGACGCTCTTGAAGGAATCTGATGATCGGAACTGAGTGGGCAGCAGAGGTGAAGAGCAGCCGATCGTCGTTTGTGCCGGATTGAGTCCGGATACTCTCGAAGGAACTGTATTATTAAATATGCGGGGATAGGATCCGGAAGATCGCTTGAGAGCGAGCAGGTCGACGGCACTGATGCGCTCGGGAGTAGTGCGTTTATTGGTTTCGCTGGATACGCGCTGAAGTTCGGCGCTGGCAGCCAGGGCTGCACGTTTGGAACGTCGCTGCAGAATTGCTTCACGACTGCTAAGGGACGCGGCGGGCTGCTGCGGTTCCGGTGCAGCCGGCCTTTCAAACATGCTTTCTATTTTATCCCTATAATCTTCTATTTTTAATACATAAAATGTATTTCCATTATCGGTTGTTCGTTCAATAATCTTTTCCGCCTCAAGGCGCCGGCTGAACCGAATGATATCCGCCAGCTTCACACCCGTCTTCTGACTGATTGCAGCCAATGCGACCGGACGCGAGACATTCAGCACGGATAAGATTTTAAGGACCACATCACAATCGTTCAATACATCGCGGGAAGCCATTGTATCTCCGTAAAAAATACGAACCAAGTGTAAAACATTCCATTGACATGTGTGCTAAACCACATTGCAATATGATTGAATAAGCTCATTTTTCTGCTTTCTGACAAATGCGGAAGTGCTCTGACGCTGTTCAGAAGCTCATTTATATGGCCAGAAAAGGCAGACATCCTCTTATAGCAGTACAATTAGCTTTTGACAATTATTTTTGATTCCATAAACTCTGACGACAAAGCACGTCACCTTTCCGGCAACAAGGTACGTCTTCATTGGTATATGAATCACTTTTTCAAGGAGGCTAATGATATGCGAATGAGTTTGAGATTTTTTGTCTATATTTTTATGGCTCTGCTACTATTTGCCTGTTCTGAAAATGAATCAGGCAATGGCGAATCTGGAAATGGCGGTTCAGCAAACGGAGAATCGACCAAACCCGAAAACATTATCTCCAAAATTCAACAGGTCTATGAAACGTATTGTGATTATATTGACCACTGCCGCAGTATCGACAGCAATACCAAGGCCGGATGTCTTGCGGTCATTGAGAATCAGGAGAACTGGGCAGAAAAAATGGAACCGTGCGGTTCCCAGATGATAGCTCAATATACCTGCGTAACCGATAAGAAATGCAGCGAATGGGAGGAAGAAACCCAAAAGTTCACCAGATGCAGGAGGGAGTATCCCAACGACGATGACCAGAGGGAAAAGTGCGAAGAAGAACTGGAGAAAGAAGAAAGGTTATGCGGCAAAGAGATGAAGGCGTACCAGGAATGTCTGAAAACACTCAAAGACTGATCGATTGATTATGCGGGTCTTTTGAGGATTGTCGTTCTGCATTGCCCCCACCCACAGGATAATCGCCGGGCGTATTGCGGCAGCAATAGCACGGCGCACGGCGCGCGTATTTTTTTCAAAAAAAAGCGCGCCCCCCGATAAAAAACTATACAAACAGCGGTTCAAACGATAAACGACACGCCGGTTTTTATCGAAGCTTTCGGCTCTGATAGACTTAAACCTATTTCCGGAGTTCAGCATATATGATTTGTAATAATGTTCTCGAAGCCATCGGCTCCACTCCCATGATCCGTCTGAACCGCCTGAAACGTCCGAATTCAGCGGAAGTTCTCGTCAAATATGAAGGTCTCAATGTCGGCGGTTCCGTCAAAACCCGCACGGCCCTTGCCATGCTCAATGCTGCAGAGAATGCCGGCATCATTGGCCCCGAAACGATTATCGTCGAGCCGACATCCGGCAACCAGGGCATCGGACTCGCCCTTATCGGCGCGGTGCGCGGCTACAAGACCATCATCATCATGCCCGATTCCGTCAGTGAAGAAAGAAGAAAGCTCGTCAAGCATTATGGTGCTGAAGTCATTCTGATCCACGACGACGGCAATATCGGCGAAGCCATTGCGGAATGTGCCCGTACTGCCAAGAGAATGGCCGCCGAGAACCCCAACGTCTATATTCCCGAGCAATTTTCGAACCCCAACAATCCGATGGTCCACAAGCATTACACCGCGCTCGAGATCCTCGAGCAGGTCGCCGGCCCCATCCACGGTTTTTGTTCTGGCATAGGCACGGGAGGGACGATTTCCGGCATCGGCGAGATTTTAAAATCCATTTATCCGTTCGTGGAAATCTGGGCCGTCGAACCGCAGAATGCCGCGATTCTGGCTGGCGGAACGATCGGCACGCATCTGCAGATGGGCATCGGCGACGGTCTGATTCCCGCAAACCTGAACACCAAAATTTATGATGATATCTATGTCGTCAGCGACGATGAAGCCATCCAGACCGCACAAAATCTGGCCCGCATGGAAGGTTTGATGTGCGGCATTTCGAGTGGAACCAACGTCGCAGCCGCGCTGGCTCTGGCCGAAAAACTCGGTCCGGGCAAAACCGTCGTCACGATTCTGCCCGATACTGCCGAACGTTACTTCAGCACGCCGCTCTTTAAGGAATAGAGTCCTTTTTTCGGCGCAGGATCATGCCTGCGCCCAGCAAAATGCACCATAATACTGCCAGCCCGGGCGTTCCGGTTCCATACATCTGAATGGCGCAATCACCGCCGCCGGATCCTCCCTGATCCGATTCCTCACCGGGACCGGGTTGTGCCGGCTTGGGTTCGGGCTTGTCCGGGGCATCGGGTTCTTCGGGGCCCTGCGGTTTATCCTTGCATAATTCTTGATCTGCACAATCCGGATCGTCGCAGTCACTCAGGCCATTGGCATTGTCATCCTTGTCGTTGTCGCAGATTTCCTTCTGGCAATGCGCATCTTTTGCGCAATCCGGATCATTGCAGTCCGTATAGCCGTTTTCATTATCGTCGACCTCGTTGTCGCAGATTTCCTTTTTGCATGCGACATCATCTGCGCATCCAGGATCCTCGCAGTCTATATAGCCATTCTCATTGTCGTCAATTTTGTTATTACAAATCTCATTCTGACAAATGACTTCATCTGAGCAGGCGATATCATCGCAGTCCTTGTTGCCGTCCTTATCATCGTCGATGTTGTTGTCGCAGATTTCCTTTCTGCATCCGGGTTCTTTGCTGCATTGCGGATCATCGCAGTCCATGAGCCCATTGAGGTTGTCATCGAACAGGTTGTCGCAAATTTCCTTCTGGCAATGAACATCCTCAGAACAGGCTGCATCATCGCAATCCTTATATCCATTATTATTATCATCGATATGATTGCTGCAGTCTTCGGGAAGACATTCGGTGATTGCAAAACACCAGGGATCATCACAATCGATCCGTTTGTCATTGTTGTCATCCTTGCCATTGGTACAGTCTTCGGGCTGATCCGAGATAACATCGGGGACGATACCGACGATAAAATCATAATACTCGCTGACATCCGTCATCGCCGAAACATGCTGACAATTCTCCTGTCCAAAGCTCGTCACACCTGCCACGAATTTGTTGCCGTTTTTCGTAATGAATGACGGCCCTCCGGAATCCCCTTCGCAGGTTCCCGTTTTGTGGGTCGTGACATCATAATAGAAGAAGCCCTTTGATTTCGTATACTGATTACCGCAATTCTTGCTTCCGGTGCCTTCGAGTGGACACAGGGCATAAATCGGCAGACTCGTTTTGTATTTGGAACCTTTGGAATCCTTCTGTGCAGGTTCCGTTCGCCCGAACCCCACGACAGTCATGGTGATTCCTTTTTCGGAATCGACATCCTTTGTCGTCAAAGCCAGGGAAGGCGGCAGCGGAGGTGTAGGGACGACGTAGGGCACATCGACTTTCTCTTTAAGTTTGAGGATTGCGATATCATTTTTGAGGTAAGTGGATTCGCAGACGAACTGCGGATGCGGATGGAAAGACTCGATTTCGTAATTTGCGCGAAAAGTTGCACGGGACTGTCCGATGGAAATGCGCATTTTATCGCGCTGTCCGGCCATGGATTCACCCCCGTCATTGCATTCCGAAATACAATGCGCAGCCGTCAGGACGTATTCCGGCGCGATCAGCGTTCCCGTGCAGAAAGGAGCAAAGCCATCGACGACTTCAACCGTCAGTCCGACCGTCGAAAGCTCATTATTACCGGTTACGCGCTCACCATTGAATATCGGGAGCGTCCGCGCCGAGAATGCATTCGAATCCGCATCGTGCGATACCGGCATGCTTTCGGTGCTGCATCCCATCCCGGTACCCAGTCCAGCCAACAGCGATAAAACTAAAAAACAATACCGTCGTTTTTTCAGGTTCATGATGACAGGACCTCATATTCAGATAACAGGATGAAGATGATCAGGAATCCAGAAATAATTTTGCATAATCGCCGGGAAACAAGTCCGGCAGTACCGGCCCGCGCAAAACTGTTTTCATGATTTCCGGGCACGGAACATTCCATTCCATTGCCCTATCCTTCCATACGAAAGCCAGTTTTGAGGCATGCAGCAATTGTCTGTACGGGGTAAAGCCTGGTGTCTTTTCCCCATCCAGATAATCCTTATAGAAGTTTTCACCGAATAAATACAGTTTATCACCCAAAATAGGTGTTCCATTGAGTGCCAGATGCACGCGGATCTGATGCTGACGTCCGGAGTGCAGATCTGCCTTGAGCCATGCAAAACACCCATGAATTTCGACGCATTCGAAGTGTGTATGGGCTTCGAGTTCTCCGACACCCATGGTAATTCTCGGCAAAACGACACCCGCAAACCCGAGGGGAATATCGATGTCAAATACACATCCGGGATAATACCTGGATTTTGCATTATATACGACAGCATCATATTGTTTTTGGACATCCCGGGACTGGAACAGACCGTCGAGATCCCTGCTGACCTCGGGCGTCTTTGCCATAATCAGAATACCGGATGTCTCCTTATCGAGCCGATGCACGACATAAACCGGCCGTCCGATGATCGTTTCGACATAGCGCGTCATCGTATTGTGATAGATATTGGCCGTAGGATGGACAGCCATTCCCGCCGGTTTATTAAAGACCCAAAAATCCTGCGTTTCATCGATAAGCTGCACTTCATCGTACATCGGGACATCGCCGGACATCGTCTGCGCGAGAGAAATCACGTCACCAGTATGGATCCTGAGTGCAGGCTTGACCGGCCGGTAGGGTTCGATCCCCACGGCACCGGCCTTGATGCAATGACTGGCCTGAGTTCTTGAAAAACGACCTATTTTATAGGACAGAAACTCATCCAGCCGCATGCCGTCTTCATTGATTAGGACCGTATATTGGCGAATTCTTTTTTCCATACCCGCATTATGCATACAAAAAAGGACGTCCCTCCGGGCGTCCTTTTTCCCTTTGCCATAAAAATGATTATTTCAGCTTGAAGACCGTTTCGACGGTTCCGAAACGAATCAGATCGCCGTCACGCAGGAACTTGCGATCGACCTTTTCATTATTGATATAAAGTCCGTTGGACGATCCGAAGTCACGGATTTCGTAGCGTTTGCCTTCATCTGTTTTGATGGCGGCATGTTTTCGGGACACGGATTTGTCGGCCAGATAGATATCATTTTCGGGATATGCGCCGATTGTCGTCAGGTCTTTCTTGATAAAGAACGTCGTATCGGCCATGGGCCCGCGAGTAATCTGAATCTTTCCGCGATCCGGCATCTGATAATAGGGGCAGTCCGGCAACCCACCCGACAGACAGAACTCGCCGTTAAACCCGAACAACTGCTTCGGAATGACCTTGCCGCAATTGGCGCAGCAGACTTCCTGCGGTCCTTCGTCCACAAACTCCTCTTCTTCATCATCCCGACGGCGAATGATAATAAATATTGCCACGGCAATGCCCAGAATGAAGACGCCGCCGATGGTGAACCACAGCCATGCGCGATTCTTCTTGAGCTGCGGCCACTTAATCTTATAGGCCGCCTTATCCTCGCTGTTGCTCGTCTTGACGACCAGCTGAAGGTTATACTTTCCGGGTTCGAGGTAATTGTCACCCGACATATCCAGCGTTACGCGATATATATACTGTTTAAAGATATAATTATATACATCACTCTGAATGATTTGCTGGAACCTCGAAAGATTCTCGGCCTGAAAATAGGGACCGCCGACGTTGGTAGCGAGTCGCTTGAGCAAACCGACATTGCCCATGGCCCCCAGACCATCGGGGCTGTAACCGACGACAATGGGCGTAATATTGTTCTTTTTGAGCTGATTGGTAAATTCACCGATGAACTGATTGGCACGTTCAGGATTACCGACGACAGCACCTTCGGCATCGCTGATGATCACGACGTATTTCTGCGAAACGTTCTGCAGGTTCGAAAGGACGGAAATTGCCGGCGAAAATGCTGTAAACAGGTTGGGTTCAAGAACATCCGACGTCTGCATCTCACCAAGCCTGCGGCTCAGCTCACCATCCGAAGCCTTTGACCATCCCGTGGGCGTTGCAGCAACATCATAGGGAATGGCATTGACCATATCGATGTTGCGGTTAAAGAGCTGAACGAGCGTCGTCAGTGTCGTTCGGATACCGAAACTGTCTTCTGTATAGTTCTTGGCAATCGGGAAAATGAAGAGCACGCCGACGCCCTTATTGCCGTCAGAAAATTCGACCATCTCGGATTTAACGACTTTCGGCTTTTTGCCATCGATCAGTACGCTGCAATTATCGGTATTGATACCGGTAACAGGCGACATACTTTCGCCATGGCGCAGATCAAAATATACCGAAAGCTCAGCTTCTTCGGTGAATGAACCCTCTTTGGGAGAATCGACATCGACAATTGTCAGACTATTTGCCCAGGCATAAGCCGGTACCAGCGTAATGATTAAAACAAACAACCAACACAGTATACATGAATGCTTGTACATCAACGAGCCTCCATAAAAACTTTGCAAATCAGACCCACAGATCAGATAAATGCGCGAAACCTTTACCACATCACATAAAAACAAACAATATTCGGGTGCATATACGAATCATTCCATTTTTGTTCGCAGGCTATTGCCCTGCGGGCAATACGCCCTGCGTCCCGGGCTATTTCATACGCCCGGGCTTGTTTTATGATTCCTCTGATTTCCGGGGACGACCAGCCATGCGCGATATCCAAATCGATACGCCATAAAGCAGGCACATCGGCAACCCAAGCGCGATCTGCGTAATAACGTCCGGCGGAGTCAGCATTGCCGCGATCAAAAAGATAATCACGACGGCGATGCGCCAGTGTTTGATCAGGGAATGGTAGGTAATGACGCCGAGTTTCGTCATGAAATAACTGAATATGGGCATTTCGAAGACGATACCGAATGCGACGATGAGCCGTATGACGAGGTCATAATATGCAGCCATGGAAATCTGCGCCATCGCCGCAAAGTCATCCGTCATGCCAGCCCCGATGAGCGCCTGCAATCCCAGCGGCAGCACGATCTTAAAGCAAAAGGCCGCTCCCAGTACAAACACGATACACGAACTTGCGACGAGCGGAACAATCGCTTTTTTTTCGTGCGCATAAAGGCCCGGGGCAATGAAACGCCACACCTGAAAAAAGACAAACGGCGATGTCAGCATGAAACCGGCCAGTACACTCAGTTTAAGGTAAACAAAGAAAGGCTCGACGGGATTGAGGAAGATGAGCTGTCGGGCCTGTTCGGGAAGCGCCTCATAAATCGGCGCAGCCAGAAAAGCGTACAGTCTGGGGGCAAACGAAAAACTGGCGAGTGTCCCGACAGCTACCGCAGCAATCGACTTGATCAATCGGGAACGAAGTTCGACAAAATGCGCATAAAACGGCATTTCGCGGGAGTTTTCGTCTGTAGTGGATGGCAGCTGTTCTTGTGACATAGATTATTTATTATTTGCAGGCAGCGCTAGCCTGACCTTACGCAAATCCCCAAAGGAAGTTTTTCCGGCCTTTGGCAGCACACGTATTCTGCAAAACGGCATGGAAGGACAAACCGCAGCCACAGCAACGCTTCGATGTTTCGTGGCCGGACATGCAGGAACCTGCAATTCGACGCGTCTGCGCGATACCTGGCGCGAAATCTCTCCGCTGAGTAATTTGGGAAAGGATAGCCGAACCGACTTCTGACCATCCCTTCCTTCATCCACTGAAGCTGAGATTTTGCCGAGGGGCTGCGACATAAATGGAGATGGTTCGGGTACCTGATCCAATTTTGCATCAGATTCTGCATCCGTTCCGGCATCGCGCCCCGTTTTGGCCTGAAACAGAGTGAGTTCTTCCCTGGCTTTCTGAAATGCCTGATGTGTTTCCTCCGAAACATCGGTCACTTCATTTCTGGCAGAAACCATCTCGTTTCTGGCGGCCTTCAGTTCAGATTTTATCTCGTTGAGATCGTTTTTAACCTCGCGAAAGTCCTCATCCTCCGTGAGCGCAGTCTCAAAACTCGTCGCTGCGCTCCGCAGTTTGGCACTCCACCGTCCGATCGCACGTGCCGCACGCGGCATGTGCTCCGGTCCGAGAATGATCGTCGCTACGATCAGGATAAAAATAATTTCGGGGAATCCTAAACCAAACACGGGATCACAGAATAACAGTCAGTGAATGACATACCCTATTCATAACGCAATCCTTCGATCGGCGACATCTGAGTTGCCCACCAGGAAGGATAAAGCGTCGCCAGAAAACTGATAAAAAGCGTCGCCAATCCGACGCCGCAGAAAACGGAAAACTCAAGTTTGACCGGAAGCGTACCGATCAGATAAACCGTCGAATCCAGTTCAAAATCATACAAACTGAGCAATTCACAGGCAATGAGTCCACCGATAAGCCCCAGAACCGTTCCCATACCGCCGATAAACATCCCCTGATAAATGAACGACCGCATGATCATTCCGTCGCTGGCCCCCATCGACTTCATGATTGAGATATCCCGCTGCTTGTCCAGAACCATCATAATCAGCGTACCGACGATGTTAAAGCTGGCCACAATCACGATGAACAGCATGATGATCGTCAGCGTGATTTTCTGCAGATGCAGACTCGTAAACAGGTTGCGGTTCAAATCCTGCCAATCGATGACCTTGAACCGGTCGATAGCAGGATTGGTATTCAATATCGGCGTGACGGCATCCCGAAGCTCACCCGTTTTGGTGATATCCTTCACGCGCACTTCGACCCCGGTCACGACATCATCCAGATTGAAGAAATCCTGCAATGCCTTGTAATCACAAATCAGGAGGCGATTGTCGTAATCATAGAACCCCGAATCGTACAGGGCAATGATACGAAAACGCTTTTGCGTCGGTTCCATCTGGCTCGGTCCGTAACGATGTTCCCCTACGATTCCGCGCCGCGGCGATATTACCCGCACCTCATCTCCAATACCTGCCTTGAGTTTTTCTGCCAGGACGCGACCGATGATTACCGGCGGTACTTCTCCATCCCTGGCTGGCAGATAATGGAGTTCCTTGAGCAGTTCAGCGCGCGCATCGTCATCATCCGCAATAATATACTTGGCCAGATCACTGACCCCCATCATGGTTTCGGGTTCGACGCCCTTGATGAGAATTCCCGACACCTTGGAGCCAATGGCAATCATCATTTCATGAAAGATAAACGGTGCAGTCTCGAGAATTTCGGGAGAAAACTCTTCAAGCGTCTTCTGCACATCGCGATATTCCCGAAAATCATCCTGCTTGTAGGTCATCACCAGGACGTGACTGTTGACGCCCAGAACCTTGTCGCGAAAGACGTCTTCGAAACCGCTGGCCACCGAAATCACCGATACAAGCGCCATAACCCCCAGACATACGCCAAGGATCGAGATGACGGAAATAATGGAAAGACTGACCCTTGCGCGATTCAGCAGGTAGCGCAAGCCAACGAAATACTCAAACATGAATGAACCAGGCCGATTTTGAAATAATGATACCGATACCCTCACCGCAGAGGCAGGCATAAAAAATCCTGCGGTCTTTAACGCGTTCTTTATTCAGATTCAATATTCAAGCGAATCCAAAATAAAAAACATTCCCAAAATCAAGAAAAATTCCCAGGAAATATTTGCAATGCCAGGTTCCATGAATTAGATCAGAATACTGTGTGTCATTGGTTTTCTGCATTTTCCATCCTCCCCACAAGGAAACTTCAAATGAAAGCAAAATACCATCGCCCTGGTCTTATTCTGGGGGCAATTCTGTCGGCAGCGCTGTGTTTTTACGGATGTGACGAAGACACATCTTATACCCCCGAATCGGAACCGGGAACAGGTCAGCCCCAGGATTCAGGAAATGGATCTGAATCCGGCAATTCTGCTGGTAATGAAAATCAGAATACCGGAGATGAGAATCAGGGAACCGGCGACGAGAATCAGAATACCGGAGATGAGAATCAGAATACCGGAGATGAAAATCAGGGGACTGGAGTGGAGGACGAAGATGATCCTCCCATTCCACCTGATGATGATGAACTGGAAAAGCCAGAAGACCAGACTCCGGAACCGGATCCTCCGACAACCGAGGAGGAAGTGTTCACCGTCATCAAAGCTCTGGAAAGTATCGTCGAAACAACTGAACCCAAGCCTCTGTCCCTGAAAGGCAAAACCGTCATTTTTATCGGCAATTCCCAAATTTATTATGGTGAGGTTGTTAAGAAGCTTACAAAAGATAAAACCGGTAAAAAGGATACAGGTGGACAGTTTATACGACTGGCCAAAAAGGTCGAATCAAATGTCGATGTCAATGTATATAATTGTACCTACCCAAATGCCTCAATCTCCGGTTCTCTTGATATTTGTAAAAAAAGGGTCAAGATCGACAGCAAAAAAGTCGATTACGTAATCGTCAGTAATGGTGCGGTATCGAGCCACAGCAAATCACTCAAGACTGCGCTTAACAAAGTAAAAAATACCTATTCAAAAGCAAAATATATATATTTGTTGCAGGAATATGCCTATCATCCGGGAGCCAGCGGCAAAGGCAAGAGCTATGCAGAAGCAGACCGCAAAGACGCCAAAGAAGCCAAATATTCAGTTGCGGACTGGGGCGGCGTCGTCCATGCCTTTATTCAAAAGAAAGACTACACGCTCTGGGATTTCAGGGTTTATCAAAGTGACGGAACCAGGCGTCACCCGAATTACCTCTCTGGCTACATTACAGCAGCATCGGCCTACTCTATTATGACCAATACCCCTGCGACGAAACTGCCTCATAATTTATATTCAAAACAATCAGATTTTGAGGATAAGCTGAAAAGCTATGCCAAAAAATACAAATCAGGCGTCAAGACCAATTTTGCGAGCATTATGAAAAGCTCTCAAAAGATGTCTGACATCAAGAAAAAAATTGAGGAGCTGACAAAGATCAAGCCAACGACAACGACCAAAACCTGCGAACATGAATTTGGTGAACCGCACGATATCAGCCTGGCAGCATCCCACAATACGGATGGCGTTGCCAAAGCGACCTGTTCAAAATGCGGCCATGATATGAGGGTTTTGTTTACGTCGAGTATCCTTCACGATACCAACGTGATGCAGATCAGCAGCGAAACGCTTAAAGCTTCCGGAAAAGCCAGTGTCGAAGAATATATGCAGGCCGGTCTGGGCAATGTCTTTCGCCAGACGGGAGATCGTACCTGGGGTCGTCAGGGATACAGCAGCATTTCGGGTTCAAAAATGGCATCCCTGTGTGACGGCAATCGAGCCAAAAGCGAAACCAATGACATGATATGGAAGATCGACCCGAAGCGTTCGACCTATGATGCCGCCGGCAATGCCAGTACGAATGATAAATATATTACACTCATCGGCTATTCCTATCAGACGCCGGTAACTGTCAGTCGTTTTGCGCTGTTTACGGGCAGCAAGGATTTGAGCGGCTTTGATATTCTGGGCGGAACAAAACAGGATGATGGAACCTATACCTGGTCAGTACTTTGGAACGG
Organism: Pseudomonadota bacterium; assembly: GCA_017441205.1. Classification (GTDB taxonomy): domain Bacteria; phylum Myxococcota_A; class Bradymonadia; order UBA4248; family UBA4248; genus UBA4248. The sequence continues at coordinate 23,989 of JAFRYG010000118.1, forward strand.
CCCGGAACTCTCGTACAATGCCTATGATGATAATACCCAGTTTATCACCGGCAGCTTCGAGAACCCGGCAAAAATTGATGCCATTCAGATTGGCGTGATTTCAACAGCCAACAATGCCGAAGCGATTCACATTACCGAATTTGAAGTTTACGGTGAATAATCAATAACCCATTACGTTTCTTCACGGTTCATGACTGGAGCCATCTTGAGTCATGAACTTTTTTTTCGACCATTGACAGACGTTTGCGTTTATCAATGGTCAGGCATACCACAGTTATTTGATACCTACAGAAGAAAGTGCTAAAAGACGCCTCTGTCACTATCTTGTAACTGAACGGGCTACAGGAAAAAATTTGTTTCTATCCTCCATTTGGGAGGCATTTTCACAGGAGAATAAATCATATGTTGAATGGTTTTAAAACCCTGACGACAACACTGGGTGCCCTTTGTATGGCAGGTCTGTGCACGACAGCGCTGGCACAGGACAATTCACAGGTCCAGGGCGATTCCAGCATTACAATCGATGCAGAAAATGCGGTCATCAAGGATGCAGCACTCGAAAAAACCGTTAAAGACGGATTTACGAGAGAGACCGGCTGGTATCCCAAACTTCACATTGGTGGTTCCGCACAGCTCGGTTACAACAAAGACGTCGATGGTGTGACAGACGGTTTGAACTTCACATTCGGTCTGCTTTTAAACGGTGAACTGGATGCTGTTCGCAATTTCGGCAACAGTGGTGCCATTGAATGGCAGAACAAACTCGATATTGAAAATCAGATGACCAAGACACCGACGATCGACAGCTTTGTCAAATCCAAAGATAAACTGGATTTCCAGACGATGCTTCTGTATCGTATTCCGAACGCCGAATGGCTCGGTCCTTTCGCCCGTTTCCAGCTCACAACATCGATTTTCCCGGGCAACTACATTACCGATAAGGACACGACAGTTCGTTTCTATAACGAAGACACCAAGATCGACGAGAAATCGAATGACAAGCTTCGCAGAACGCAGGTCCTGAAATCACAGGAAGCAGTCAAACTGGCGAGTGCCGGTATTCCTCTGACGCTGAAAGAATCCGTTGGTCTTTTCATGGATCCGTATCAGAGCGTTCCTCTGAACATTTCGTTCAAAGTCGGTGTTGCCGGTCAGGAACTTTATTCAGATGGCGAAAGCTACACCTCGTTTGACGATGATGACAGCGACGAATTCTACGATGTCCGTTACCTCGGCGATGGGTGGACAACCTCCCTCGGTGTCGAGGGCAGCCTGGACTTCAAGGGTGTTCTCGTCGAACGCTTCAACTGGGAAGTCTTCGGACGTATTTACTATCCGTTCGAAGGTAACTTCGATAAGGAAATGTACGACAAAGTTGATCGCATCCATGCCGAAATCATGGCAAAGATCAGCGTCAAAATCGCCAGCTGGGCAAGCTTCGACTACAGCCTGGAAGTCAAACGTGATCCGTTCGTTACGCTCGACTGGCAGATCACGAACAACCTCCTCTTCACGGTTGGTTTCGACGTATTTTGATCTGACATAAATCCAGCAAAATCATTCAGAAGCCTCATTCCCCTCATTGAATGAGGCTTTTTTTATGGGGATGCCGCGATTATTTTTTGAACAAAAAAAAGAAAATCGCGTTTATGGCGCTCTGAATATGTCGATTGCTGCCTGCAATCCGACATTCCTCCATACTCATGCAAATTGAGGGTATTATGACGAAACACCATCTGTATATTGGTCTGGCTCTGGGTGTGTTGTTGTTCTGCGGTGCCTGCGATGACGGCGACGATGACAATAACGGAGACGCCACCAAAACCGGCAACAACGGCACAGAAAACAGCAAGATTGTCAAACTCGACAAATGGATTGGCTCTCCCTGCACCTGCGAAGGCAAAGGCTGCCTGATAGGAACAATTCCCATGCCAACCCCCTTGGGCGAAGGCACAATCAAGGGCTGCGAAAACATCGACATGACCGGCATCGAAGGCGGTGTCGTTGCATGTCTTCAGACCATTTCTGAGGATCAGTCAGCCATTGCACCTCCGACCTATTTTCCGCAAGGATATTGTGCCATTTCGGCTGTAACTGCTTCGGATGACGGTGTTTGCAACTTGGGCGCATGCTACGGCGAACCCGAAAAAATGACCAAGTGCCCGCCAGGCAGCACAATGATTGCATCTGATTTCGAATATACCATTGTCGGAATGAATTCCATAATCACAGACAAAGTCTGTGCCAAAACCTGCAATTCCGACGAAGACTGCAACAAGGACGGCGAAATGTCCTGCATCACCAAGAACAATCACAAGTTCTGTTATCATGAAAAGAACTTTGCGTTCCTCGGTGACAACATCACCTATACGGATTTCTAATTTTTTAGTTCACGGATTTGAATTGTCACTTCAATGTGACTATGAATACGACGTTTGCTGATTGCAAATTGGCCTCAAAGGCCGTTCACCATTACATCGATAAAGGATAATCAACATGACATTTACCCGTAAACTTCTCACTCTTTCTGCCATTACAGCCCTTTCACTGAGCCTCGCCGCATGCGGCGACGACGGTGACAGCAGCAGCAATAATAACAACAATAATGGCGGCAACGATACCACCACCCAGACACCTCAGGATGGAACAACATGTACTGCTGCAGACGCCAAATGCATCGGCAACATTGCCATCACATGCAATAACGGCAAATCCGAAAAAATTGACTGCCAGAAAGAAGGCAAAATCTGCGACCAAGCCACAGCCACCTGCAAGGTTAGCAATGAACCGCAGACCCCGCCCCCAACCGGTGAATGCACCAAAGGTACATTTAAATGTGATGGCAATACCCTAATGGGTTGCCCGGAGAATACGTGGACAGAAGTTCAGAAATGCGCAGACGGCAAAACCTGCAATGAAGCCGAAGGGAAATGCGATGAACCCGCCGGTCCCGTCTCTGGTGTTTGCGATCCAGCCAAATTCCAATCGACCTGCCCGAAGAAAGATTCTCACACCATCTGCGATGGCGGCCAGATTAAGACCGAAACATGCCCTGGAGACAAACCTGTTTGTAGCGACGGTCAATGCGTAGCCTGCAAAGCCGGTGAAAAGCAATGTGGTGAAAAAGGTGTCGAAACCTGCGAAGCCGGTGGTTGGAAACTGACGCAGGAATGCAAGGATCCGACGCCGAAGTGCAGTGGCGATTCATTCACCTGTGTGGCCGAAGGCACAGCTCCCGCTGACGATAAAGGCATCGGCGCCAAATGTTCCTGCACCGATCCCGACTGCAAAATCACAATTACCGGCAAAGAACTCTATGCTGCATTGAATTCAGAAGATTTGGAAAAGATGGGGGATGTTGGCAAATTAATCAGTATCTTTAAACCAGGTGTTGAGATTGATCTTAATATCAAGACTCTTCTCGATGGTCTCAATAATGATAACGTCAAAGTTGAGGCCCCATACTTCTTCTCGGATAAGGTCGTTGGCTGCAGTGATATCAAAGTCGATGGCATGGCTACAGGTTGTCTGCATGACGCCACTATTACATTTGCTGGGCTTGATTCCCTTGTTAAAACTGTCCTTGATGCCCTATCAAAAGCCGGCTTCGTGGATGAAAAAATGACAAAATCATTGAACGATGTTCTGGCGAATGGCATTCCATTCAAATCCAAAGATGGCTACTGCCTGACTGCTGCAATCAACATCTCAGAGGCTGGCAGTGGTTTACTGCACCAATATGCACCGGGACTTATTAGCACAGACAAAACATCACTCGTCAATGCCAAACGCATCAATGTCGGCGATCATGCCAAAGCCCAGAATGCCAAATGCCCGGATGGCGCCGTCCGCTTCAGCTATACCGTCGATTATCCCGGCGAAGGTGCCTCAGGTGCGGAAGCCTTAATCGGCCAAATTAATGTCGGCTTCGATATGTGCCTGAAATCCTGCAATCAGGATTCGGATTGCCGCGATGGCTATGTCTGCTACGAAATTCCCAATGGCGTTCCCGAAGAAGGCAAGACCGTTCCTACACAGAAAGCCTGCTTTGATAATTCAACGATTAAGTACTTTACAGACATGACCAACGCATTCAAAAAAGAATAATCGTCACCCATGCTTTTGTGGGGGAACGCATTCCCTCACTCAAAATGCGCATTTGTAAAAAGCCAGTACCTTTCGGTGCTGGCTTTTTTTATTTGTCTTTTTGTGGAACGTTTCAGCACATCTTCTGAAATGCTGCGCATTTCGTGAGGATGACCAACCGTTTGGTGCTGCTTTTATATATTCGAAAATATATGTTCCGTCTGACGGCGCAGGGATTCGAGAGTCGATGTATTATAGATAATGCTGTCGGCGCGCCGGCTGCGCTGTTCATCCGTCATCTGAGCCTGAATGCGCGCCAGAATCTGTCGTTCCGGCAGTTGATCGCGCGCCTGGATGCGCTGAATCCGAACATCCAGAGGACACAATACGACGACATTCCAGTCCGTCAGTACATCCCAACGGGCTTCGAACAGCAGGGGCGCATCCAGAATGCAGGGGTTGGATGCCCGTTCGATTGCATTTTGGGCTTCGGTATAAAGCGCCGACTGCATAATCTGATTGAGCATCTGTCGGGATTCTTCGCTGGAAAAAGCGAGTTTTGCCAATTCCCCGCGCTGAACAACAGGCCCTTCGGGTGTATCCACGATGGCCTGTCCCCCGAAGCATTCCAGGATCTTCCGGCATACAGCCGGATCCCTGTGGACGCGCCTCGTCAGCAAATCAGCATCGATAACCGGGAACCCCATATTTTTCAGGAAACCAGAGACCGTCGATTTGCCGCATCCCATGCCGCCGGTAAGACCGATGATATTTTTGGGAGATTTCATATTTATTGCCAGCAGAAAATTCCTGCCCTCCGTTTGGATATCGTCTCCACACGCGTTAATCAAAATCTATATTAATAAAAAACAGCTATGTACGCCAATCGTATTGGAGCCAGCTTTGAGCTTTGGCAATACAAAGCCTAAAAAAAAGCGCTTTGCGTATTGGCGACAGACAATAGCAAAGCGCCGCAGGGCGTATTGGCGCGAGCCAATAGCCCGCGCACCAAAAGATAAAAACTATTTGTCAGCTTCGACCTGAACGTCATCTGCAGGTTCAGCGGGAGATTCCGGAACTTCCGGGGCGACAGAATCATCGGAACCGGATGATTCCTGCATGGATTCATCTTCAGGTGTTTCGTCGGATTCAGCGACTTCCTCGGGCAAAGCAGCGGCCTCTTTTTTGGCCTTTTTGGCTGCTTTTTTGGCTGCACTTTCGGCCTTATCGGCATCATCTTCGGCCTTTTCCGAAATCTTTTCGGCATTTTTGCGAAGCTTGGCGTAGCCTTTTGACCAGCTGTCGAGCTTGACGTAGTTCTTTTGCTCGATTTTGGCTTCATCGGAAATGGCGAGGAAATCGCAGACGATTTTGGTCAGAACATACGAATCGAGGAAAGCGATTTTGACCGTCAGGGTAATGAGGATCGAAGCAGCCAGCCAGGGGAGGATGCTGCCGATGCTGCTGAAGATGGCGATTCCCGGCGTGAAGATAATCGCAAAGACGAGCAGGCAGAATACGATGTGCATGATGCTGAGTCGAAAAGCCTTTTTCGAAAACGAAGACCAGTCCTGAATCAGAATGGTCAGGGCATCCACGCATGCCGCTGTGATTTCATAGTCATTGCGGCGAAGAGCGTATGCGATGCAGCATTCATCGGCGCAGCGGCGAGCAGGAGTACTGATGATATGCTTAATCCACCGTCCGGAACCGAGTTCGGGGGTATCCTTATCGAGAGAAAATCCGCGAGCGATGACGCGGGCGAGCTGGCGAACTGTCAGACCGATATCGCGGGAATAGGTGTAGAACTGGCGATTTCCGCCGAAGCGTTCACTGACGATATTTTTGGAGAACTGAATGGGATTTGGCGGTACATCTTCACCGCGCTGCGCGCGTTCTATGATTGCCAGATGTCCCATCTGAATACTGTATCCGAGTTTCCCCATGATGACGTAATACACGACGACTGCGATCAGAAAAGCTGAGCAGCCGATGGCAATCGAAGTAGTGAGTTCGAAAGCCATATTGGAAATGATCATCCATGTGATACCGCCAATAGCGAGGCAAACCAGCAGCGTAAGCAGGCCGATGCACAGTTTTATCCAGCTGAAGATGACAGTTTTTCGATATATATAGAATGGTGACATATTTTCGACCCTTTATATACCTTTTATATACAAAAAAGCCGACGTCCATGTAATGACGCCGGCCGGAAACAATGGACTCAGCTCATTGCCGCATAGGCGATTTCAGCAATTTTCTGAGCCATTTTTTCGAGTGCGACTTTTGTAGCTTCGACATCGTCGGTCAAAAGCAGCGTCGGATCGTTATCGAGATATTCCTTATGGCTGTCGAGTTCCTTCCGAATTGCGGCAGCATCTTCTTCGGAAAGATACGAACCGAGTTGTTTGAGGGATCGCTCAGCCATATAGAGCAGACCTTTTGCTTCGTTTATTTTGTCGATGCGAACGTGGAGTTCGGCGTCTGCATTGCGTTGAGCATCGGCCTCGGCGATCATCTGATTGATATCATCTTCGGACAGACCGCCGGAAGCTTCGATCTTAATCTTGGCTTCATTTCCGGTTGTTTTTTCGATGGCCGAAACGGAGACGATACCGGAGGCATCGATTTGGAACCGCACTTCGATTTTAGGCATTCCGCGGAGCAGCGGCGGCAATCCCCAGAGCTCGAATCTGGCGAGTGAGTGGTTTTCGGAGGCCATTGGGCGCTCGCCCTGGAGGACGTGGACATTGACCATCTCCTGATAATCGACGGTTGTGGAGAACTCCTCACATGCTTCGCACGGAATTGGCGTATTTCTTGGGATGAGCGGCATGAACACTCCGCCCATGGTTTCGATACCGAGCGACAGCGGTGTAACGTCCATGAGCACGACTTCCTGGAGGTCACCGTTGAGGACGCCGGCCTGAATCGAAGCACCGACGCTGACGATTTCGTCGGGATTGACGTCAGTATTGATGGGGAGATTGAAGAACTGGCTTACGCGTTCGCGTACGAGCGGCATACGGGACATACCGCCGACGAGAACGACCTGCGTAATATCCTTTGCAGTCAGATCGGCATCCTTAAGTGCCTGCTGGCAGAAGGGAATCGTCTTTTCGACGAGATGGCGCGTGAGATCCTCGAGTTCAGAACGCGTCATTGTACGCGAAAGATGGATGGGAACTCCGTCTTTCATGGCCAGGAATGGCAGATTAATTTCCGTTTCCTTGGCGATACTGAGTTCCTGTTTTGCGCATTCAGCAGCTTCCTTTACACGATACAGGGCTCCGATATCATTGTGCAAATCGATATTATTGTCGGCTTTGAATTCCTTAATCAGCATTTCGACGATGGCGTTGTCGAAGTCCTCACCGCCGAGGAAGGGATCGCCGAGTGTCGCCAAAACTTCATAAAGGCCATCACCGAGGCGGAGGATAGAGATATCGAACGTACCGCCGCCGAGGTCATAGACCACGATTGTTTCCTGACGTTCTTCGCCGAATCCGTAACCGAGCGAAGCTGCTGTCGGTTCATTCAGAACGCGCAACACATCCAGGCCTGCAATTCTTCCGGCGTCGCGCGTTGCCTGACGCTGCGAATCATTAAAGTTTGCGGGCACGGTAATGACGGCCTGATCGACTTTTTCACCGAGGAATTCTTCAGCAATTTCGCGCATGCGCGTCAGGATCATCGCCGAAATCTCCTGCGGACTGTAGATCTTGTCATTGACTTTAATCCCCGGAGTCTGGCTGTCGCCGGTACCCATGGGAACGATTTCGTAAGGAACGAGCGACTTGATTTGCTGTACTTCCGGGTCATCCATCGTCCTGCCGATGAGCCGTTTTACCGCAGAGATCGTCATTTTCGGATTCTTGACGGCCTGTCTTTTGGCCATCTGACCGACGAATCGTTCGCCATTATTATTGAAAGCAACGATAGATGGCGTCGTTCTTGAGCCTTCACGATTGGTAATGACAACGACATCATTGCCTTCCATAACGGAGACACAGGAATTTGTTGTGCCCAAATCGATTCCAATTACCTTCGACATAATCAATTATCTCCCTAGGATTCCTCACCTTCATGCTGAGATACGACGACGAGTGCCGGACGCAGAACATGATCATGCATCATGTATCCTTTAAGATGTTCCTGAACGATCAGATTGTGTGGTTTTTCGGGGTCAATGACTCGCTGAAGAACATCATGATAGACAGGATCAAATGTTTCACCAAGACTTCCAAAAGGAACACAGCCATGTTTTGCCAGAGCAGCAAGATAGAGTTTGCTGGTCATTTCGACGCCCTGCACCAGCTGTTCATAATCGTTCTGCTGACGAGCATGAACCAGAGCGCGTTCGAGGTTATCCATAACCGGCAAAAACCCCGTTACGATGCGTTCTTCGGCCTGATTGCGCATCAATTCCTGATCGCGGGCGACACGTTTCCGATAGTTATCAAAATCTGCACTTACGCGTATGAGCTTGTCATTAAACTGTTTTTGGACAGCATACATCTGGTCGATTTCTTTTTGCAAATCATCGGATTTTTGCCTGGCTTCAGCAAGAGCAGCTGTAAGTTCCGACACTTTCTGAGCCAAATCCCCGGACTCTTCATCGCCTGAAAGTGTATCCCGGGATTCGTCTGAACTTTTATTATCTGTTTCCAGTGTCTGAAGCTTAATATCGGATGTCAGTTTATTACTGTCCGAACTCTCCATTGCATCGAGGGAAGACAAAGACAAATCGATACTGAATTCTTCATCATCCCCCATCAGGGAAGCGATGTCGTCAGAAAGAGCATTAGATTCTTTTCCAGAATCAGGTCGGGAAGGTTCGGGAGTCTTATCACTCTCCCTATTACCCGACGGCCGCGCCTCAATTGCGTTGACAGCATTGAGAGCAGCTTCCATTAAATCATCGTGTTGAGCCATATTGACTTGATTACCGGATGGTATGAAATAAAAAAGCAGGGGATACGCCATTCCCCTTAAATCAAGTGCAGCATATACACCAGAAGTCAATGATATGCAATTTGTGGATACATCATGTCGGGGCTGCAATATTTACATCTGACATGGATAATTGAAAAATGTCGGAGTATTTCGAATGGCATTCCCGGACTGCGACATCTATCTGGAGTAAAATATATGCCGGCAATCATGCCGGCATATCATATTATTTATGACCAAATCAGGACTTATCCAATACTGAACAAATACATCGAATGATCATTCACATACGGGTTTGGCAAATCCAGCCATATCCGATGTTTTGTCCAAATCCATGCGTTCCTGCAACGAAACGGAAGTGCGGCCGGACCATGGACGATGATCTGATGACTTGAGTTTTCCGTGTGTATATCCCTCAGACAGAGCCTTACGGAAACCTTCAAAGTCGAAGTAATCGATCTTGACGCCGCCGCAGCTAATCTGAAGTGTATCAATCGCCGGATAATTCAGGAACAGATTATTGATGAGCTTATTGTTGGAATCGTATCCGCCCAAAACGACGTCACAGTCGTCACCGAATATATCTTTGTACTCAGTTTCGCTTCCTATCGGCTCGCTGCAGATGACCAGTGGTTTGCATAAATCCAGATCATAGCTGCTCGCCCCCGCAGGAGCCTTGGCAATTTCAAGGAAGCTGTAATACGTCGCACCATCGACAGCAAAACTCCCTTTTTCGTTTAATACCGAAAGGTTGCAGGCACCGATATCAATGGATTCCGGCCCATAATTATTGATGCTGATAGCAACACCGATGGGTTTTCCATTCTCGTCCTTTTTGACAATATACTCGTCGAATACCAGATTGAACCCAGGAACGCATGCAGCATTGTCGACAGCACATGTTTCGAGGCACGAAGCCCTGTTTTTGTCATACGTCGTCCTGGATGAACACTTAGCTTCGGCAGCAGCATGATCGATGGAAGTTCCGTCACAGGCTTCTCCCGCATCCAGTTTGCCGTTTCCACATGCCAATTCACATGCTTTATCCGTTATGATGCCGGCACATTTGGTATCACAGCTCCATTCTGGTTTGTCCACAGGGATATAGTTTTTGGGACATACTTTGGCGGTTTCGGGGATATCCGTACCATCACAGACTTCACCGCTATCCACACGGTTATTGCCGCATGCGAACTCGCAGGCCTTAAACGTATCGATTGCGAGACATGATTTATCGCATTTCCAGACCGGTTTATCCAATAGTACCATATTTTTGGGGCACACTTTTGCTTCTTCCGGAATCAGAGTTCCATCACACACTTCCTTGCCATCCACAGAACCATTGCCGCAGGTTTCCGGAACAGCAGCACAGGCAGAAGCCGTATCCAGCATGTTGCAGGAACACATAACCTTGCTGCGATCATAAACGACTTCTCCCGGGTACTCACACACCAAAGCGTCCTCGACAAACGAACTGCCGTCACAGACTTCACTGGCCGACAAAACGCCATCACCGCAGGTACCGCCATTATCATCGTACGAAACGACCAGCGTATTGCGTTTGTCCGGATCATAAACGGCATATTCACTTTCGGATATCATGCCTTTGGGACCGCAGAAAATTCTGGTGCCGCCGCTGCCCATACCAATAGCAGCATCCAAAACATACGTACCGGCTTCGTAATCCAGGAACCCCTCATAGGTATCCCAGTTTCTGAACTTTCCGATATACCGGTCAACCCCATTTGAATTGGTCCAGTTGGGATCAGCCTCCGCATTGATGAGATGAATGATCTCTTCTTTTACCTTATTTTCTGCGACCTTCCCGGTTACAAACTGAATCTGCATATCCGGGTTAATATCTGTCTTATTGGTTATATCGGTTTGACCTGGGATTTTAATTTCGAGAGCAAGATCAATATACTGACTGCGTTCGGTCAATGTGTTGCGGCTCACGGTATAAGTACAGCTTTCGATCGTTGCATCTATGCTGCTGCAGTGAGACCCCAGACCATAAGTGGGTGCATAAGTTGTAAAGGAATCGATATACCAGCCGTTTCCGAGCAAAGCATTTTCGGATTCCGTTACCGGTTCCGCATCACAAAGACGTACAAAATCGACCGCATAATTCTGAACTGCCGCAATAAATGAATTCAGATTGAACAGATCGACGATCTTGTTCCCGCATACGAGGCCCAGAAAAGCCATGCCCTTCATGTTTTCCAAAATACCGTCTTCCGAAATCGTCGCATTGCAAACGCCTTCGAAATGATCGGGCCCTGCCTGGGAACAGATGACAGTGCTTTCCATCGCCTTAAGGCTGGACAATCCAAGAGATGCCAAAGAATACGTCTTTTCACTTCCGGATTCAGAAAACAAAGCGAGGGAACATGAGGCAAGATCCAAAGAAACCTTGCTCATGTTTGTCAGTTCGACAGCCAATCCATCGAATGCCACCGACGTTTCGGAAACCTGAAAATGAGGAACGACCTCAGAAATCAACAATCCAACATCGTTCGCTATTCTGGGAACACAGGCAGATTCTATCTGGCAATTCTGATTGCAGACAGCTTTCGTTACATCCAGTTTTTCATCCTTGCCACACTGAATGGCATTGAGAGCATCTTCAGAGAATGCCTCTCCGTCGCATTCCTCACCTCCATTGAGGACGCCATTACCGCACGATACGAACGGCGCAAACTCGCAGGCATTCCGAACATCCACGAGTCTGCAGGAATCCAGACACTTAAAGGAGGGATTGTCCATGAGTTTCATATTAACCGGACATTGTTTTGCATCCTCTCGAACGAGTTCTCCATCGCAAAGTTCCCCCTCATCCAACTGGCCATTGCCACAGTTTTCCGGGAACCAATCCGGCTTATTCTGAGGATTGACGACAGGTGGATTATTTCCCGGAATGAGTGACGGACAGACACCGTTATCGACAATCCGGCAATTCAGACACTGGAGTTTGGACATATCGGGATTGGTACAACCAGCCATGACCGGTGGTATCGTCCCGTCACACTGTTCCTCGCCTTCGATGACACCATTTCCACACGAGGAAGCACAGGCTTTTGACGCATCCAGGGAGCACTTGGCTGTGCACCCCAAAAGCATCTTATTCGGGGTCATCCCATTGGAACATACCACATGAAGTTCACTGGCAAACAATGAACCATCGCAAATCTCGTCACTTTCCAGCACACCATTGCCGCAGGTATACTCTGCTTTTTCATTGCATCCCGACAGGAGCAAAACAGCGAGACAAATCCATATTGAACGTTTCATGGGTAGTCACTCCAAAGTTGGGCAAAATTGCCATTTGAAATGTTCTAATCAAAGTCTGATATGATTTCAAGGATTTGAGGAATTCCTCAGTTTTATGCATTCAGCACAGAGACAGGATTATTCTTCTGATTTCTTCGGAATGGATTGTTTTTTCGCTTGAATCCCCACGAACGGTATGAATTCAACGGATCCAGGCATACAAAAAAAGCCGCCTGACGGCGGCTTAATTATCTCATTCCAGGGGTTACGACCAGCTGGCGAACTGGAAATGCATCCAGTCACGATTGCTATGACGACCAAGTGAATAGCCGCCGTACGATTCGACGATATCCCAGAATTTGCCGACCTCCGGCTGTGCAAGAGGATCGGTTCCCTTGGTATCGACGCGGTTCGGGTTGTTGGCGCCGTCGATATCGATGGCGATACCCCAGGCATGCATGGATTTCCTGTCCGTACCTTTAACATTGCGATTATTATAGCACCCGGAAAACCGATCGAGATGATGTTTCTTGATACCTTCCGCTCCATAATAATCGAGCGCATCTTTAAAGATATTGTAAACTCTGTCGGCAATGAGTTTATGAACTTTAATCGATGACTTCGCATTACCGCTGGAATACATGGTATAGGGCAGAGTCACACTCTTCAATCTGTCGGAACACCCGGCCGGGCCATAGGGTGATGTCCCGGCACGAACCTGTTTTTGCGTCGGAATCTTGAAGCATTCGACAGGAATGCTCAGGCCCGCAGCCGCAATGGATTTGCCGCCGAACTTACCATCGACATCGAGTCCCTTGGCCTGCTGCCAGGCTGCAATGGCCTGGAAATCGGATGCATCCAGTTTGCCATCCTGAGCAACGCCAACCGTCTTTTCGATTTGTTTGATAAAATCTGACGTATATCCCTGGTCGCCCGTCCATTTAATCGCTTTCTGAACAGCTTCGTCCGAAAGGATGGCTGGAGTTGACGAAGAAGGCGGAGAAGGAGGCGTCGTATTGGATTCCGATTTGGATTCTGAACTGGATTCTGAACTGGATTCTGATTTGCTTTCAGATTTTCCGGAATCCGATCCCTCAACCGTTTGTGATACGTTCGAAGACCAGACCCAGTTGTCCTTTTCAGCCTGTTCCTTGGACTTGGGACCGAATTTTCCATCTACTTCCAGGCTTTTGGCTGCCTGCCAGTTCGCAATTGCCTGAACGGTGATGGGCCCAAAGATACCATCGGGTTCACTGCCCACGAGTTTCTGAATCTTCGTACAGATCGACTGATTTTTCTTCTTATTGTAGCTCACTGCACTGCTGATCTGATCACTCGTCAGCGTCACTGTCGCACTGCCGCCGCCTGACGAAGAAGGCGGTTCAGCCTGGGGTGCTTCTTTTGGCGCAGAAGGCTCACTGTGCGGGACCTCGACCTTGGGTGTTGAAGCCGATTCGATGACTGCTTCCGCCGATGTATCACTGAAAGTACTGGCCAACGTTCCATACCCGGAATACGAACTCTTCTTGTTGTTCAGAGCCCATATACGCCAGGACTGCTGCATCATTGCGGACATCTTCTCGGGCTCCGTAAACATCAGCAAACCTGCGATGGCATAATTCGCATAATAGCCGACGCCGTTCGTCTCGGGATAGAGATTCTGGAAAGCCTTGCGTTCACTCGAATTCCAGTCGCCGCAAACTCTTTTATAATAAGTATTCAGGTCGCCCTTGAGAGCAGTATAGGCACCTGAACTGTAGTTATCTCCCCAAATGCGTTTGGCTTCGACCTGGCACCAGGAATCCGGGAACAACACATCGACCATGTTCGTCGCCTGTCCCTGGGCATTGAACACTCTTGCATTGATGTTCTCGGTGCAGTGCGCTGCCGTCGTATGGCCAAAGACCTGCCCCTCATCGCCGAGTTCCTTTGCCATTTTTTCGGCAAAGCTGTCCTCGCCATTGGCGGCAGAACAGGCAAACAACTGAACGCCGACATCGCCGCGCAGACCGCTGCGAACGGAACTGACATAATCTGCCACATTCGACTTCGTCATATCTTCGCCGGGCAGATTCAGGCCATTTTCATATCCATGATAATACAGCGACAAATCCTTGATCTTCAGATGTTCCGGATATTCCGGTGCATCCTTGGGTTTGGCTGACTGATAACGCGTCTTGATCGTATTGATCAGCTGCATCGTCAGGGATTTTAATGAGCTATAGGCATTGGCAATATTTGCGGTGCCGATACTCAGATCGAGACCGACGGTCTGCCCCAGCTTGGCACCGTTATTGGCCTGCGCCGTAAATTCGCGGTTATTGCTGTCATTCTGATAGCCGGAATAACCCATCGAATCTTTTGTAACTGCACCATAAAACAGAACATTGATACCATTGGGATGTTGTTTCTGAATGGCATTGATCGACGCATCCGAGGTTTCAATATACCCCGACGTCTCGGTATTCTTGCTGCCGCCTTCAGAGCCACCCTCCAGTTTGCTGGACTCGCCACCCGAAGGCGGCTGAGGCTTCGTCTGCTCCGGCGGTTCAGGTTTCGTATCGGTCTGCGTCTCGGTTTTCTTCGTTTCAACGGGAACCTCGACTGTCGTCGTTTTGCCGGGAATCTTAATCTTGTCGCCGACATGAATGACAGCATCCACCGAAATACCGTTATATTCGGCCAGAGCCGTAAATCCGCCTTCGACGCCGTAATCATTGGCAATCTTCCAGAGGCTGTCGCCCTTGACCACGGTATGAATCAATTCCTCGCTCGTCGTCTTGGTCTCGGTCTTGTTTGAAGAACCACCTGCATCAGGCGCTTTCTCGGGCTGTGTGGATTCTACTTTGGGCTGCGTCTCGCCGCCCTGCGGCATCGAAATCGTTCCAAGACCGGTCGAGGGAATGGCACCGCTCTTCTCGAGCGATATCATTTCCAGAGCGAGCCCTTTTTCGGTATCATAACGTGCCCAAAGACTGGATTTGTATTGGCTGTTCGCAGTCCGGTTCTTTCGCCACTGATAAACATTCGCAATAAATGCTTCCTCGCTGATCCCCGCATTGTACGCCCACATCATTGCCGTCGCGGCAATGTTCTGCCCATGGTTGACCGAAGTCGACCAGAAAACATCCTTGAGCGTCTGATACGACAGAATCATGTTCTTGCATGTCGCATCCGTTATCTGCTCAATCGGACCATCAAAAAAGTCGCGCGTGATGAAGTTCTTTTCCAGAGTTTTCAGGCGCGGATCGGACTCTGCAATGGTCTTCCACATCGTCGGACATGCACCCGTCGTGCCGCCCGTATTATACGGCTTGGAATTCTCAAACTTTGACGCAATATCCGGAGCCGAAGCCTTGCAGAAATCCACAAACGTAGCAAATGTACCGACTTTAGAGGCAATCTGATAACGTCCATACGACGTACCGCCATTGGCATCATACCCAATCGCCATGATACCGCCCGACGGCGACTCGAATTTTTCCGACAATGCTCCCGTCGAACGATGCGTGTGCTTCTGATACAAAACTTTCAGTGTTACAGAATCCGCATCTCCGGTTGCCGGAAGCCCGTTATCACCCTGAAAAGCCTTGACGGCTCCCGTCGTACCGCTTCCGTAAATGCCATCGACGCCGTTGGTATCGTACCCGAGCTCATCCAGACGGCTCTGAAGCTCGATGACGCGCACCGTTTCACTCGATCCGGCACTCAGCGGCGAATAATCATACGCCGCATCCTGAGTCATTTGCTCATTTTGCGCCGATGAGTTCGACGCATTGGTAGCCTGACCTTCGGACTTTTGGGTGTTCTTGCTCTCGGACGCCTGCTTTTGAACTGACACTTGGTTGTCTGGCATGGTCAAATCCTCCATTTTCAATTGTTATTCAACTTTCATTCACACAAAATCCACCTATTATACAATTTATTATTTTAACCGTTTTGTGTCAAATCTCTCTCTCAATTACTTCCATTTTTTCTGCATGATTTTCGCCGCCTGATGACGCGTCATTGCGGCGTCGGCGCGGCGCTATGGCTGCACGCCATACGCGCCTGCGGCCGTGCTATTTTCGCCACTGATGGTGGCTCAAATACGCACCGGCCCTACGATTACCGGTATTTGCGCGCATGAAGCGACATGTGGCCTGCCTGGATTCCCTCGGTCATCAAGGCCCGAAGCGCGCCAAAATTCTGGGCCAGACCGACACTGCAAATCACGTGGCACAGTTCCTGATACGATCGGATACCATCGAATACAAATGCAGCTTCCACTCCGGGATGATGCCGAAATCCGCCGACGTATCCCGCCACAACCGGCATTTCAAGAACGCCGATCAGCCGTTCATTTTGCGTAAACCAGCGCGACATCGGCAAATGCCGTCCCTGGCGGCAAGCCGCATCAAAGAATGACGCACTCATCGCCCGCGTATCCTGCCCAAGCGGCAGCGCAGCCGCTATCACGCCGTTCATGATCCCCTTGTTGTGCGTCACCGCGCGGTCAGGACTGCGAAGCGCAAACTCACTCGCCATCTCCATGCGGTGACCGAATGCCGCACCATCCTCCCCGGGAAGCATTTCGAACGGCAGTTCTATTCGCGCCCGCGCCAGACGTCCCGAACCCTCGTTCGTCAGAATCGCCATGCCGCGCTCGTATCCGGGAGCATCCCCGTATTCCTGAACAAATGCCTGCTGAAGCGCTTCGGCCATCGTATTGACCGCATTGGCACCCATCGCATCCATCGTCCTGACCAAAAGCCGAACGACGACAAAACCATCCCCGGGCGTCTCTGTTTCAAGTTCGAACGCCCCGCCTCCGGCACCGGTCAGACCGGGATTGCTCTGATTCGCAATCCCGATATACCGGCTCTTTCGACGCAATATTTCTTCCCTGACCCACGGCACAGAATCCTCTTCAACTCTGAACATAATCTGCGCACGCGTCACCGGTTCGTCCGCTTCGGCATGAATTCCCCCCACAGCATTGAACAGAACGGCCGTGCGATTCACGGCCGCAATGACGCTCGGTTCCTCGGTTGCCATGGCAATCCGGTGTTCACGGCGATTGATGACGATTCCCGTGAGCACCCCCAGCGGAAGCCGCCACGCACCAATGACATTCTCGGACATCCTGTCGAACAGCGCAGTCTCTTCATCAATCGGACCGGCAAGCAGCCCGAGATCCGCGCTGCTCTCTTCATTCAGCGCCATACGACGCTCTTGCGGACTTTTTTTATAGAACTGATGCAGCATATATAAAAACCATGCGGTGCGTATTGACCGAAGGGAAATAGCGCCGCAAACGGCGCGCCGTATCCGGCATGGCCGGATAGGCAAGCCTACCAAAAAACATAAATATTTCACCAATAATATATCGTATGATATAAATAATACAGCTACAGATGATTCCGGGCAGGATTTGCCCCGGGGCTGGCTTTTTTCAGAAGGAGAGTTTTTATGAGCAGCGATTCAAACGACCTGTTCGACATTGAACGGATTAAACGGACTTACATTTGGTTCTGGCAGCACTGGAATGACACCAAGGGACGCGCTTCCATCTATCAGTATTGGTGCTGCGCCGCCATCAACTTTATCTTGAGTGCAATTTTGGGCTTCATACCGTTTATCGGTTTTATTCTGTCACTGGCCCTGATCATCCCCGGCATTACGCTCACCATCCGCCGTCTCAATGACACACTCAAACCCTGGTATTACATTTTCTGTGCATTCATCCCGATCGCGGGTCCGATCATCATGATCTACTTCCTCGTCCAGCCCACCGATCCTTCCCTGCCGCCGATTGAAGAAAATGCCGGCTCACTGACGAGCGGAACTGACAGCGATTCGAACGGAATGTCGGACAACGACCTCGCGCATTCCATGACCCTCAGCGACGAGAAAAAAGAACAGTCCGAGCAGGATGATGCCCTCGCCAAAGCCAACAAGGAACTCGACAACTTCCTGGGGACTGACAGCAAATCCTCATCAGATGATCCGTTCAAGGTATAGTCGACAAGACAGATTCGACAAAAAAAGCGCTGAGATTATCAGCGCTTTTTTTTAAACTCTGTACTACCAGAGCGTTGTTAAGCATGGAGCCTGGTGCTTCTGGATAGCTTATAGTTTATAGCTTATAGAAGTGAGCAGCGTTTCCCGATACTTTGGCCAAATCCTTTGTGATTGTGTAACTTCCAACTCCCAACTTCCAACTGTAAAAAGCTCAAAGCTGGCGTCAACACTATTGCCGTACATAGCTTTTTTTATTGTTTTCGGTCCCTTTGCCAGAGATGTGGGCGTATTTCAGAGCTTTACCGCTTTGGAACAGATGAGCTTGAGTCCCTGGATGCCGTTTTTGCTGTTGCCCTCGATGCCGGTCACGACGTAACCCGCCGGACATTCCAGCTTAAAAAACTCTCCGGATTCAGAGCCGGCTGCCTGTGTTTTGACCACTTTCGGGTTAGAAGCAACGACCTGTTTTTCCGGGCTCACTTCCTGGCGAGTCAGTTCCTTGCCATCGAGCAAAACCGCGACATAGAGTTTATTCGACGTCGTTTTGATATCACTGGCTTCCCCCAGGGAAACGGCATAGCTGCCATCGACGACGGCGATAAAGTGTTTTTCGGAAGCAATGGGTTTCTTGGACTTGCTGTCCGTATAAATTCTGAACTCAAGCGGCAGCACGCCCGAAACCGGGGCTGCATTCTGATCGACGATTTCGCCATTAAAATCGACGACCGTCTGCGTTGCCTCATCGGCAAAAGCCGACATGGGTAAAAGAGTAACGGCGAGTATTGGAAGGAGCTTTTTCATAGACAATTATTTCTGAATCTTTTCCTTGTCAGCAATCAGCTTATTCAGGGTTTTGACATCGTTGGCAGCATCGGGGATGGTACTGAGTTTCTCAATCAGCTTGCGAGCTTCCGGAATATCATTGTCCGAAATGTACTGACGGATATCATTGCGCAGCCGACGGCGATAGCCTTCGAGAAGCCTGGTATGGGTCGTATCCGCCAATGCTTTATTCATACTGTTTTCAGGGATTTTTTCCAGGAACTCCAGATCCTCCTCGTATTCGATGAGTGAAGTTGCATTGCGGCTTCGGATCTGTTTGATTGTTTTGTTATAATCTTCTTCCTGAATCAGAAGTTTACGATAGAAATCAAAGACAGCTTTGTCTTTTATAACGATATTATCCTTGTCCATTGCCGCAGCATTATTGATGTTAATCAATGCCCCGGCATAGCTCTGATTGGTATAATTATCGATACCTTTATTGACTTCCAGTCTAATCTGCTCGACGAGAGCAGTTCTTTCCTTGACTTGTTCTTCCTGGGCGGATGTCGAAATCTGTGTAAAGATCCAGAAAACGAGCGTGCCCACACAGCAGCAGAAGAGCGCAGCCAAAACGATGTTGGCCCAGATCGGTGTTGTCGTTGCATTTTTGAGGGCATTCGGCCCATAGGACATCATGTAGGGAGACGTCAGCGGAGGCGCTCCGGCCCACGAAGGAGCTGCAATTCCGCCGCCCTGGCGTTCCAGCATGGATTCCATCTGGGGCATGGGCCCCGAAGGTGATGGCAAGGAATAACCGCCCGAAGGCATTCCCATCGGCTGTGAAATGGCAGCAGGCTGAGCCATCGCTGATGGCGACGGCGGCACCCCCGTTGCAGACGGTGACAGGCTGGGACTGCGGCTTCCGGAACCAGCACGCTGATTGGGATGATACTCAATCTTTGGTTCACCCTTCCAAAGCTCATCCGGATCGCCGCCATACTGCTCAAACCTAAAACGTATGCTGCCGATTTCAATGATATCGTTGCTGCGAAGCTGGGCAACACGAATGCGATAACCATTCAGAACCGTTCCGTTGCCGCTGTTCAAATCACGGATACGGAAACCCTCGGGAAACTTATCAATTTCGACATGCTTGCGGCTCATCGAAATATCAGAGATCGTGATATCATTATCGGGTGAACGTCCAATCGACGTTTTTTCACGAACGAGAATATATTCGCGCTGACTGGTTTTGCCGGATTCGACAATGAGCTTTCCGCTGAGAGGATCGAAATCCATGCAGTTAAGACTGATCTGTGTCTTTTCCCCGCCAATATCCGTTTCTTCATCGGAAGCAGAGTCCAGCATCAGCGTTTTTTCGCCTGCATCATCCGGGGATTCATCCTCAAACTGCAAATCATTGTTCTCGGCGGCAGCGCCGCCGAATATGGGTTCTGACGCTTCGGGAACCGGAGGACGCCCGATTGCCTGTACGACTGGAACAGGATATTTTGAAGCTGCAGGTCCGACCGGACGCTGTTGTGGGGCAACACCAAAAATCGGTGCGGAAGGAGCAGGGGCAGCACCAAAAATCGGTGCGGCAGGAGCTGCTGCTGGTGCGAGTGCTGGAGCCGCCGCTGCAGCTGCAAGTGCTGGGGCCGCTGCAACAGGCGCAGGTGCTGGGGCTGCTGCAACAGGCGCAAGTGCTGGAGCCGCTGCTGCAGGCGCAAGTGCTGGAGCCGCCGCCATAGGCGCAGGTGCTGGAGCCGCCGCCATAGGCGCAGGTGCTGGAGCCGCCGCCACAGGTGCAGGTGCAGAAGTCATGGCTTCGGGAGAAATTGCAATCGGACCACTGGATGCAGGCATTTCCATGGCGGAAAAATCAGGAACATCAATCGCCTGTGTTTCTTCCTGTTCCTCAAGATCAGAAAGAGCCGGCCTTGACACCGCACCGGCTTTATCAGCCGCAGTCCCCAGGCTCAGGGGACGCAATTTCAGCCCCGGGAGTTTTCCCGAAGAACTCAGTTTGTTTTTATCCGAATCTGCAGCAGCTGCCGGCGCTGGCTTGGGTTCTGCTTTTGCCGGTGCTTTGGTCACGAATTTCTGGATCGGAGCCGGACCGGGAGCCGGTGCAGTCACCTGAATCGGAGCCGGAGCGGCTGATTTGTGAACTGTGACAGCACGCGTCTTTTCCTGATCGTCATCTGCGGCATGATTCTGCTCACGCATAGCAGCAACCGCAGCCTCAAGCTCAGCTTCCGACGGTGCGGCAATGGCCTGAGTCTCTTCACCATCGTCCAGCGCCTCAAGCGGATTGGACACGGGAACCTGAGCCGCATTCGACGACAGCGCAGGAATAATGGATTTCTCTCCGCCAGCACCAGGCGATGCCGCCTTATGCAGTGTCGGAAGCTTCGGAACCGAAGTCTGAATCTTCGACAAACGGGGAAGTTTAGATGACGATTTAAGATCCTGATTATTATCTGCCATGGATTTATTGCTTTAAATTATGTCCGTATTAAAGACATTCTTTGAATCGTAATGACCATAACACACTGAGCCATACACAGACTCCCGCTGTCTTGTAATCCATTCCGCCCAATCTTGCAAGAAAACCGATGCCAAACCCAGGGCTACCGCATTTAAAAATGTCCTTGACTTTGGTAAAAGGCTTTGACTCACGGTGAGTCCCTTTGCGCATCAAGGATGAAATATGCAGTTACAGCGCCTTATTGAGACCGTCAGAGAACAACTCTCCGATCCTCGCA
>JAFRYG010000119.1 GCA_017441205.1 Pseudomonadota bacterium
AACTCGCAGAGCCCAGTGAACAAAGGCTAATCATGAGTCGATTGCTGACAGGCAAAAAAGACGATATGAGTAGCCTATTGTGAACTGTGTAGGGGGTGTTCACAATCGAACACCCCCTGCCGCGTAAGCGTATAAAAAAACAAGTAATTGCGCTGTTTAGCGCGAAAATA
Source organism: Pseudomonadota bacterium (assembly GCA_017441205.1). GTDB lineage: Bacteria > Myxococcota_A > Bradymonadia > UBA4248 > UBA4248 > UBA4248. The sequence continues at coordinate 171 of JAFRYG010000119.1, forward strand.
ATATATGTGTCGATAGGTTATCCATGATTGGGGTACATAACCTTGCTCATTGCAGATTCTCTATGGTAAAATGTCCCCCTTAAAATCCGGTGTATCGCCATGGGGCGAATGCACAATAATTTGCGCGGCGTATGGCTGCGCCATAGACGCGCACGCCGGGCGTATTGCCGCAGGCAATAGCCGGCGCACAAAATAATCCAGTTCGACGGAGAAAACGATGATCTTAGACAATCAAATGAGTTCCGCGCTCTGTGTTGCACTCAGGGATGCACAGGCATTGGCTGCGAAAAATCGACAGGATACGGTCGAAATTGAGCATGTCCTTTTGAGTATTCTCGCTCAGGAAGGCAGCGTCCTTCAGTTGTTCCGAACCAATGGCATCGAAGTGAATTATTTGATTCGCAGGCTGGAACGCGAAGTGGAGAACTTCCCGAAATCCTTCAAAAAAGATGTTCCGCCGGCCATGGGCAGCAAGGTCGAACAGGCTCTGCAGTTCGGTTTGGACAATGCCGTGAGCAATGCCCGTCAGTACGCCGAAACCTACGATTTCATTGCCGGTGTGACCCGCGTTCCAAGCGGAAGCGCCGCCGTCATGCTGCGATCATTCAATATGACAGTGCTTTCGGTGCAGGGAACGATGATGCGGCTGAATCTGCCCGCAGAACCCGTCAATACATCGGCTTCGCCGTTCAGCGTGGGCGTGGGCATGTCGAATACCGGCATGGGAAATCCGAATTCCGCGTTCGGCGCGCCGGCTGCTGCTTTCGGCGCACCGGCATCCGCGTTCGGAACGCCCGCTCAGAATAATGCCCCAATGGGCGGCAGCGTTTATTCTGCACCGGCACAGAATATGGGATTCCCCCAGAATTCACAGGCCGCAGCCGTACAGCCGGCACAGACACCCATCGTGACCGCTTGGCATCCGCTTCCCAGCAATCTCACGCATGTGCAGCAGATGACAGTCGACTGGACTTTGCTCGCAACCCAGGGAAAACTGCGCCCCTGCCTCGAACGCGATACCGAAATTCGCAGGCTCATTCAGATCCTGATGCGTAAATCCAAGAATAATCCCGTCGTCGTCGGTGTTCCCGGTATTGGAAAGAATACCCTCATCATGGGACTCGCACAATGGATCGTGCGCGGCGACGTCCCCGACCGCTTCCGCGGTGTGTCTCTGCTCAAACTCGATTCGGCGACGGTTCTGGGCGGCGCAAAGTACAAGAGCGCACTCGAAGAGAGCTTCAAAAATCTCATCGCAGATATTTCGAGCGTTCAGGGACGCGTCATCCTCTATATCCCCGATCTGTTTTCGTACAACAACGTTTCGGCCGACTTGATCAATATCCTCGATCCTTATCTGATGCGCGGCGATCTTTTGGTCATCACGGCCGCCAGCGAAAAGGATCAGAAGAAGATTTTTGGCGAAAAACCTGCCTGCGACCGCATTTTCAACGTTTTGCCGCTCGAAGAACCGACGGTCGAAAAAGCCACCCAGATGCTGATGGGCATCAAGCAGTATTTTGAAGTCCATCATGGCGTTCCCATCAGTGATGAAGCCGTTTCGGCGGCCGTCACTCAGTCGAAGCGCTATATCACGACCCGGCATCTGCCCGATAAAGCCGTGGATTTGCTCGATGAATCCGCAGCCAAGGTCCGGATGGAGCTCGACGCAGGTCCCGCAGCCGCCACTGCCATCACGGATCGCATGAATGAAATCCGCATGACGCTTTCGTCTTTGGCCAAAACACAGGCTCCGGGCACGGATCAGAAGCGCCTCGAACTCGAAAGGGAACTGACGCAAAAATCTGCGGAATACGAAGAATTCAAGCGGCAATGGCGCGCCGAAAAAGATTCCATCGCCGAGATTACTGCCATCAAATCCGCCATCGAAAGAGCCACCGACGAAATGGATAAATGCCGTCAGCGCGGCGATATCGTCGGCGAACAGAACATTCGTTACGGCAAACTGCTCGATCTGCAGGCCAATCTCAAAAATCTCGAAGCGCGCTTTGCAGGCAAGCCGCGGCTGGTCAAATCCTCCGTCGGCCCCAACGAAATCGCCGATACCATCGGACTCTGGACCGGTATCCCCGTCTCGAAGATGATGGAAGACGAACTCGAAAAACTCCGCGCCATCGAAGATAACCTCAACAAGCGCGTCATCGGCCAGGAACATGCCGTCAAGGCCGTTGCCTCCTCGGTTCGCCGTTCCCGCACCGGACTTCAGGATCCCAACCGCCCCATCGGTTCGTTCATCTTCCTCGGGCCGTCCGGCGTCGGCAAAACCGAACTCGCCAAAGCTTTGGCCGAATTCCTCTTCGATGACGAAAATGCCATCGTCCGCCTCGATATGAGCGAATACATGGAAAAACATGCAGCCGCCAAGCTCATCGGTGCGCCTCCGGGGTACGTCGGTCACGAGGACGGCGGCGTCCTGACCAATGCGGTCATGGAAAAACCCTATTCAGTCGTTCTGTTCGACGAAGTCGAAAAAGCGCATCCCGATACGTTCAACATTCTGCTGCAGCTCCTTGATGATGGCCGCCTGACCGATTCCAAAGGCCAGACCGTCGATTTCAAAAATACCATCATCATTATGACGAGCAATCTCGGTGCAAAATCGATCCTCGAATTCGTCGATACCGATCCCGAACGCATGAACAAAGAGGTCATGTCCGCCCTCGAAAATCATTTCCGCCCGGAATTCCTCGGTCGTATCGACGGCAAAATCATCTATCATGCACTGACCAAAGACAATCTGCGCAAAATCCTCGCCATCCAGATGCGGCGCATTCACAAACTGCTCGCCGGACGCGGAATCGTCCTCAATATCACCAAATCCGCCGAGGATTTCCTCGTCGACAGAGGCTACAAACCCGCTTTCGGTGCCCGCCCCGTCAAACAGGCGATCATCGATTATATTCAGGAACCGCTTTCGTCGCTGCTGCTCAACGAGAACTACCCAGAGGGCACAACACTGGATGCGATTTACAATGACGGCGACGATGGCCTGACATTTGTTCGCAAATAGTTTTGGAGCTTTGGGGCGCAGGCTATGTCGCTTGCGCTCCATACGCCTTGCGTCGGACGGCTATGATTGTGTCACAATCATACGCCGTCCGAACTTTTTTTAGATATGTCCCAAAGAGACTTATATTGTGAGTTGTGAGTAAGGATTGTGTGTTGCGCAATCACAAAGAAACTTGCCAAAGTATCAGTAAATGAGGCTCACTTCTATAAGCTATAAGCTCTTATCTGAACGCGGATCACTTCAATAAGTTTGCGCTATTCATGAACTATGGGTTATAATATATTGTTCCACAATTTTTGCGGAATGATGCTTTTTATATGCATGGACAATGATGGTTGTTCCTTGCTCTGTTTTGAATGGAGTGATGTATGAAAAAAATGCTTTGGATGCTGCTGATGGCTTTTCTTGCGGTTTCGATCTCCGCATGCGGTGATGATAACAAGGATGAGAATACCGACGGCCAGAATGGCAGCAAAGCGGAAGGAAAAGGGGATAATGCCGTTACCATTCCGGAATATACGGATGACGGTGACTGCAGCAGTGCCACTGTTAAGGAGTTTTGCGACGGCAATAAAAAGGTCGTGTGCAAGGCTTCCAAATGGAGTGTGCGCGATTGCGATAGCTGGACATGTCTGTGGTTCCCGGATTTGCCAAATATGGAGGTCGATTGCGAGGACGGAGACATCAATTCCTGTAAAACGCTGGGCGAAAAGAAACAGGAATGTAATGCCGCCAGCCCCGATATCGGTATTAATCATGCCTATATCGCCAATTATGAATGTGCAAAGCGTTCGGATGGTTCGCTGGTTTGGGCATACCTCGAAGAAGATGAATGCGACGGAACGACGTGTGACGGAAATCAGTGCGGTAAATAGTATTTATTTTTAAGCTATTGTTATGGCCACTGGGGCTAAGCCCTGAAGGGGCGATAAGAGTACAGTCCGGGGTGGAGCGTTAGCGCAACCCCGGGAAAGATTACCCCCCAATGTTTTAGCCCTGAAGGGGCGACAGGCAAAAAATAATAAAAAAAATAGAACTCTGCATCCTTGCCCCCCAGCCCCCTCTCCGTAAACGGCGAGGGAGAGCGGGTGTTAGAAATACAGAACTAATTATTCAGAGGTTCCCTGGGCTCCAGGCTCAATCGCTCTCGCCATACAGAACCTTTATTATCGCCAGTCTTTTGTATATTTATATGTATTCAGGTCGGCATTGCCTTTGTCGTCTTTCTTGAATGATTTAATATTCTTCATATTGAAATTATATACTTTGTCCATTTTGATAATGTAGCTTTCCCAGTGTTTACAGCCTTCAGGCTTTTTGGCCCATTTGGATGATTGCCGGAAGGTTTCCCAGGTCATGCTTGACAGCGTGTTTCCTGCAGTTCCGGTTGCTTCGGCAACGTAGACGTAGGTTTTGGATGCACCCTTATGTGTACCGAGGATCAGGGCAATATGTCCGCTGTAACCGTCGGCGCTGTTGACCGTGTAGCAGGCTTTCCACAGAACGTCCCCGGCCTTGAAGTATTTGTCGGTGTTATCCGGGGCTTTCGCGGGTAATTTACTGACTTCAATAAAATCATCTTTGTCATTGAGAACTTTGAGTTTTGACGTCACGGAATCAAAGTAGTTGTTCGGATTCTGACCATTGATATATTTGGAACAGGTGTTTCTTGTATTTTCACCGCATTTGCCGGTTTTGCCGTAGACGTGGGTCGTCAGATCGCCGAGATTGAAGCGGCCGTTGCGGAATGCCCACGAAACGAATCCCGAACATTCCAGACCATTCGGCGATTTTTCTTTGAATGCTTTATTTTTGCATTGATGGCCATTGGTTTCGTTTCTCCAGGAATTAGGGGTAGTGGTTAGCGTTCCCCAGGGAATGGCACCGACGACAGAAGTACCCTTCATGACTTTGACTTCTTTTTCGCTTTTGTAGTCGCCATAAGCTTTTTTGCTCAGGTTGAACCCAAAAATGCGGACGTCCGAAGATTTGTCAGCGCGCTCTTTGCCATTGGCTGCCCACGTATAATGACTCGTCGTCGTATTCTCTCCTGTGCCGATGCGATAGTAGGGAATGTCGTATGGGAACTGCAGAACGAGGAATCTGGCAGCAGCAACGACGCTGGCACGCGTTCCATAATATTTCTTTTCCTTCTCATCATAATACATATGGGGCTGAACATATTTGGTATAGATATCATGATTCAGGACTTTGAGCGTTGCGGTGTCGACACCATCCTTGGGAAGATCGCCTATGGATGATTCTGTCGTCTTGTTAAAGCAGCTGGGCATGTTGAAATTCTTAAATTTGCTTGTGATTTCATCTTTGCTGAATCCCAGAGGCGCATACGGTTTGAGCGTAATCTCAAGTTTTTGCGAGACTTTTGAAGCCTTATTGGTGGCTGTCAGTGTGATGGTGCCTGCTTTGGGACTTTTGCCAACCAGGGTAATGGAAGAGTCATCCTGTTTTTTGATCTCTGCAGCTTTCTTGTCCGAGAGAGCCCAGGTGATTGAAGTATTGGTAGCATTTTCGGGGACGACTTTGGCTTTGATTGTGAGTTCTCCATAGTAGAGCAGATTGGTGTTCGGGGAACTGAGCTCAATCTTCTGAACCGGAATGTTCTCTTCTACAGGCTGAATGTTCGATTTGTGCGTCACAATGACGGGTATGGCTTCGAGTTCGTCGTAGCGCGGATCCTCGCTTACGGTCGGGCCAACCATGATTTGATAGGCTATTCTTTCCTGCTTCTGGGCTGTCGTCGTCCCGGTGATGGTCACTTCCTGAGCCGTATTCCAGGTCTCGGATGTAAATGTGATCTGGTCAGGAGAAACGGTGCCGAGATCAGGTTTCATGCTGGTGATTGCCATCGTAACATCGTGGGTTGGGGCATCGCTCAAAATGACCGTGAATTTTCCTGTCTCTCCATCCTGTGTCGTCTGGATGTTTTGATTCGGATTTACGATAAATGAACCGGGCTTCGTGTCGTCTACACTGGTATCGTCGATATCGTCGTCGGTTTCATCCTCTCCGGGAGTGGTCGTTCCGGGATCCTTGTCGTCCGGTTCATCGTCGACTGGCTGTTCATCCTGCTCATCCTGTTCGTCTGTTTTATCTCCGTCCTGACCGGTTTTATCTCCGTCCTGACTGGTTTTGTCTCCGTCCTGACCGGTTTTGTCTCCGTCCTGACCGGTTTTGTCTCCGTCCTGACCGGTTTTGTCTCCGTCCTGACCGGTTTTATCCCCGTCCTGACCGGTTTTATCCCCGTCCTGACCGGTTTTATCCCCGTCCTGACCGGTTTTGTCCCCGTCCTGAGTTCCTTCCTGCGGTGTTTGTTCTTGTTCACCCGAAACACTGTCGGAAGACGGATTCTGAGTGGAATCGGTGTCTGAGTCGCATGCGCAGAGTGTGAATGCTGCAGCGAGAATACCGGCTGCAATGAAATGAGATGAGCTGAGAACAAATTTCATGATTGGTTTTCCTTGTGCGATGAGTTGGGGATTATGTTAATTAATCAAAGACTAGCGAACAGAATAATAGGAGGTTCGTTCGTACAATTCAAATGCATAAACGTCCATGACACACCATCTGGTGTTGTTTGTTCCGGAGGAAAAGATGACTGATAAGCTGGTACCCACACCGATCCCCGTGGTTGCAGTACTCAATCTCACCGTGCAGAACCTCGGCAATGACGAAACTGCTCCGCATGTCGGTTCGTATTCCATAGATGCCCGCGTAAAGGGACTCTTTGCCCGCGTATCGACGGAGTTTACGATCGTCAATGACAATGCGCGCATCATGGAAGGAGAACTGGAATTCCCGCTTCCTGATGGTGCCGTCGTTTGTGGTTATGCCATCGATATCGACGGTGTGATGGTCGAAGCAAGTGTCGTCGAAAAGGAAAAAGCGCGCATTGCATTCGAGAATGAGGTGAAGAAAGGCGTCGATCCCGGATTGGTGGAGCAGGTCAGGGGCAATGCTTATCGCACGCGCATCTATCCGCTGCCGGCGCGCGGCAGTCGCCGCATTCGCGTGGAGTATATGACGCCTCTGGTTTTGGGAACTCAGGGTGATGCGGCTTTGTTCCTGCCGATGCCGCATGAAAAACTCGAAAAGCGGGATGTCGTGATTTCGGTGGATATACCTGAGATTCCGGCACCAAAGCTGGGCGGTTTGGGCGACAGGAGATTTGCGCAGGCAGAGGCCGTTTGGAAAGTCGAAGCCCATGAGGAAAACGTCAGTCCGGACGATGATCTCATCGTCGCTGTGCCCGAAATCCCGGCAACACTGACGTCCGTCGAAATATGCGATGATGCTTTCTTTGCCGTCAGCGTCAGGGTCGAACCGCCGAAGGCGGAACAGAATCATCCGGTTCCGGATAAGTGGCGCATTATCTGGGATGCATCCGGAAGCCGTGACGCAAAGGATATCGAACTGGCGCGCGCTTTTTTGAACGTATTGCCCGAAAAGGCGGATTACGCACTGCATGTATTCAGAAATGCGCTCGAAGATGTGCGCCGCCTGGCATCTCGCGTTGAATTGCTGAAGGCTTTGGAGAACATCGCATACGATGGCGGGACGGACTTCGCGCCACTGACGGAGCTTGCCAAAACCGAATTTGGGGGCATGACGCTCGTTTTTTCGGATGGTCTTGATACCTGGACGGGGACTTTGCCGGAATTCGGTTCGAACAGCGTCGCAATGGTGTCGGGAAGAACGCGCGATGCAGCTTCGCTTAGGCGGATGTGCGGCGGGCGTTTGCTCGATCTGGGATTATTGTCGCCGCAGGAGGCTTTGGATCTGGTCGTGAATCAGTCGCCGGTCGTTTCTGAATTTTCGGGCGATGGCATTGCGAATGTTCAGGGTATTGGGATTTCTGCCGTCGGACGTGTGACCGTCGTCGGCAGACTGATGGCTGATCAATCAGATGCGGAGTTCGTTTTGTCCGATGGGCGGCGTTTTCCGGTAACGCTGTCGCGCTCCGGTGCAAAAAAGGGAAAAACGCTGGCTGCGGCCTGGGCCGCACGCCGCATCGACGAACTCTCCCCCAGCGCGGATAATCATCGCGAAGAATTGCTCGCCGTGGGGCGCAGATTTTCAATCGTCAGTCCGGTTTCGAGCATGATCGTCTTTGAACGCCTGGATCAGTGGCTCGAATACGATATCGAACCGCCCGAATCGCTTGCGGAAATACATGAAGAATGGCTGAAAAAGCGCAGAAATCAGTCGGTCGATAAAGAGAATAAAGATAAGCAGTGGATTTCCAGGCTGAGTTCGGAGTGGGAAGGCAGAGTCAGTTGGTGGAATTCGCCTGTACCTCAGATCCAAAAGCCACGAAGCGGTATTTTCGACGGTGAAGGAGGCGGTGGGTTCGTTCAGAGAGCATTTTCGGCCGTTGCGGATCGCTTCAGAGGAGCTTCCCCTGCAAGAGGGGGTGCAGCAAGAGGGGCCGCTGCAAGACGTTTCGAGTTTAACGGTATGGATGATGAAGATACTGTGGCGCAGGCACCTCGGATGATGGAAAGAACTTCACCGGCAATGATGGGCGGTGCACCGGCAATGATGGGAATGCCGGCGCCTGCGGCTTCCATGCCCGGCGGCGCTGTAAATGCAATGTTTCAGGCCAGAATGGCGGATGACTGCGATGAATGCTGCGTTTGCGAAGACTGTTGTGCTGATGCCGGAATGGCGAACGATATTCCGCAGCCGGCAAGTGTGGCTGCATCCATGACGATTCAGGCATGGGATCCCAATACGCCGTATCTGAAAGCAATCAAAGATGCCGCAAAGGTCTTCGGTGGGGCGGATGACTGCTATCGCGAGTATTTGCGCCAGCGATCCAAATATGCCGCAAGCCCGGCATTCTTCCTCGATTGCGCGGGATTGTTCTTTAAGGAGAATCAAAAAGAGCTGGCGATTCGCATTCTTTCCAATCTTTCTGAACTCAAAATCGACGATCCTGCGCTTCTGCGCGTCTATGCATGGCGTCTGCGCGAAGCTGACGAACTCGATCTGGCGCTTACCGTCTTGAGAAAAGTTGCGAAGCTCCGGCCGGATGAAGCCGTTTCGTGGCGGGATTTGGCACTGACTCTGACGATCCGCGCTAAAAAGACAGGGAGTGCCCAGGATGCCAAGGAAGCGCTCGAATTGTTCCACAAAGCCGCATTCACGAGCTGGGAACGCAGTGATGCCATATACACTTCGGTCGTTGCACTCGAAGAACTCAATGCATTGATCGCCTGGTGTGA
>JAFRYG010000120.1 GCA_017441205.1 Pseudomonadota bacterium
CGTCGAGGACGTTTCCATGTGTCGCGCATGGCTTTGGCTTTATGCCAGAGTCCAGTGGGACATTAGCTCAGTCGGTAGAGCAGCAGACTTTTAATCTGTTTGTCGACAGTTCGATTCTGTCATGTCTCATGCGTCCCTGTCGTCTAGAGGCCTAGGACATCGGCCTTTCACGCCGACGACACGAGTTCGAATCTCGTCGGGGACGCCATTTTTTTATGCGGCACATTCATTTGTGTCCTTGTCGTCTAGAGGCCTAGGACATCGGCCTTTCACGCCGACGACACGAGTTCGAATCTCGTCGAGGACGCTGTGCCTCATATCCCCAAATCATTCGGTTTGGGGATTTTTTTTGGTTTTTTTTCGGGAGGCGCGCTTATTTTGTCACTTTCAGTGACAAAATACAGCCGCGCTCTGCCGCCTATTGGCTTGGCCAATACGGCGGCAGCTCTCTTTATTAAACCCCTCCAAGCCGATTGGCCCAGTTCTCCGGATAATGGGCATCGTACCACCTGGAATCTTTTTTCTTCCAGGACTGATACCAGAACAGACAACACGACGGAAGACCAACCGCTAAGAGATACAACGGGCCCAGCCACAGCGATTGCCAGGAATGTCCCGATTCATGTTTGCACATCTGAGGCGATGCATCTTCGGGAACGAAAATGAAGGGCCCCAGGGAAAACCCAAAAGATGCATTCCCCAAAGATACCCTGAACAGCGTCAGTGTATCATTGGTATAAACCCGACAGTTTCGGAAAATGGCGCAAATCACCAGCCCGACGATGAGCTGCGGAAACTGCCACAGGCAGGCAAATACCGCATACGGGCTGGTGTAATTCATGGATTTTGGCCATTTTTTCATGGCAGAACTTCATCCAGAAAAGCAAAAATATCCGCGAACTGAGCGATTCTCTGACGCGTCATGTCGGCGCCGCCATGTCCGGAATTCTTCTCGATTCTGAGCAGAACCGGGGCATCCGGATTCGTCGTATGATCCTGAATGGCAGCCGTCATCTTGCGCGCATGCATGGGATCGACGCGATCATCGCTGTCTGCCCCAAGGAACAGCACCGGCGGATATTTTTCCGAACGCACATTGGCATAGGGTGAGTAGGCACGGATGTTTTTGAATTCGGCTTCGCTGGCTTCTGCATTGCCGTATTCGCTGATCCAGGTGCGGCCCGAACCAAATTTCTGATACCGAATCATGTCGAGCAGCGGTACCGCACAAAGGATTGCGCCGTACAGGCCGGGACGCTGCGTCAGTGCAGCACCCGTCAGGAGTCCGCCGTTGGAACCACCATAGGCCGCGACTGTGGCTGAACTCGTATACTTGTTTTGAATCAAATCTTCTGCGACGGCATAATAATCATCGAATACATTCTGCTTGTTCATGCCCATGCCGGCCTGATGCCAGGATTCGCCGTATTCCGAACCGCCGCGAAGAATGGAATACACATAAATGCCGCCATTCTCGACCCACGCATAGGCGACGGGATTGAACCACGGTGTGATGGAAACATTGAATCCGCCGTAACCATAAATCATGGTTTTGGCCGTGCCGTCGAGTTTTGTGTCTTTGTGGCGCAGTACAAAGTATGGCACTTTTGTGCCGTCCTTCGATGTGGCGAACCGCTGTTCACTGATGACATCGCCGGTTTTGGCCGGCGTCTTGATCTCGGCCCACATGCTGAGTTCCAGACTTTTGGGATCGAGTTTGTAAACACTGCCCGGGAGTTTGAACGAAGTAAACTTAAAATACGCTGCCTCTGATTTGTCTCGCCCGAACACGTGTTCTATGGAGCCATTATCGGGAAGTTCAATCGTTTTTATCCATTGTCCCGAAAGATCGTAGACTTCGAGCTGATTGACGACATCCTTGAGGGTGACGACGAGGAGTTTGTCCTGAACGATTGCAAATTCCTGAATTACGCGGTCCTCAAATTCGGGAACGATCGGCTGCCAGTTGGATGCATCCATACGCTTTGCAAATTCCGAAGCGACATCGTTCCAGTCGACGGAAGCATTCGGGGATATTTTGTCTGACCTGAGATCGATTTTGACGATCCTGAACTTTGGCGCGCCGTCATTGGTGAGCAGATACAGAATATTATCGACGATCATCGGTGAATACGTCGTTTTATCTTTTGCAGGAAGGGGGAACCATGCGGTGTTTGCCGGATCCCGGTATTGAATTTTGAGTGAATTCCCGTTCCATCCGTCATCGATAATGTAGGCGAGCCAGTTCCCGTCATTCGAAAGCATGGGATAATGGAATTTGGTCGGATCCCTGAGCGGTTCGACGATGACTTTATCTTCGGACGCAGCAGTTCCCAGTTTATGGAAGCGGACATCGGTCATGCCCGGGCGCTCATCGACGGGAATTGCAGGATCGGTCGGGAAATACGTGTAATAAAAGCCGCTTTCATCTTCGAGCCACTCCGGATCTGCATAGCGGGCGCCTTCGATGATATCGGGCAGATTCTTTCCGGAATCGACATCCATGATGTAGAGCGTGGCCTGATCGGCATTATTCTGTTTGAGCGTATAGGCCATGAACTTTCCATCCGGAGAGGGAAAATAATGGCCGATGGATACGGAACCATCGGAAGAGAGCTGGTTGGGATCGAGCAGGACGCGCTTCGCGCCATCATTTGCGGACAGATCCCGGACGTAGATGATGCTCTTTTCGTCCTTTGCACCGCGTTCGCTGAAAAATGCCTTATTCTTTCGGACGAGCGGGGCTGAGATGGCGGGAACGTAGAGCAGTTCAGACAATCGCGATTCATATTTATTCCGCGTCGGCAGATTTTCGAGATAATCGCGGGCGCGCTTATCCTGAGCTTTCATCCAGGTCTGGACGTCCGGATTGGAAGCATCTTCGAGCCAGCGATAGGGATCGGGGACTTTTTCGCCCCACAATTCGTCATAATCATCGCCCGGGCGATTGTCGGGATGCGATGCGATTACCGGGGCTGATGCCGTTTGGGATTCGGCTGGAGATTGTACGGGAGCGGAAGGAGCTGCGGCACAGGCTGTGACGAACAGGGAGAGTGAGAACATGGCAATTCGTTTAATCATGTGAACCAGCGTATGGGGGATGAATCGGGCAGTGCCGGATTTGAACGGAAAGAACGCGCGGCGTATTGGCAGCGCCAATAGCAGCGCGGAGGTGCCGTATTTTGCCTGCAAAAAAGGCACCTCATACAAAAGTGATAAAATTACAATACTTTGTAGGAGAATCGCAGCTGAACGAACTGATCGAGCTGAACTTCAGAGATGACCCTGACGTCGTAATTCAGTCGCAAAGTATAGGAAAGACTTGCAATCGAAGAGAGGCGGATGGCGGCATCCAGCTTAAAATCGACGATAGGATATTTCATATTGTCGAAGGGATCGATCATCGTGGCATCGATCTTGAGGGTAAACCACTGAATGGGCGTCAGATCGAGCGTCGTTGCGGCCTCGATACCAAACTGCGAAGAACCTTCCAGAGGCATCAAATCCACGATTTTATCATCGTTGTCTATATGTGAGACGATGAACAGATCGCGGATGTTGACATAGCGATAGGCCAGACCGAGCCTTGCGGCCATTTTAAACCAGTTTCCGACGGTAAAATCGAAGCGTCCGCCGATACCGGTATTGATTTCGATGGGAGAGAAGGAGGGGGAGAGCTTGATTTCGGTCTGGTCTGGCTTGACGGATTTGATCTCGTCATTTTTATCGAGCACGTGGACGGTATAGTTTCCGGTCAGTTCCTGCCATGCGGGAGCCATATTGGATTCGAACGAAAACCTGACGTAGGGACCAAACCAGTCGATGAAGCGATAGGTATAGAGCAGTTCCAGGTTGAGCTCGTCGACGGACGTGATGAAGGGTTTGTCTTCGAAACGAATCGTGCCGCCGATTTCGGCATTGAGGCGCGTGTAGAGGAAATGTCTTTTCAGCCCGAGCGTGTAGTAGGATTCGAGGAATGCGCTGACATCGAGGACTTGTCCGGGCGCTTTGCCGACGACATTGTCGGTTCTGTTAAAGCGGACGGAACCGCCGATGAGCAAACCGGCCCACCACCAGCGTTCCTCCATATCCTCGATGAGGTCATCGATTTCGCCGCCGCCGAGGACATTTCCGTTTTCTTCATCCAGGACGAGGGTGATGCGCGAGAGCTGGCCGGGTTCGAGTCTGACCGTAATGAAATTCTTTCGAGCCTGATAGCCTTCGCCGGCCGAAATGATCATGTACTGCCCCGGCCACAGAAGCCACGTCGAGAGTCTTTCGCCTTCGTTGAGAAGCGCGCCGGAACCCAGGCCGATGTATCTTCGATCGGGCAGGCGGACGATTTCGTAGTTTCCTCTGAAATTGGAACCGCGATCATTGACGACTTTGATAATCAGTCCCGACCACTCGACGGGGATCGTCGTGATGGCTCCCTCGACGACATGAACATCGAATTCCGGCAAATCCGCAGAAACATTGGATCCGACAGTGACCGTATAATCTCCGGCCGGGACGAACGCCGTGGATCCCGTAAAAGATTCCTTGACGAGTTTATGGGATGAGTCGCGGATTTGAATTTTGGGTTCGGTGATGCCGGCGGTCATGGCCGGAACGAAGATACCTCCGTTGAGCATGGGCATGAGCTGGGCATCGCGTTCTCTCTGGATGGCCGGATCGGGACTGAGCCAGGTCGCGGATCCTTTGTGGGGATCGCCAACATCCTCCTGATTCTCGTCAGACGATACGGATTCGAATCCAAGATCCGTGTTTTCGCCGGGATTTGAATTATCGACAGAAATCAAGGCCCAGCGAGAGGTATCGAGCTTGTCGCTTTCGCTTTCCTGAGCTATCGCAGATACAGCAAATCCCAGCGTCGAGATGGCGAACGCGAAGGGAAAAAGCTGTTGTATGCAATGAGAAAGGAATCTGGGCATATCGCAATGATATCAGAATTTACCGTTCGGGGGCTTTCGGTTTGTTTTTCAGCGTCGCTCTGGGCATGTCACGCGAATCATCTTCGGAAGGATTGTTTTCGGATTCTGCAGAAGATGCGTCAAAATCGAGTGCTGGTGAACTGTCGGCAGAATCCGGCTCAGAATCATCCTGGCTCTGTGAGTGGGATGACGACAGCCTGGCAGACAAACTCTTATCCAGATTATCAAAGGTTTTGACGAGTTCAGAGTCCAGAAGTTCGCTGATTGCCTTGACGACGTAGACCGGCTTGTTGTCGGCCACCGGTCGTCTGACATCGAATGAATACGTCCATACGTTTGCACTGTCTTCGGTTCTCTGAAGCGTGAACCTCAGGGCAAGATGCGCGTACCATTCCGTTTCGGAGACATCGAGCTCTTCGATGGCGTTGATTTCAATGTCGAGAATATAGTCGGGCAGACGATCTTCGATGGTCGTGGATACGGTTTTGAAAATATTCGTGTAGCGCAGATGTCCCGAGATGAGTTCGGGGAGCATTTTTCTCGGTTTGGCGGCCCAAAGACGATACCAGTAGTACTGAAATTCGTAGGGATTGGCGCGATAGACGATTTCCTGGCGGTCATACGCCAGGGCCGACGTGACATTTTGAATCACCACACTTTTGTTGAATTTCGGTGCATTGTATTTGGGCTGAGTCCCAAGGGTATAGTCGATGCTGAAGTAGGTGCGTTCCGGAGCTTTGCTGCCGAAACACCCGGACAGGAAAAGACATCCGAGTGCCATGAACAGACACAGGATGATGCCCTTCGAAAAACCATTCCAATGTGACATATGCAAGGATTTCATCGAGGTAACTGGCGCTCCTTTTCGGTTCGTCCGCTAATCAGGACTGACGGATTTTCGACAAGAATCTGTGTAAATTCATTGATATTTTCGACGCTCGTCTCAAGTTCTCTCATAACTCGCTGGAGATCTGTTCTGAGTCGCAAAACCGTGACATTCGTATCCGAAACGAGCCTGTTGACGGACTGGATCGTCTGTCCGAGTTCCTGATCACTGGCCCGGTTCGAGACATTCTCCACCAACAGGTTGACGGAATCGAGGATCGTCGTCACTTTCTTTGTATTGTGCGGTGTTGCGATATCTCCGATGGCTTTCTGGGCCACCTCTACAGCACTCTCGATTTTGTCCATGCTGGAATCGACTTTGGCAATGACATCTTTGGCATTGAGGACGATTTCGTCGATATTGCCTTTATTGTTGTCGAGGAGCTGATTGACATTATTGGTGATGCCTTCGACTTCGGCGAGTATTGTGGAAATCTTGTCCATATTGGTCGGATTGGTGACGGCGACGAGATTGTCGAGCAAATCCTCGAGTTTATCCGCAATATTGATGACTTTGGTCACGACGGCACCGAGATCCGAATTCTGAGCGACGATGGTGTCACCGGGCTTGAGCTTTTTGGAATTCTTGTTTCCGCCCTTCATTGCAAGTCTTTTGGACCCCGTAATACCGGTCATTTCGGGCATGGCAACGGTATCATCGGTAACCGGCGTTCCATGTTCCAGACTGATGATGATCCGGATGAGGCTGGGATCTTCTTCATCCAGTCTGACGCTTTCGATGCGGCCGACGTTGATATCGTTGAAGCGAACCTGTCCGCCGACTTCGAGTCCGCCGGAACCACCGTGAAGCAAAACCGTGTATTCATCGCGCACCTGCAGCAGACTTGCACCCATCAGGTAGAGCAGGGTAGCGATAACGATCACCGTGGATGTAATGAGAAAAATACTCAATCGTATTTTTTGCGAGCGTGTTGCTGCCATTTGTTATTGTCCCAAATATGGAGTAAAGTGCAGGAGACTGAAAACCTATAATGATTGCGAATTAATCCCGGTATTTCTGCCAGAGACTCTGAACACCGGGATGGCCTTCGTTTGAAGCACGAGCAAAGAAATTCCTGACGAGAGGAAGATCGCAGTTCAATGCCTCATTGAGCGGGCCGTCAAATTTGACATACCCCTTATCCAGCATAACGATGCGATCTGCAATGCGTTTAATGCTGTCGAGATCATGGGTAACGACGATGAGCGTCATGCCGAGTTCTTCCTTTAGCCGGATCATGAGAGCGTCGAGATCTGCTGCAGTGACGGGATCGAGTCCGGCGGACGGCTCATCGCTCAGAACGAGTTCCGGTTCCAGGACCATGGCGCGCGCAAAACCTGCGCGCTTGAGCATACCGCCGCTGAGCTCACCCGGAAGGAGATGAACGGCATGCGTGAGCTGAACCTGGGCGAGTTTGTGATAGACGAGCTCCTCGATGACATCGTCGGGGAGTTTTGTATGTGCCATGAGCGGGATTTTCAGGTTGTCCAGGACAGTCAGGGAATTGATGAGTCCGCCGTTCTGGTACATGAATCCGACGCGGCTCAGGAATTCCGATCTGGCATCGTCATCCAGACTGTTGACATCTTCCCCGAGGACCCTGACGGAACCGCCCTTGTGAGGAACGAGCCCTATCGTCGAACGCAGAAACGTCGACTTGCCGCATCCCGAACCGCCGCAGATACAGGTCACACTGCCGCGCGCGATTTTGGTCGTTATATCGTGCAAAATCGTGCGTTCGCCGTATCCGACAGCAAAATGTTCCGCCTCAATGACGTATGGGGATGGTTCAGAACTCATGAATCAGAAATAGAAAATAATGCTGAACAGTGCATCGGCAATGATGCACCAGAAAATACTCAGAACGACGCTGGACGTCGTGACCCTGCCGACGGCATCCGAACCGCCGTAAGCACTGAATCCCTGATGCGCCGCGACCCAGACGATGATCCAGGAAAAAACGAGGCTCTTCAGGAGTGTGACGAGAACATCCTTGAGGAATACAGCCGTCGACAGTTCATGAAAGAATGCCGATGGACTCAATCCCATGTAAAATACGCCAATTAAAAAACCGCCCAAAATACCGCAGACCATCGAAAAGACGGTCAGTCCGGGCATCGTCAGGGATATTGCCCTGAATTTGGGTAATACCACATATTTGATGGGGTCCAGTCCCATCGTGCGAATGCCGGCGATTTCTTCGTTGATCATCATCGTCGCAATTTCTGCGGCAATCGAAGCACCACTTCGGCCTGCCATAATAATTGCAGTCAGCAGCGGGGCCAATTCCCTGACCATCGAGATGCCGATCATGTCGGCCATCAAAATATCGGCACCAAATAACTTCAGGAGTGAAGCCGCCTGAAGCGCAACGACGATACCGACGAGCAGCGTCAGGAGACTGACGATGCCGAGTGCTCCAAGCCCAATCTGATTGGCTTCCTGCCAGACAGCACCCTTGCGGACCCTTTTGGTTCGCTTGTCCTCAAAAATATTAAAGAACAGGGTATCCGCGACGAGCTGAAGAAAATCGATGCCCCTGTCCTTATAGGCAATGATCTTGTCTCCGTTGGACTCGAGCCAGTCACCAAGCGTAAATTTCTTCTTTTGAGGCGTATCCAGCCATAAAAAACGATCGAGAACTTTGGCTACCTGAGCGTTTGCACCCTGAATTTCTATGCCTACCGAACGCTGTTCGGCATTGCGTTTGAGCAGCGAAAACAAGCCGCTTCCAACCGTATCGATGGTTTCGAGTTTGGACAGATCGAAGATAATCGTCGACCCTCCTGAGGCATGCGCAACAATATCCTTGAGAGACTTCGAGCATCGTTCGACATCGTGGATCGTCAGTTCACCCGACAAACTCACGCATTTGCGCCCCTCGCGCACTGATTCCGACAACTCAAACATGCTTCAGTCCACACACTTACACAGACACACACTGCCCCGTCGTGTTTTTTTACTCATAATGAGTCTGAATATCAATGGTTAGATGAGTCGTTAGTGGTTAGTGGTTAGTATGGCGTCAGGGAGTGAAAGAGACGTTCCGCAGAACGTTTGTACATAATAAGATTAGGCACGCCCCGCAGTGGTGTAACTCCCCACGAATTCACAGTTCATCGAGAATCTTTTGAGCGAGTGCCAGACTGATACCTGCGACCTGAGCGAGTTTTTCCGGGGTCTGACGGGCGATTTCGCGGACGCTTCCGAATTCGTTGAGCAATTTGGATTTTCTTTTCGGTCCAATGCCGTCGATTTCATCCAGCTTGCTTCGCAGACCGGCATTTTCCCTTTGTTTGCGATGAAATCCGATGGCGCGCTTGTGCGTTTCGTCCCGGATATTGGCCATGAGCAATATTTCCGGACATGTCTGATCGAGGATGAGAGGATCCGGAACATCCGGATAATAGAGCCTTTCGGGACTGTGTTCCACCGTCTGAACATCCGTTTGTTCCTGTACGCGGGCCTTGCCGATGCCAATGATATCGAAAGCACCATACAGTCCGGCGGCCTGAACGGCTTCGACGACGGCATTGACCTGTCCGTGGCCGCCGTCGATGAGCAGGAAATCCGGCATTTCACAAAAACTCTTTTCGGATGCACTCAGGGTTTCCTCGTCGGAATCCGGCTTTTCGACCAGATAGCGCAGGCGACGGGTCAGAACTTCATTCAGACTGCCGAAATCATCCTGTCCTTCTGTCGTTTTGACCTTAAAATTCCTGCATCTCGAAGCATCGAGTCTGCCCTCGATAAACACGACCATTGCTGCGACGATTTGTCCCCCCTGCATATTCGAAATGTCGTAGCATTCGATTCGGTGCGGATATCGGGACAAATGAAGGGTTTTCTGAACGCGTTCGAGCAATGCTTCCTCCGTCGTCCTGCGCTGAATAAACTGCTGATGCGCATTGGCATACGCGTTGGCGAGCAACTCACTCTTGATGCCTTTTTTTGGAAAAACGACGGATATTTTTTTTCCGGCCAGTGATTCGAGCGTCGATTCGAGAAGTTCTCCCAGATTCCCAAACATCTGATCGAGCATGACCTCGTTGGGAAACAGTTCAAAGTTCTGATAGTGGTGAACCATGATCTGGCTCATGATATCTTCGGGAGAACTCAGAACATCCCGGGCTTCGTAGGTCTGCATGTGCTGAAGCCTTCCGTTTCGGACCATCATGACGACGACAGTCCTGAAGTCCGGTGTGCCGTCCATTGCCCAGAAATCCTGATTCACAGGCGTTTTCTGGACGATTTTCTGCGAAGCGCATACTTCCTCGACGGCTTTGAGCTGATCACGGTAGCTGGCGGCCTGTTCAAACTGAAGCGCTTCAGATGCCGCCATCATTCTGGCTTTGAGAATTTCCTGAAGCGAATCGAACTTACCCGACAGAAAAAGTTCAGCATCCCGGCAGTTCTGCGCATATTTTTCGCGATCGACTTCCAGAACGCACGGTCCCGGACAGCGGTGAATTTCGTACTGCAGACAGGGCCGGACCCGGTTGTGAAACATGATGTCCCGGCATGTGCGCAGCATAAAGTAACGATTGATCACGCCGAGCGTCATCCTGCAAGCCAGCGCGCTGGGATAGGGCCCAAAATAATGCGCGCCGTCCTTTTTTCGCCGCCTGACCAAATCGACGCGCGGCCATTCATCCCTGGGATCGATGCGCAGCTGCAGCATTTCCTTGTCATCCTTGAGAACGACATTGAATCTCGGTCGATACCGCTTGATCATCCCGGCTTCGAGTATCAGGGCTTCACGCTCGTTGCTCGTAATAATGACGTCGATTCTGTCCAGAACGTCGTCGAGCATGGATACAAAGGCCCGATCATCATGCCCCGAAAAATACTGACTGATGCGGCGGTGCAGATTCTTGGCTTTTCCAACATAAATCACGGTATCGCGCTTGTCTTTCATCAGATAAACGCCCGGATTATCCGGAATCTTCGTCAGTGCTTTTTCGAAGTCAAAGGACATTTTTTTCTCGCCTATTTGTCCCGCGCTCTGCGCGGGACTGCATACGGCTTCGCTTGTGCGCCGCTATGCCGCAAGCGGCATACGCGCCGCATTCATTTTGGGGGCAATATCAGTCAATCGTGCTGATACCAGCTCTAAGCCCTAAGCTCCAGGCTTTGAGAATGCATTCACTACTCCAGGCTCTAAGTTCCAGGCTCCAAGCCCTGAATAGCAAATGTTCACGAACAAAATATCCATGCTCGTATCACAGAGCCTTTCCTTACGATATTTCCAGACAATTCTTCGCGATGTCAATAGATGCATTGGGTTTGGCATCCTTGAAAGCCGCCTGTTCCATGTCTGAAATTTTCGACGGATTGGCGATTAAGTCATTGATAATATTGGAAAGTTTTTCACCAACATCGTCGTTCATGAGCTTGATCGAAGCCCCGATTTCGACCATTGCATCGGCATTTTTTTCCTGGTGATTGTGTGCCGCAAACGGGAAGGGAACGAGGATCGAAGCGCGCGACGAAGCCTTGATTTCGGCGATGCTCGTTGCGCCGGCGCGGCACACGAGCAAATTGGCCCAGTGATACGCAGCCCCCATATCGTCGATGAATTCTGTTGTTTTGACCGTAATGTTATGATTTTTATAGGATTTTTCTGTCTCTTCGAGCTTATTTTTGCCGGCCTGATGCCAGACGACGATTTTTGAGAGCTGGTCTTTTGTCAGTTTGGACAGCGCAATGGGAACGTCAGTATTGAGTTTCATCGCTCCCTGCGAACCGCCGAAGACGAGCAAATGAAGTGAGGATGCATCGGCTTGTTCGCCGGTACAGGTCGTTTCCCAGGGTTCTGCAGGGGCCGCATCCGTCTTGGGCAAAACAGTGGAACGCACGGGATTGCCGAGATAAATGCATTTTTTTTGCGGCAGTTTGTCTGTGTGTTCGAACGAAATGAAAATTTTGTCGACGTGCCGGCTCAACAATCGGTTCGTCAGGCCGGGGATCGCATTTTGTTCCAGAATGGCGGTTTTGATTTTTTTCCACGAAGCGACCGCGACGAGCGGTCCCGAAACGTAGCCGCCGGAACCAATGACGAGATCCGGTTTTTCTTCTTCCAGAATGGCCGCAGCCTTTTTGGCGACGCCCGGCAGAGCCAGGATATTTTTGATTTTTCGTCCCAAAGATGCCCCCTTGATGAAGTCGAGATCCAGCAGAATAAAGCGGTATCCGGCTTTTTGTACCCAGTTGGATTCATTGCCGTGGGCTGCGCCGACAAAGGCAATTTCGATCTCGGGTTTGACGGTTTTCATGGCGTCTGCAACGGCAATTGCGGGAAATACATGACCACCGGTACCACCGGCAGCAAACAACACTTTTCGGATTTCACTCATGGCTGACTTCGTTGAAATAAAGGGACAGAAATTATCCGCCGGAAAGCTTTCAGCGGACGAACTATGGTTAATCCCGAATGCATGATGAGGCGAATTTTCGGCGAATTGCTTTGACATTGTCACAATTGGGATACATCGTAAATTAATATTCTGTTATACAGATGGTATTGACTTTATTGGTCATTTTACACATCAGGAGAAAAAATGAAGCGAAGGGAATATTTCTTATCTATCGTTTGCTGTTTGATGATCTGTGGCTGCAGTGACAATTCGAGCGGAAGCAGCACAGATAATTCTGATTGTTCACAGAATGATGATTGTGACTCAGGAAAATGTCTGGACAATGGCAAATGCGCCAAACTTGTAAAAAAAGGCGATTCCTGTGACGAAGAACATATTTGCAAAGGTAAGCTTAAATGCAAGGAGGGAATTTGCAGCAGTACGACAGATCAGGATCCAAATCCTGATGATTGTTCCGGAGATGCTGATTGTGACGGAGATTTAATCTGTGTTCAAGGCAAGTGCCTTGAAGCGAAGCGACTTCAAGCCGGTGATTATTGCCGTCCGAATGATAAGACTGCCGTTTGTCCAGAAAACCTGGGGTGCTATCTCGGTGAGTGCATGACCGAAGAAGAGTATGAAAAAGCCGATAATAAATGCAGCTCGGATGATGATTGTACTGAAGAAAACCACAAGACATGCCTTGTAATTGGTCTTTGTGGAACTATCCATTCTTTAGGCGAGGATTGCGAGGGCAAACAGGATGCTTGTGAAGAAGGGCTCGATTGCGTCTATGGTACTTGTTCAAAAAATGGGGCTGAAGGCGACAAATGCTCAGAGAATGATTACCTGATGTGTGATGAGGGGTTAAGTTGCCTTGAAGGCTATTGCAGAAAATATGAAAAAGATCTCGACAAAGGCAGTCAATGCAATCAGTCCTATAAACTTTGCAAAGAAGATCTCGTCTGTCGCGATGGCGTATGTATTAAGGAAATTGCAGAAGACGGCAGTTGTGATGATTTCGCTCAGAATGAACATTGTGCGTCAGGACTCATGTGCGTAAAGGGCAAATGCATCCCCTTCGGCGATACCTGCAAAACGAAAAATGATTGTAAGGAAAAAGACTCATTCTGTTGCCAGAGCAATGAATGCGGCCTGAAAGGCTATTGCATCCCCTACAATGAAACGACGACGCATGATGAAACCTGCCGTTATGAGACCAAATCCGGCGTCTTTGAAGGACGGATTCAGTGCCGATGGAGCGGAGGCCAGGTCGGGAGAAGTTCTGCTGTCTCCGGAAAAATTGGCAATAAGAAAGGTCTGAATACGGTGGTCGCATTTGTATCCTATGGTGGGACAAATAATGGGCTTCAGATCATTGATCCGCAAACCTGCGAAACGCTGGAAACAATAACAACTATAAGTAGCTGGTATCCGGCCATAGCAGATTTGGATGGCGACAGTGATGGCTTAATGGAAATCATTGCCAATAATGGCGCTTATAAATGGAATAATGAAACGCAAAAACACGAGCAAATGTGGCAGGCCGGCGTATCGATGATGCCTGCTGTTTTTGATGTAAACGGCGATACTCTGCCAGAAGTGATCTCAGGCACTGCAGTGTTTAATGGTCAGGATGGTAAGCGCATTACCAATAAAGGCGGCAGTGGAGGTAGAACTGAGGCAATGGGGTATTTTGATGGACAGCCAACGCTGATTTCCGGTGTGAGTGTTTTGCGTTGGGATAGTGCAAATAATAATTGGCTTACGGTTGCAGCATTACCAGGGAGCGGTCAATATACGGCCTATGCCGATTTTGGTACTCCGGACAAGACAAATCCCAATCTCTTTGATTATGGGAAACTGGATGGGTTCCCGGAAATCGTCAGCACCGGAAACAGCAAGTTATTTTTGTACGCTCTCGTTGATAATGGCAGCGGTGGATATAACGTTCAGACTTTGATGAATGTGAGTGGTTTTGATCGCGGCGGTCCGCTTACGATCGGTGACTTCGACAGCGATGGACTTCCGGAAATCGGCGTTGCTTCTGGCGGTCTTTTTGGCGTTTACGATCCGCGCTGCAAGCAATATGAGGAAGGAAAATGCGCCGATAAATATGTGCTTTGGGAACGCTGGTCGCAGGATAAATCATCCGGGCAGACGGGCTCCTCACTGTTTGACTTCGATGGTGATGGACAACCGGAAGCCGTTTATGCCGATGAATGCTTTACGCGGGTTTATGAAGGAAAGACGGGAAAAGTGCTGTTCAGTGTCAGGAGACGTTCGGGAACTTCGTGGGAAGCTCCGATCATTGCTGATGTCGATGGCGATGGCAGCACTGAAATCGTCATGGGATCAGAGGCCGATTTTAGCTGTACATCAGATACCGGTAATACGGATCCCATTCACGAAGGTATCTGGTGCATGGACGATGAAGATTGTCCGACATCCAAAGGATGTAACAAAAATGTCGGATATAAGGACATCGGATTGTGTACATGCACGAGTGACGATGACTGCAATACCCAATATCTTCCCGGCGAATCAGAAGTATTAAAACTGCATAGATGTGTGGAGCCGATTCATCCGTCTGTCGGTTTTATGACGAATCCAACCAACAGCACTATGAGCAGGACGATGGTAAAGAGTCACGGAACGCGTCCGGATGGCTGGAAAGCAACTGATTACAAAGTTTGTCGGGCAACAGGAGATACGAAACAGATCGGTTCGAGCGATCTCGTGATCTATAAAGACCGACTCGATCGATGGGTATCTTCGCGCAATATCTGGAATCAGCATTCCTATAACATCATTAATATCGAAGATGATGGCAAAGCCCCGACCAAGGCTCAGTGGACACAAAACTGGACTGCGATGCATCCCAATATGTGCATCGATGAAACAACCACGAAAGCACCGTTGTACAACAGTTTCCGTCTGAACAAACAGGGGCTGTATGGATCAGGGGCCGTTCCGGATATTACGGGACGATTCATTGCGGGAGCGATTTGCGGCGAAACGAGTGATGGCCGCCACGTCATCAGCGGAAAACTGTGCAATCGTGGAACCAAGCCGGTTTCGACCCAGCTTCCGGCATCTTTCTTCTATTATGACGAAAGCAATCCCGATGATCGCAGCAAACGCATCTGTACGTCCTATACCAAAGAAATCCTCGGCGTCGGCGAATGCGGCCAGGTCGGTTGTGAGGTAAAGGCCGAAGAACTTGAGGCACTTGCCGGAAAAGACGTCATCATGGTGACGAATCTGGATGAAAATGGATTCGCAAGTACGGTCGAATGCAATTCGAATAACAATACGGATATTATCCATATCGAATCGTGCAAGAACGATAATCCGATCGATATCATCAATTAATAAGTTTTTTTTAGTGGTTAGTGGTTAGTTAAGCTTGGAGCTTGGAGCTTTAATCGTTGGGAGTGGGAAGTGGGGAGCTGGTTTTGGCTGGCGATAGTCTATTGCTCAGAAACACTTCCGATAATTGCTTGTAACAACTAACAACTAAAAAAAATGGGCTGATGTATTGGCGGCGCCAATAATCAGCCCCAGCGCAGCCGTATTCTGACGGCCTGTGGCCGCCAGAATAGGCGCGCCCCACAAAATTACTTCAGATACTCCAGGGCCGATGCCGCCAGAAGCGCACTGCCGTTTGCAAGGGCATCATCATCGGTATGGAAGCGCTCATTATGCCATGAATAAACGGTATCTTCGGGTTTTCTGGCACCCAGCCAGTAAAAGAACCCCGGAACGATTTGCATGTAGTCGGCAAAATCCTCAGTAGCCATGCAGCTTTCCGATTTTACCGGCGCATCATCGCCGATGGCTGCTCGCGCACTTTGCAGCGCAACATCCAGGAGTTTCGGTGAATTGATGACGGACGGCACCTGCTCCACGACTTCAAAATCAGCCGTACATTCAAAGGTTTCTGCGGTCGAAGACACGACACGTTTCAGGCGTTCGAATGCCCGTTTGCCGACCTCCGGATCATGGTAGCGCATGGCCCCCGTCATTTCGACGCTGTCGACGATGAGATTGGCAGGCGTTCCCCCATGTATGGAACATATCGAGAGAACAATGGATTTCATCGGATCGACATTGCGAGCTGGAATGGTCAGGACATTCTGGACAATCCCAGCGGCACACACGATGGGATCGACGCATTTGTGCGGCATGGAACCATGGCCGCCGACGCCATGAACGACGACTTTGAAATTGATTTTGGCTGCCATCAGAGGTTCCGTCTGGACGACGACTTTGCCTGTCGGTATTTCCGGACGGTTGTGAAGGCCGAATATGGCTTCGATGGAATACTTTTCAAAAATCCCGGTGCGAATGATTTCTCGCGCACCATCTGTCGTTTCTTCTGCCGGCTGGAATATCAGAATGACGCTGCCGGACCACTGCTCTCTCAGCCGCGACAGGATCATCGCAGCTCCCAGCAGGCATGATGTATGAAAATCATGGCCGCACATATGTCCTTTGCCATCGACGAGACTCATGACGGGGGATTCCCATTTTTCGTGGACATTCAACCCATCGATATCGGCTCGCAGTGCGACGCATCTTCCGGGCTTTGCGCCCTGAATTCTTGCAACGACGCCGGTTTTAAGCCCCAGCGACAGGATTTCCACACCGGGAATCGTACTCAAAACGGATTGCAGATACGCCGTCGTCGCAAATTCCTGCCACGAAGTCTCGGGATGACGGTGAATGTGATTCTTGATTTCCCGCGTTTTAAGGTTTTCCTGTTCGGTCTGTCGATAATCCATCTTTGTCACTCCCCTTCCCACATTCTTCGGAGTTCAATGAGCCGTTTGACCGGTTCTGCGCCGAATTTCTGAGTGCCGGCCAGGATTCGTTCCCACGGCTTTTCTTCGCGCAGATGATTGGGATTCTTGCTGAAAAAACTATCTGCATAGGCAATCAGTTTTTCTTCGAAGGTTTCCGGCAAATAATCCTTATGCGGCAGCGGCAGATTGCTTTGAACAATTTCATCGGCGGTCAGACCGCTTCCGATATGGCGTTCACACACCCGCGCATGCCTTGCGTAGCGCGAACCATCGAGTTTTCGCAGGTACTCTGCCCCAATAATGCCATGCGCAATATAGGGCTGTGTGCCGTAACAGCCGATATCCGGCGCATCGACGCCGATGATGCCGTAGTCGTGAAGCATGACGGCCTCCTGCAAAAATTCATAATCAATTGCATCGGCATATCTGCTGGATTTGGCGAGTTCTTCGGCTTTTTTTAATACACAAAGCGAATGAATGCGCATAATCTCAAGGCAGCGCGGCGTTGGTTGCAGACGATTTTCTATCATGATGCAGCAGTCACATCGGGGGGGGACAACCCCCATTAAACGGCTCTGGCAATGACAATAATGATGAGGATAACCAGAATGATACCGAGTACAATCAATGCATTTCGAATCAAATTTGAATGATCGTTCGGAGCTGGAAGTTCGACAGCAGGTTCCATATCATTCACGGTGATATCGGTATCTTCATCCTCAACATCGGATGACGGAACCTGTTGCTCCAATACAGTCCCGGATGAAACAGGCTCAGTATCTGCAGGAGCCGGAACTGCCTCCGCTTTCGGGGCATTGGACGCATTATCCTGTTCTTCTGCCGCTTTGCGGAGCTTTTCAATGGGAATGAGCGAACTTCGGGTATGGGGCTGAACCTCATCATCGGCCGCCGTCGCGCCTTCGGGAATAATGGGATTATCCTCAGACATATCCGAATACTGGGGCGGTTTGATCTTAGCGACGATAGCCCCCAGTTCAGATTTGGGATTGCCAAGCCTTTCCAGATACCCTCTGAGTTCATCGGCAAATTCTTTCGCCGTCTGATACCGTTCGGTACGATTCCTCGCGAGCCCTTTCAAGACGATGGCTTCGAGTTCCGGCGTAACCTGGGGATTGAGCTGACAAATGGAAGGTATGATGGATTTCCTGACCAAATCGAGGATCTTCATCTCGACCGGATCATTGAAAAGCGGTCGGGAGGTCAGCATTTCCCAGAGAATTATGCCGACGGCATACAGATCACTGCGGTGATCGATGCTCTCTCCGTAGGCAGCTTCCGGCGACAGATAGCTGAATTTACCTTTGATCAGACCGGGAACAGTTCGTGAGATCTGAGCTTTCGACTTAACGAGGCCAAAATCCGTAATTTTAACATCCCCGTTATAACCCAACAGAATATTGGGAGGACTCACATCACGATGAATCAGATGAAGCGGTACGCCCTCATCATTACAGCAGTTGTGCGCATAATCCAGTGCATCGAGAACCGAAATGGCGATGCGCAATGCTTCGTGAACCGGCAGCGAAAACTTGTATTGATTGGCAAAACTCAATACTTCGCGCAGGTTTGCCCCATCGACGAATTCCATCGATAAAAACAGGGCTTCATCCATCAGGCCGATCTGATCGACCCGCACGATATTCGGATGATGGAGCGCCAGACACACCGCAGCCTCATCAATAAACATATTGATGAAACTCGCTTTATCGGCCAGCGCCGGTAAAATGCGTTTAATGGCCATGATCTGGCCATTGCTGAGATTCTTTGCTCGAAAAATCTCAGCCATTCCGCCGACATCAACGCGATTCAATATTTCAAACTGTGTCCCTTCCTGCTGCATCTCAATCCTTTGAGAATTCAATATATTTATGATGCCCAGGCCTGAAGCTCAGACATCTGTTCGGGCAAATGTATATAAAATGTGTTGCGAATGTCCACATGGTTTTATTCGCAGATTGAACCCACCCCCAACTAACCACTGACTACTGTTTTGGCATTCAGGGCGTTGAGCAGCTTCCGATGAAGTCCACCGAATGCGCTTCCGCTCATTCCCAGAACGACATCACCGGGTTCGCAGTGATCGGCCAGCCAGTTGACGATATCATCGACTTCCGCAATCATCTGCGCATGGACATTGTGAGCATTGAGGTCTTCGACAATCCGGGGAATATTGATCAGCTGTTCCGGCGGAAGATCGTCCTTTTTCCAGGGGGCGCTCAGAATAACCTCATTGCATTCCGCAAGGGCGACGGGATATTCGTGCTGAAATACTGCGCGGCGCGAAGTGTTGCTCTTCATCTCGAATATTCCCCAGATGCGGGCATTGGGATGCCGTGCTCGAATGGCCCTGACGGTTTCGCGCACGGCGGTTGGGTGATGCGCAAAATCATCATATATCGTAACGCCCTGCGCTACACCGATGAGTTCCTGGCGTTTCTTGACGCCTTTATATCCAGCCAACCCCCTTTCGATATCCGTGTGTTCAATACCGAGTCTGGACGTAATAACTGATGCTGCAGTCAGATTGTAGGCATTGTGAATCCCCGTCATCGGCGAGGAAATATGTGCCACCACTGAGTTGTCACTGGTATTCCGAACATCCAGGAATAATCCGCCGTCCTTCATTTCTACATTTTCGGCCACGTAATCGCCGTGTCCCTGAAGACTGAACGAAATACATGGACAAGATGCAGAACGAACGACACGACAAACATTTTCGCTGTCTGCATTATAAAAAATGATGCCATTCGGGCCCATATCGCGGACGAGCTTTTCGAATACACCGATGATTTCTTCCAAATCATTGTAAATATCGGCATGATCAAATTCGATGTTGTTGATACACAGAACGTTGGGCGCGTAATGCCAGAATTTGGGAACCTTGTCGAACCAGGCTGTGTCGTATTCATCGCCATCGACGATGAAGAAATCCCTGTTTCCAAGATGTGCACCGCAGCCATACGCCAGCACTTCTCCGCCGATAAAGACGGATGGATCCCGGCCTGCTGCCGAAAGAATCGACGCAATCAGCGAACTCGTCGTCGTCTTTCCGTGCGTTCCCGAAATGACAATGCGCTTTTCATGCGATTTCAAAAAGAAATGATACAGGGTTTCGGGCTGCGAAAGTGTCACAAACCCGCGTTCCATGGCGGCAATGCATTCCTCATTCGTGCGGCGGCAGAAATTTCCGACGACGACTATCGTATCCGCCGGATCCAAACCATCCAGATGCGACGGTTCCCACCCCTGCATTGTTCGAATGCCGCTGCGGGCAAGAATATCACTCATGGGCGGATAAAACCCAGTGTCTGAGCCACTTACTTCATATCCGGCTTCACAAAGAAGAACGCCCAGCGCGCCCATCCCCGTACCACAACAGCCCAGAAGATGAAAACGTTTCGGATGCTCAAGAAATTCGGGACATTTGCGCTTTTCAGATGCAGTCATTGGAACACTCCTGTTGAATCAGTTCCGTCGTGGAACCAAATCTGAATTTCCTCGCACTTTGAGGATTTTTGGCAATGTTTTGAGGTTCGTTCAGAGATATGGATTCAAAATTTGGTCACCTTCGGACATCGTTTTATAGTTTCATCGACTTGTATTGTGCCAAGGAGACAATTCAGATGAAATTGAATTCCCGGATGTTATTGCTGACGACAGCTGCGCTGTCATTGAATGTTTCCTGTGCTACGGGAAAACATCAGACTGCAGTTCATGAATCTCCTCGTGATGTAACGGATGCTGTCGAACAATCCGGCAATATCTCCGAACCTGCAGCAGACGAAGAACCTGCCGTTAATTCGCAGTCAACCCCAGTCCCGGAACTCAGTGAAAATGATAAGGCTCTGTTGTCCGAAATCCATAATCTCTTCGATTCCGGTCCCCAATGTTCTGAGGATGAACCTCAGCTCCCAGAATCGGACACCAACACGCTCTCTGTGTTGGAAAAACCTGAGCTTCAGACAGCTGAATCAGACGCAAGTACGACCTCCGAACCGAATCTCGATTCAGAAACCATTCGCAAATACAGTCAGATAATTGCCAGTGAATCCCTGCGAGTGACAACCAATGCCGTTGCAAATGGCATTAAACCTGCAAAAGTTCCGCTCGATCTGCCCAAAAATACCCGTCAGGTCAGCGAAGGATACTGGCTGGGAAGCATGCCCCAGGCCCAAAATGTCGACGCGCTCTATGCACGCAAGATTCGCCTTGTCATTACGGCCACTCGCAAACAGAACGACCTCGAAGCAGCCAATACCCGCATGCAGGAACTTGGAATTACGCATATTGTGCTGCCATTTGGCGGAAAATTTCCCAAACCATCCCGATTCTACAAAACCGTCATTAAATTTCAGCCGGAACATACCTTCATTCACTGCGAT
This sequence comes from Pseudomonadota bacterium, assembly GCA_017441205.1. GTDB lineage: Bacteria > Myxococcota_A > Bradymonadia > UBA4248 > UBA4248 > UBA4248. The sequence continues at coordinate 21,388 of JAFRYG010000120.1, forward strand.
CACGGCGGTGATCGATCCGGCGCTATGCTGGCCTATCTTCTGGTCGCCCGTCATCACTGGACGATCCAACATGCTCTGCTCGCCGTTCTCAACCCCGGCCAGACGGATGTCAACGGCCTGACAAAAGTCCTCGAAGATCGCGGTTATACGATTACACAAAGCGATATCAATCGTTACCTCGGCATCTATTCTGCGACATACAACGGCGGCGGCGGCGGTCTCAAAGTTCGCAGCGACGATTATAAAAAGCTCATCAACACGCTTATCGACGCCATCGAAATATAGTTTTTGTGAGGGGGCAGCCGCCCCCTGCGCGTCTATTGCCCTGCGGCCAATACGCCGCTACCCCCACAGCGGGAGTGCCCGCAACGCCCCGCATCACCATAATCCAAACAATTCGCCTCAGTTCGCAAAGGGCCATTCACTTCGTCTCCCGCGCCTGTCGGCGCTCCGTCTCGTGACTGGCCGTTGCTCACTGGGCTCTGCGATTCGTACCGTTGTCCGAACACCGAATCCAAACAATTCGCCTCAGTTCGCAATGGGCCATTCACTTCGCCTCCCGCGCCTGTCGGCGCTCCGGCTCGTGCCTGGCCGTTGCTCACTGGGCTCTGCGATTCGCACCGTTCACCGGACGGTGCGAATCTCGGCCCCCGCGCCTGGCGGCGCTCCGGCGCGTAACTGGCCGTTGCTCACTGGGCTCTGCGATTCGCACCGTCCACCGGACGGTGCGAGTCTCGGCCCCCACAACGCCCAGCATCACCATAATCCAAACAATTCGCCTCAGTTCGCAAAGGGCCGCTGCTCACTGGGCTCTGCTGAGAACCCGCAATTCCCAATCATGGTTTGTTCAGGCCTTACTTAGGTATACAATTTTTTTTTACAAATTTTTTTGGGTCGCCAAAAGTGCTAACCAGCATCCGTCCACTTAGCGCAAAAAGTGGGTCAACCCTCATAACATTTAGGAGTCTGTACAAATGAAACGCTTTGCTCTCATCCTGTTTTCTTCTCTCATGTGCCTTTCGATGGCTTCCTGCAGTTCGGACGATGATAAGGATTCTGGAACTTCATCCAGTAACGATTATGAAAATTCAGCAAAGGCCGCCTGTGATTATCTGGTGCCCCGTGCCGGATTAAGTGACTTTGACTTCAAGTTTGAGCCGGATAAAGCCAATGAACAGCAGATAAAGAAAGCGAAAGATGTATGTGTTGAGGAATTGAACGGTTTACCTTCTTGCAAAGATAAGTTTATTAAATCCTTCTCTTGCCTTAATGCTATTGAAAGCGGAAAACTCAGCACAAAAGCGTACGACGATGCGATAAAAAACTGTGCTGAAGGGGATAAGGATTGCTTAGATAAAGCATATCAAAATCATCCATGCAATGAATCAGAGGGCGAAAGGGAAAAGTGCAAGAACGATTTGAATGACAATGACAAAGATGCTGCCAATGCATTGGATAAATATATTGAAGATTATCGTTCGAAATATGAAAATCTCTAGTTGGTAGTTTTCGTATCGACATAAAGGCTGTCATAATATGACAGCCTTTTTTTGTGATTTCTGAGTAATGTGCTGTCTGTCCACTATTTGTCGATTAGGATATAAAATTATCTATCCAACATGCATTAACCCATTAATCATCTGTACAGACGTGTTGCGCCACGGCTCTAACAACTAGATAAACAAATTGACATTCGAGTGTTCTGCTGCGCCGAGATAATATCCGACACCACCAATCTTCACGCCATCGATGAGTTCTTCCCTGCGAATGCCCATGACATCCATCGACATCTGACATGCGACGAGTTCAATGCCATTGTTAATCGCACTCTGAATCAGGGTTTCGAGGGAATCTATATTTTTGTCCTTCATCACCCTGCGGATCATTTCTGCGCCCATCCCAAGCATATTCATTTTGGAAAGCGACAGTTTCTGACTTCCCTGGGGCATCATCCATCCGAACATCTTTTCAACAATATTCTTTTGTACATTGACGCTCTCCGGGCGCCGCAGAATATTCAATCCCCAGAATGTGAAGAACATCGTTACTTTTTTGCCCATCGACGCCGCACCATTGGCAATGATGAAAGAAGCCAGTGCCTTATCCAGATCACCGCTGAAAACGATGATGGTTTTATTATCATCCTTTGCTGCACCTGCGCACGAAACTCCGGATGATTCCGATCCTTTGCGAATCCAGACACGAATCAGATCGTCTGTTTTTTCCCGTCTTATCATGCTGTTGCCTGTGCAGCTGCACCAGGACTCGCTGTCTGCATAAAATCCGGCATCCGATGCCTCTGCACATACGATTTCGCCGTCTTTCATGGAATCGACATGTTCCTTAAGGCGCATTAAAGGACCGGGGCAGCTCAGCCCCGTTAAATCGAGTTTGTGATCTGCGTTTAGTTCCATATCTGATTTTATATTATTGGCCATGCTTTCATCCTTTATTGATATATTTTTTTCTATTATTTTCTGATTGGCGGCCTGAATATCATACTTCTGCGCAGCAGCGAGCCGATACCCTCCAGATAGATTGCGCACTTTGTAGCCTTTTTGCTTCAGGATACGTTCGGCATAATAGCCGCGAACTCCGACCTGACAATAAACGATGAGGTCTTCATCCTTGCTCAGCTCATTCAGACGAGACCTCAGATTGTCCAGAGGGATATTGACTGCTTTATCCAAATGGCCATTCTGATACTCCAATTCTGTTCTGACGTCGATCAAACGTGCTCCCATCTCAAGGGCACAGTCCAGATCCCGGTATTGTATTGTCTCCGAAACGCCATCCAGAATATCTTCTGCCATATATCCGACCATATTGACAGGATCCTTGGCGGAAGAAAACGGCGGTGCATAGCATAGTTCCAGAGAAATCAAATCCTGAACATTCGCTCCCTGACGAATCATAACCGCCAGAACATCGATACGTTTGTCCACACCGCTCTGACCGACACTTTGAGCACCGAGGAGCTTGCCTTCATGATCGAACAATATTTTCAATGTGAGCTGCCGTGCTCCGGGATAATAGGTGGCATGGGAAAATGGATGAGCAATGACACTGTGAAACTGTATATTCTCTTTTTGCAGAGTTCTTTCGTTCCGTCCGGTGGATGCTGCAGTCAGGGAAAACACCTTAATGATCGAAGTGCCCTGCAAGCCGCGGACAGTTCTGTTCAGACCGCAGATATTGTCTGCAGCCAGTCTGCCCTGGTGATTGGCAGGTCCGGCGAGTGCGAGCGTCATGGGCGCACGATCGCCGACGCGGAACAGAGAAATTGCATCACCGACAGCATATATGTCTTTCGCACTTGTCTGCAGGTTTTCATTCACTCTGATAAAGCCACGTCCATCCAGTTCAATGCCGCTGTCCTTTAAAAAATCAGTATCCGGTTTTACGCCAATGGCCAAAACGACGAAATCGCTGGTCAGTTCTGTTCCGTCGGCCAGGGTCGTTTTGACAATATCATTGACCGTATCGAATTTCTGAACGCCATTGTTCAGGATCAGACGAACGCCATTTTCCACGAGTTCACGCTGTAAAAATGCGACCATATCTGCATCAAAAGGCATCATGATCTGCGGCGCAGCTTCGACAAGAGCGACATCAAGCCCTCGTTTTTTCAGATTTTCTGCGACTTCGACACCAATGAAGCCACCGCCGATGACGACTGCAGATCCGTTGGCCTCAACAGATTTATCCGCAAACTGCTTGAGCAAATCTGCATCATTCACGCTTCGCAGGCTGAATATGCGGTCACTTTCGATTCCAGGAATTCCCGGTCGCAATGGCTTTGCTCCGGGAGCCAGAAGCAATGCATCAAAAGATTCTTCATAGACTGCATTTGCGTCCTGAATCGTCAGTTTCTTCTTTGCAGCATCGACTGCGATCACTTCGCTTTCGGTTCGCACATCAATATTAAAACGCGAACGGATCCCTTCCGGCGTCTGAACGAGCAGCTTTTGTCTGTCATGAATCGTTTCACCGACGTAATAGGGCAAACCGCAGTTCGCAAAAGAGACGTATTTGCCGCGCTCTATCATTATGATTTCAGCATCTTCATTCAATCGCCTCAAACGAGCTGCCGCCGTTGCACCACCTGCTACCCCACCGACAATAATATACTTTTTCTTCTCCATGTATCATCCCGCTAAAGTGTATTCATCCCTTGCCAATGCATGAGCCAGTGCATTCGGCTTTTGGGGAATTTTTTTGACTTTTCACTGCATCAGCAAAACTGATGCATGCCTCAGCCCCTATGCCATTAGTAAATGCAGTAAGCAAGCAATTTACAGTGAATTAACAGTAACTATTCACCCCTACAGGAACGCCGCAGGCGTTCAATATCAATAGCCCCCGGTTGGCGCATCGCGCCTGCCGGGGGCAATGCGTTCCCCTCTTTTTTTCCGAACTATTTGCCAGCCCAAAGCTCAGAGCAATAAAAGCCATATTCTTTGGAACATTGCATAGCCACAGTGGTTAAACACAGCCACAAAAAAAGGCTGTCTTACGACGGCCTTTAAAACAGCGATTGTTCCGGATTAAGCCATTTTATCGAGCTTTTCCTGAAGTTCAGTCATGCGTTCTTTCGCCTTGAGTTTGAGTTTTTTGCATTCTTTCTGCGCAATCTGATCTTCCGGAGACATCCAAACCTGCTCATTATAAGCTTCTACGCGCGCATCCAGTGCGGCATGTTCTTCTTTAAGTCTGGCTATTTCCTTCTGCATTTCTTCGCGGCTTAATTCGCTCATGATGTACTTCCTTTGAACAGAGGACAAAAGACGCCTGATAGAGGCGAAAAATAAGATGATTTAAAGTATCGTAACGGCTGTTTTTTGTCAACGCATGTATTGTCCTGACTCTGAACTTCCACGCTTACCTTTGGTATGGCGTAAGGCCAAATCCGCTCACCAGACCTTACGCAACCATGGAATTCTCCCAATGCATACCAACTCAGATTAATTGATGATATCGATATCGTTCTTACAGGATTCGATATGGATGATATCGGTATTGTTATCCGAATTGCATTCGACCGTACTTGCGTATCCATTTTCATCCAGATTCGTCACCATGATGACATCTTTCCCGGCAAGCGCCTCAAAATCTTCGGCCTTTACCTCACAACCGACCTGGCCGCATTCCCCGACGCCGAGGATTTCTTTGGTATAGGACGTACAGATGCGTTTGCTGCGATCATCGGGATTGCTTTCATCATAATAGAAGAAAGATGCCGGAAGCTGGGTCGAAACCGGCTTGGTTCCACGATTGCACAGCTTTCCGCTGATGACGTGGCGGCCATCACTCGTTTCGCCGCAAATGGCTCCCGCAATGAATCGTCCCGTAATATCCGGAACGGCACCTGATCCATACAGCCCCTGTCTGTTCAGACGGAAACTATTATACAACGGCGCTTTCGTGGTTGTTTCATCGATGCACATATTGGGATGCTGTGCTGTCCAGTTTTGTGTCCACTGAGCCTTGGTCGGAGTTTTGCCATCGTCTTCGATATTAATGATGTTATAGGAATGCTGATTCCAGATATTGCGCGAAGATACCCATCGATCGAGGCGATCTTTATATATGACGAGATCATTGGAACCGACTTGTTTTGTATCCCGCGTCGTTCGGCATACTTTGTAATCACCCGTTTTCCAGCCATCCGGACGCGTTTTGTGATTCTTTACCATCCTGCGCGAACTGCTGTTTGTCGGATTCGTCATAAAGCCGACGGACGGATGAATTGGATCTGCGCATTTATACATTTTCAACACTTCAGATTCGCCGGGAAGGTATTGCGTATTGCAGTCATCGTCACTCGTACATGTACACAATCCAATGTCCTTATATCCGACATCTTTGTTACAGCCCTTGGATGTTGGGCAATCTTCATCATCCATGCACCAGATGCCTTCGTGAATGGGATCGGTATTGCCGGAGGAATCTATTGTACAGTTAAAATCATCACGAGATCCCATCATAATCTCAGTGCTTCCGTCGTCATCGACATCTGCAACGACCGGTGATTCCCATGCAGTGCCTGAAGCTCTCCGAACACTGAACAGCACTTTCCCCGTCTTCCCTTCGTAAACCCGCACAAAACACTCATCGGCATAGACCGCTTCCGTCTGACCATCGCCGTCAAAATCGAATAAAGAAGATCCCGTTCTGCCGGATGTTTGATCCTGCGACCAGCGTTCCCATAACACATATTTATCGGCGCATTTTCCTTCTTCGTATTGCTTGCAGCGTGGATCATACACTCCAAAAAGCCCGCTGGAAGCTACACCAATTTCCGGAAGTCCATCGCTATCGAAGTCACCGATCGTCAGGGGACCTCCAAGATTAAATCCACTTACACTCATCAGTGTCTGAACATCATACTTGTCTTTACCGTTATCAATAAGAGCTAACAACGTGAGTGAACTGCGTCCAGTCCTTACGATTTCCGGAAATCCGTCCAGTTTCTCAAAATCGAAAAGGTTTGGATCTGTCTTATCCGGGGTCCCGAAATCTGCGTATGCAGTAAATGAACCACTACCGGGCAATGTCGCAACCGTCAGCCACTTCTTACCGGCATCATCCCAACGCAAAACATTCGAATCTGATATTAACGTCGGATGACCATCAAAATACCCCATGGCTTCGGTATATTCCGTACTGGAGGTTGTGTTTCCGCCGATACGCTTACCGTTTTGACCGTTATACACCGCTGTTATATCGATCACCTCGGGCAGCGTATCGCCGTTTACGTCAAAAACGGTAGGCATTCGTGATAAAGAAGCATTCCACATTTTCTCATGCTTTTGTGTTTCCTTATTCCATTTATAAGCGCCGGTATTGGTAACAATCTCCATAAGTCCATCAGTGTCACCATCCAAATCCGCTATAGACGGATACCAGCCACTCACCCCTGTAATAGTTTCCAGGGTTTCACAGGTTTCCGGATGAATGATATGAAGGCCGGTCTTTCCACCCATAGATACAAATGCGACCACAGTATTCAGACCAGCTTTATTGCCGATTTTGCCGACGACGGCCGTACTTGCCTGAACATCACCACCGCTCCATCGACACTGTACGCGAGCCTCAAAAACGCCGGCTTTGGTCTTGTACCGGCAGGTTTCGTCATGCGTCATAGTTTCATCGTAGGGGATGCAATAACCTTTTAGACCACATTGCTCGCTCTGGCAACAAAACGAGTCTTTTTCCTTACAATCATTTGTCGTCTCGCAGGTATCGCCAAAGGGGGTGCATTTGCCCTTTACACATGCGAGTCCTGGCGCACAATGGTCATGCTGAACGGAATCATCACAATTGCCGTCTTCTTCAATTTCATGAATACATACGGCATCGCGACAGGTGAGGCCTTCTTTGCAGAGTTTATAGGACTGATTGCATGCACTGCCTTTATCGAGATCTTTTTCATATTTTCTGCAATAGCCATCAATGCAGCTCAATTCCGTTTCACAAATCAAATAGTCATTTTCTGAGCATTTGTCGCCTTCAGCCCCGATTTTTGAACAAGTACCATAGGCGCAATCGAGCCCTTCTTCACAAACATCCTGATTGCCTTCGCAATCTTCACCGATAGAATGGATAGTTCCGCAAAGACCAATTGCAAGGCATGTTTTGTGGTTTTCTTCAGTACAATCATCATCCGAGCTGCATTTATTATCGGCTTTTTCGTACTCTTCTTCGGTCATGCATTTACCGAGATAGCACCCCAGGTTTTCGGGACAAACAGCAGACTTGTCACCCGAGACACAATCGTCGCCGGCTTGAAGTCGCTCCGCTTCAATGCATTTGCCCTGAACGCAGATTAAATCTCCGTCACAATCATCATCTCCGGAACAGCTGCCTTCAGGCATTGGGTCCTGATCTGTCGTACTGCTGCAAATTCCGTCCTTGCATTTAAGCTTATCTTTGCAAATATGTTCTTCGTCACAGGAATCGCCTTTTTTTACAAGTTTGGCGCATTTCCCGCTGTCCAGGCATTTTCCGGAGTCACAATCATCATTTTGCGAGCATTCAGAATTGTTTGATCCTTCCTGTGTGTTGCTGCCGCCCGAATTATCACTGCAGCCGCAAATTATCAGACAACCGATCAAGGACAATAGACGTTGTAACTTCATATTTTCTCCAAATGCATAAAAACTGAATCAGGGTACAGACGTTTCGTGGAACGTGTCCGGCGCCAATTTCCTAACCTCTAACAACTTCGCAGAGTGTGTCCGGTCGGACGATATCCGTTGAAGAAGCTTTCGGCATCCATTCTTTTTTTGCCTTCGAGCTGTAGGGACCGAATGGCCAGAATACCGGATTTGCAGGCAATTTTGAGGGATTTGGTCTGGGGATCGAGATCCATAATGTATCCGGGGGCGAATGAACCCGATTCATCCATGGCATAAGCTTCGTGAATGACGAGGCGTTTTCCCTCATAGAATGTATATGCATTGGGCCAACCCGAAAGTCCTCGAATTCTGCAGGCCAGTGCATGTGCATCCTGATTGAAATCGATGAGTCCCATGGATTTATCGAGCATCGGCGCCATCGTGGGTTCGCCGCTTTGTGCGGTGGGTTCGATCTTGCCGGCTGCAATGTCAAAGATATGATCCATCAGGATTTGGGCAGATACGACCGAGAGTTTGTCAAACAGGGTAGTCGGCGTTTCTTCGGGGTCGATATCGACGATTCTGCGGGCATAGACGGGACCTGTATCCATGCCGGCATCCATTTTCATCAGACAGACACCGGTTTGTTTTTCACCATTCAGAATTGCCCATTGAACCGGTGCTGCGCCCCGGTATTTGGGAAGCAGGGATGCGTGAAGATTGAGAGGCGCGATGCGCGGAATATCCAGGAATGACTGGCGCAGAATCTTGCCGTAGGCAATCGTGATGAAGAAATCCGGCGCGATGCCCGTCAGAATATCGTACATTTCCTGGGTTTTGAGCTTTTCGGGCTGATAGCAGGGAATGTTGTGTTCGAGAGCGCAGATTTTGACAGCGGGCGGCGTCATTTGCTTGCCCCGGCCTGCTGGTTTGTCGGGCTGCGTCACAACTGCACATACCTCGATTTCGGGATGCTGAATCAGGGCTTCGAGGGTAGGAACGGCAAAGGCCGGAGAACCCATAAATACGATTTTGAGCATGGTATCAATCCTGTCGAAATAAAAGCTCTGTTATACGTGTGTGGACAGTTTGTCCGCGAATAATTGCAATTCTGGGCCTGGAAACCTAGTGTTTTGATTCATGGATGTATTCCCAGAGAACAAAGCTCAGAGCTTTGAAAGGGAACATCGCATATCCACTGTGGTTAAACATAGCCAAATAAAATAGGCTCACCCCGGGGTATAACGAGGTTAGCTTATGCTTATAGCCTATAGCTTATAGAGAAAAAAGCATGGACTTGAGTGCTGGCTTTTTTTGCAGGTCAGTCATTACCTCTTTAAGTCAGGAGCTGCAAGCGATGGCTTCGGGGCAAGATCTATGACTACGCATATGGGAAATTGCTCCCCCAAAAAGAAGCCGCCGCGTATTGCTTCAGCAATAGCGGCGGCAAGGCGAGTCGTAGAGGCGCAGCCTCAAGACGAGCAATCAAAAGAAGAAAAAAGGAGGCGAATTTTTCGTAAGTTCTTTTTGGATGGTTTGGCTATGAAAAAATCATGATCACGTTTAAAATCATGATCAAACTTTATGGTTTGGGAACGATACTCATGATGCTCTTGATATCATTGTCTGAGAATCTGAATCCGAGGCCGACAAAGTAATCGAAGATTTTGGTGTTGATGGGGTCATCAAAGCCGGCAGAGATGTAGAACGTTTTGGCCCAGGTCCAGCTTTCGGGCATGAAAAGCGAAAGATAGAGCAGGGTAGTTCCGCGCAGACGCGGGTATTCGTTGTCGTTGAAGGCGAAGAGATCGAAGTTGAATCGCCAGTTGTCATCGAAAAGAATGACGTCGCCGCCGAGGCCGCCGGTATTTTCGATGATGCCGAATCGTCCGGAGAACCATTTCCATCGCACGCCGTACTGGAGATTGAATTTGACGCTGTCGTTGTTCGTCGTGATGGTTTCGTGGACCGGTCCGGTTGCGGATGAATCCGTCAGGACGGTTTTGGTGCTCGTCGTGCCATGAGGATCCATGACGAGTCCGAGAGCGTAGTATTTATCGGGGGATGGGATGAGCTTAACGCCGAAATCGACTTTGAAAGCGTTCGTATTGACGAGATAGTCGCCGCGCAGGGAGATGTCGACATCGAGCGTGGAGATGGGTTTGAGCAGACTGTTTGCACCGTCGACGGTTTCGGTACCGGATTTAATGAGTGTTCGTGTTTCGGAGAGCAAAGCCTGGGCTTCATTGGCGATAGCATCGTCTTTGAGCAATTTTCCGACGGTACCTTCGCCATTTTCGACATTTTGCGCGATGGTTTCGATGTGTGACAGGGTTTGATCGAGCTTGTCGATGGAAGCTCTGAGCTGTTCGATGCCTCCCTGAGTGGAGTCGAGGGTGTCGCCGACGCCGTTTTTTACGACGCGCATGGTGTCCTTGAGTTCGGCGAGTACGCCGTTGAGTTCGTTGACGAGACGGGGAATTTCCTTGTTTCCTGTTTCGGAAATGTTGGCGGCATTTTCGGTGATGACTTCGACGTAGGAGATGATGGCGGCGATTTTTTCTGCATTGTCTTCGGTGATGCCTTTGACATTTTTCATGGTATCATTGAGATCCGTCAGGAGATCCGAAAGCTTTTGCTCGCCTTCCTTTCCGCCGAGGACATTGGAGAGATTCTCGGTAACGACCGAGACATCCTTCATGATTTTGCCGGCATCATTGAGCAGTGCTTCGGCCCCGCCGGCCTGAATGACATTGGGAATGCTGTCGCCGGATTTGAGCTGTTTTCCTTCGATTCCCGGCGTCAGTTCGAGGTGATAGTCGCCCAGAATTCCGGAAAGTTTTTTGGAGACGGTAGCGCCATTGCGGTAGAAATCATCGTCTTCCTTAATGCCTTCATAAAGCTCAATATCCTCGCGTACTTTGAGCGTAACGAGAGCTCTTTGACCATCGAGTTTGATGGATGTGACTTCGCCGACCTGGATACCTGCGACCTGTACTTTTGAGCGCACGGCCAATCCTGTTGCGTCGTCAAAATAGGCATGCAGTTCGACAATGCCATTATCCTGCCCCCAGTTGGCCGAAAATCGAATAATCATGACGATTAGAACGATAATGCCAACAATAATGACAAATCCAACTTTGAAGGGCGTTGAAAACTTTGACATACGGAGACTGTTACCAAATGATCATGGTCAGAAAATAATCGAGAATCAAAACTGTCACAGAGGCATAAACGACGGCATCCGTTGTGGCTTCACCGACCCCCTTTGCGCCGCCGGACGCATAAAATCCCTTGTAGCATCCTATAAAACTGACAATAAGTCCAAAAATGGCAGCTTTGATGAGTCCGCCAAAAATATCGAAAGGAATGAGCATCGTATCGATCATGGCATCAAATGAGCCAAAATCGACGCCCGAAAAGCCGACGCCGACGACGTACGATGCCACAATACCGACGAAATCGAATACTGCGCAGAGTATCGGCATCATAATGACTGTAGCCCATACCCTCGGAACGATCAAATACTGAACCGGATCGACGGCCATTGTTTTCATGGCATCGATTTGTTCAGTCACCCTCATGGTGCCCAAAACCGTTGCCATTCCTGACGATGCTCTCCCGGCGACCATAATTGCCGCCAGTACGGGACTCATTTCACGGCATAAGGCAAGCGCAACCGTCGAGCCTGTAAGGGCCTGGGCTCCGAACATACCAAATGCATAGGCACATTGGTATGCGAGAATTGCACCCGCAAAAAAGCCCGTCAGAATGATGATAAAAAGTGACCCCCATCCCACAAATTCCATCGAAATCAGTAACTGTCTGAAACGATATGGGGGACGAAACGTGGCGAGTATCATTTGATAGAAGAGCAGGATAAAGTTCCCGAAAGATTCCGTGAACCGAACAAATGTCTCACCCAAATGCTCAACAATCTGGACAATGCCTGATTTATTTTGTGGATTTTCCTGCAAGCTGACTAACTCTGTCACAAATGATATCCCAAATTAAACACATCCCCGTGCGTTTTGAAGCACGAGCGCGTTCTTCGTAATATAGCAGGGTTTTTTGTTTGGGAAATGTTCAAATCTTCGAAAGCAGTGAGTTATTGTGTTTTTTTGATGTGCCATAGTGGTGCAACATGTGATAAGTATAATATGTTTGCCCTTATTTAGGGGTATCAGGAATGCATCCTGATGATAGCCATACGAGTGTAAAGGAAAGCAACATGAAGCATGAGGCAAAGTTTTCGGTCATACTGCCTGCGGATAATTTTACCAGTGCACAGATCGAGACATTCGAACAGACGGCAATTCGTTATAAACTGCCCGTAACTTTGCCTGTGCACGCGGATTCGAAGGGAAATCTGGTAATTTCTTCGGATTTGTCATTGCGAGAGGCCCAAATGCTTCGTCGCCAGGTTGCAGGTCTTGGATTTCCGGCAGATGTCATCAGCAGTGTGAATGAGTTATATGATTCGAACAACACAAATCCTGATACGCTCGTCGTCAATTTGGCAGGAGTTTCAGGCAATAATTCGGGCAATACAGTTGGTGATATGACTTCAGATGCCTGGGCCAGCCTCGAGTTACCGTCCTCGATGGATCTTGGCCTTTCGGATGGAGCTGAGATCAGCAAAGAAGCGCATTGGAGCGGGGAAAACTGGTTGAATCCTGAAGATTCAAATCCCAATCCAGCAGAGAGAACTCTAAGTCTGAATGCTCATGAACTTCTGAAGGTTGCTCAGGAAAGTGCCAAAGAAGCTGCGCTCAGTGGTTTTGCTTCTTCCAAAATGAAGAACCCGCCATCCCAGAATCCGAATTTCAATTCTGTATCCCAGAATCCGAATTTCAATTCTGTATCCCAGAATCCGAATTTCAATTCAGCCTCCCAGGGTTCAAAGTTCCCCACGCCGGCTCAAAATTCGAAGTTCAACTCTGCATCCCAGGGTTCAAAATTCCCCTCGCCGGCTCAGAATCCGAATTTTAATTCAGCATCCCAGAATTCGAAGTTCAATTCAGCCTCCCAGAACTCGAAGTTCAATTCAGCCTCCCAGAATTCGAAGTTCAATTCAGCCTCCCAGAATTCGAAGTTCAATTCAGCCTCCCAGAACTCGAAGTTCAATTCAGCATCTCAGAATCCGAAGTTCAATTCAGCATCTCAGAATCCGAAGTTCAATTCAGCATCTCAGAATCCGAAGTTCAATTCAGCATCTCAGAATCCGAAGTTTGGTGCAGTTTCTCCGACTAAACCAGAGAATAAGCTGCCGCCTGTCAGTGATACGCTGCATGAGCCTGATTCGAATTCAATTTCGCAGAATGCAGCATTTAGTGCTGCAGCTCAAATGGCGAAAAATGCAGGAACAGCAGGGGGGCAAACCATGGGGTCAAAGGAAATGCCGGAAGGTGATTCCAATCCCCATGAAGTTCAGACCTGCGTCGTCAATGCCAATGAGCTTCTGGAATCCATTCATTCCAGCGAGGATGAAGATGAGGACCAGGGAGACAAGACGCTCGATCAGAATGTCATAGAAACACGGGAAATGAGATCTGTCCCGGATCCTCTTTTGATCAAGAAAAACATACCGGAACCTGCATCCCCGAGAGTGTCTCCAGCCGCTCCATCAAGCGTGTCACAAACCAGTCAGGCTCAGGCATTTGTTCCTCAAACGGAAAATAAACCTCTTCCTGTTCCGGAACAGAAGAATGACATGGTACAGGCACAAATTACAGAGCCGGTAGAAGAAGAGAGCAGTGAGAAATCTTCGGCATTGCGGAAGATATCGATCGCAGCCCTGGTCGTTATTCTTCTGCTTCTGGTTCTGACATGTATAGACATTTGGGTTAATCCGATCGGATTCCTGGAATCATTGACTGCAGCATTTTAAAGATGTTTGTGTACCAATTATTCTTACTGCAATGACGAACTAACGTTTTTTCAACAGGAGATATCGGGGTATGCAATGTCCCAGATTGCACGGTTCCTTGGAATCCATTCTGTTAAATTCTGATTTTTCGAAACCGCTTCAGGCTTATCTTTGCCCTCAATGTCATGGCATTTGGATGCGATCACTGGAATGTCGGGCTTATTTGGGGCTGGAGTGTGAAAAGCTGGTTTCGCAATCGAATCCGGCAAACATCGGCTTGTCTTGTTCTCATTGTCAAACCGTGTGCCGGTCTGCCTGTGTGCCGACAGAAAATGGGGATTTGGTTGAATTTCATATCTGTCCGCGCTGTTTAGCCTGTTTTTTTGATGCTGCTCAGTTTGCAATCATTTTTTATCAGCAGCTGAAGTCGGAACGTGCCATTTCCGGAATCATGTCGCAGTCAGTGCTGGATGATTTGGGCGTCGTATGTTGTGATTGCGGGGCAGCAGTGCGCCAGCTGGATGATCTGCATGATGTTGGAACGGGGTATTGCTGCCAGAGTTGTTACAATGCACCGCCTATTTTTTCGGAAAATAAACTTCAAAACGTCCAGCTGGTGACATTTCATGGCATGGAAATCAAAATTGATCACTGGCAAATGAGCACGCGAAGCCGGATTTCAGTCACTCCGGCGGAACCCTGTCTGCTCGATGTCCGGTTGTATTCGCTTTCTCCCTGGCAAAGAATTGCCCGGATGGGTCATCGTAAACTTAAGCTTTTGGGCGAATTGGGACGGCATCTGGATGCTACCGAAGACGCAGCTCGTGTCACACCATGGCATGTGTTCCTCAAACAACGAGGTGTGCTGGAGAACATAAAGGTGTTGAACCGACTGGGGAAAATAGAAATAACATTTAAGCCGCACAGCATTATTTTTGAACTCAATGCAAAGCGTTCGGGTACAGAGACGAAACAAAAGTTCGAAGCCACAACGCGGCGCATTCTGCTGGCATATGAAAAATTTGTTCAGCTTTCACATGAATATGTGGAAGAGGAAGAAGAACCAGAAATAATACCTGAACCGGATCCTTCTTCAGAAGCTGCGGACGATAAATCATCAGATAAACCTTAAGGCTCTGTTATTCGAGTGTGGATTTTTTGATTGCTTATCCATGCTGGTTAAACATAGCCAACACATAATGTGAATTGTTGGTGGGATGAGGGTTACCTGAGTGAATGCCCATAGGTTTTATTGTTCTCTGTTTACGAGTTTACATAATATGCATTATGGGACGTAAAATGGGCGGTTAGAGGTTAGCTGTCTGTAGTCAGTTTTTACAGGCAATGACCGGTGTTTCCGGAAAAAACTGCTTATGGATCGTGATCATCTGCATGGTAATCCAAGCACATGGATTCACTAAACGACTCACAACTCACCACTAAAATAAAGAGCCATCCCCCAGAATGTGGACGGTTTCGACGCAGATCCCTGCGCCTTTTCCTTCCAATTCAAGACACATCTGACGGGCATTCAATTTAACTCGCAGGGCTTTGGGGCTCAATTCCTCAAAAAGATGAGTGGCAATCTGCTTGCACAAATATTCCTGAAACTGCGGGCGGCGGGAAAAATGATCGATGACTCTGCAAAAACCGCCGAGTCCGGCAATCTTACGGTATGGATAATATTCAATCGAAACCGTACCAAAAAAAGGCACAAAGTGGTGACCGCAAAAACTATAGAAAGGCAAATCCTGCAATGAGACTTTGCCCTCTTCGGATGCAGGCATGAGCGACAGGTGAGGAGGAACTGCGTCTACTCCACTCATCCATGCTGCCATCAGTTCGGCAGCATGGTGGGCGCTTTCCTCAATATTAATGTGAGCATTCGATGAATTCAGGCCCAATGCCCTTAAAAAATCGGCATAGGCCTGAGCTGCTTTTAACAGGTCACTCATTGGTTATCATCCACCGGATTACTCATCCTCTTCATCTTCTTCTTCGTCATCACCGGACTTACCGGATTTACCGGATTTACCGCTGTCCTCTTCTTCTTCGTCTGCGTCATCATCACCGGATTTACCGGATTTACCGGATTTACCGCTATCCTCGTCGTCCTCGTCGTCATCGTCGTCATCATTTTTGCCCGACTTTTTGGAACTGGACTCGTCGACACTATCCTTGTAATTTTTTTCGGCATCAGCCCGATTCTCTGGGCTTTTATAGCAGCGATGCGTTACGGTGCTGAAGTATGGATAATCTTCCTGGCATTCGAAAATCTTTGTAAAGCCTTCCTCCGCGCACGACATGGCGAAAAAGGCCACGAAAGCGAATACGACGAACATATAAAGTTTCATATAAAGGTTCATAGAAGCTCCTGAATTGAAAGTTAATCTTCAGCAGTAATTCCGTTGAATTTTTCAGCATTGAAGTAAAGCGGCGCGGACTTCCCGAAGCTTGCAGTTCCCTGAACGTGGGATGTCTTGAGCCAATATTTAGGTTTATAGATAACGCCGGTGTTCAGCCAGTCCTGATTGGTAAGCTTTTCGATACAGGCATCCGTTTTTTTGCCGGAGCATGCGCCGGAGGCAAAATTCTTTCCTTCAAAATGAGTGTATCGGTAATCAAAACCACCGGTGGTTGAGTTGCCTTGAGACGAATAATACTTGAAGCCGATGATACTATCGTCCCAGGTATCGTGTTCCTTGCAGTTTTTGTCGAGGAATGAAAGGAATACGACGGCATGTCCTGTACCGCTGGAACGATTCAGATTAATGAAGGATCCCGGAACGAGTTCCTGGAACGGAACCGTAATGCCCATGCCGAAGGATGACAAGGCATCGCCGGTACCATTGGATCCAATCTTGTTGTCGCACCAGATATGTCCCTTAATGGTCGAACCGGACTGAGATGCCCAGCTCTTCTTGGGAAGATGATTCCAGACCGAAGTATCGCCGGTTTCCTGAGCATACAGATCCATCGCGACCAGAATCGTTTCGGCAACCGCCGCCACGCACATGGTCAAAGGAGCCTTGGGGCCTTTCGTGACGACTTCGGATCCATATTTCAGATCGTGCGTATAGGCGCTCGACCCATACCCTCTTCGTGCCCAATTCTTTTCGAGCCAGGCGACTGCTTTCAAAATGTAGTCATTGAACATGTATTCACCGGTCAGAGCGGCGGGTCTGACACCAAGATCGATGATATAGCGTCCTTTCTTGCCCTGACATGCATCTGCAGTCAGATAATAGGTACCTGGATCCAGCGTGGCAAAAGCACGGAAATCCCCTCTCGTAACCAGTTTGGGATCGAGCGATGACAGAATGTGAATATCCGTATCGGCTCCGGCATCTTCCGGCTTGCGGATCGTTGCCACGACGCGGCTGCGTTCTTTCAGCACGAATTTATAGATAACTTCCGGTCCGCTTTCGTCGGCATTTTCGTGTCCCGGATAGGTATTGAACACGTTGCTGGTCGCTGTGGCTGTCGAATTGGACTCGGTAAATGCGAAATGCGCCGGCAATGGTTCTCCGCAATTGATCAGAACCGGATCCTCCTTGGTTCCCGCATAAAACGGTGTAATATCCACGTTGAGGACGTATTTCCCGGGTTTTGTCGTCGAATCACCGTAGGTATCCGCGACGATCCAATAGGTTCCGGGGTCAAGCTGCTCTGTAATCGAATTGTCGGAACGATTGATGAAATCCGATGCCGGAACCGTTTTATTCGAAATGTTGACATTCCTGAGCAGCTGGATATCGATATCGACGTTGCTCGGTTCTGAGTCGAGATAGATGCTGACTTTGGATTTCTTGGTCAGCGTGAATTTGTAATAGTACTCGGGACCCGTTTCGGGGGTCTGATTCGGGTTCGGGTATTTGTCGATCAGGCTGTTCGGCGATTTCGAGGTGTCCTGCGTATCCTTGTATCCCGACACGCAGCCCTCGACCGGAATGATGAACGGAGAGGTCGGTGAACCGTCGCCTGTTTCGATCTGCGGCAGGAACGGATCGGGCTTGACATCTGGCGTATCGCATAAATCCCCTACCCCGTTTTTGTTGGAATCCGCCTGATCAGGATTGGGAACGTAGGGACAGTTGTCCTCCGAATCCGGGATTGTGTCGTTGTCGGCATCTGCCGGTTTTTCTGGAGCGCAGGCATCGCCGATGCCGTCGCCGTCAGAGTCGGTCTGCTCGTGATTGGGAACATCCGGGCAGTTATCTTCGGCATCCGGGATCGTGTCGCCATCGACATCGGGATTTTCAGCGGGCGTACACACATCACCGATGCCATCCCCGTCGCTGTCCGCCTGATCGGCATTCGAAATGCGGGGGCAGTTATCCTCCGAATCCGGAATCGTATCGCCATCCATATCCTCTATGACCGGCTCGGATTCGCTGCAGGCATCCCCTAACCCATCGGTATTGGAGTCTGCCTGATCCGGGTTCGGAACGAGACGACAATTATCCTTTAAGTCAATGATGGTATCGCCGTCGGTATCTTCAAAAACCTCTTCTTCATCATCACAGGCATCGCCCAGACCATTGTTGTTGGTGTCAGCCTGATCCGGATTGGCTACTTCAATGCAGTTGTCACTGACATTCGGAATCGTATCGCCGTCAAAGTCCGTATTTTCCCCGGTATGTTCATCCTTTTTGCCCGGATATTTGTCGTCATTGTCATCTTCGTCATCTTCTTCATCGTCATCATTGTGTTTTTTGCAGTCTTTCCCGCACTTGTCCGGATCGCAGTTTTTACCCGAACAGCTTTCACTGTCGGATGCGCTTACATCTTTGTCATCATCGCAAGCGGAAAACAGACAAAACGCACTCACCAATCCCATAATCAGCAAAGTTTTGTAACGCATATAATCGCTCCCTGGCAAAAGACTTGACCCACTACCACCAAATCATTCCCAATATACATGATTTGAGCGCAAAACGCCAAAAGCATTTAGCCAATTTGCAATTTTTAAAAGGGATTTTTCCGCGAATGCATAAACACTTGCAAAGTTCCTGTATCCGTGTATTTGTCCGTGCTGCGGCCGCCTTTGGGATAAACGGCTATTGGCCTTGCCAATACGCCTTTTGGGGCTCCGCTATCTCGCCGTATCGGCTCAATACGCGTCGCCCGACTTTTGGTGCGTGTCGGATTTATTGGGTACAGATGTGCAAATCGCACGTCTCTGACAATTCCCAACGCCAACTCCCAATTCAAATGCCTTACATATTGATTAGCCAAAACCAGATTCAGGCCATTCAGGCCCAGCTCGAATTCGTCACCGGTCAGGACTTTCGGTTTCGGATTCTGCAGAACGACGCCGCTGCGCTGTTATGCGCCTGGCAAAATGAAACGCATGTCGATTACCTTCTGCATGTCATCGCCCATTCGGACCAGAGCTATCAAATCGCATTTGCTGTTCAGCGCTATCGCGAAATCATTACGCGCTTCGATCGCCGCCTCGACAAAATGCAGGCCCTGCGTCTATTTTCAGATCCGCGCCAGTGTGTCTGTTACATGACCGGACAGATTCTGATGGCTTGATATTAGCCCCTCAATGGGATCTGCTTCATGTACGCAAAATAGTATTATTTTCTTACACTTTGCGTCGTTATTTATTGAATTTTCTGCTTTTATCTTTAGACCACCGGACTTTTTGGGTATAAACGATCCGTTTTCTTTGACATTAATCAGGGAGATTTTTGATGAAACTGAAACCGATTCTTTTGTTCGTGGCAAGTATTCTCGCGGTGTCCGGATGTACGGATGCTGTCGATCCGATCGAGCCGGATTTTTCGCAGCACTCAGATCCCATTATGTACGGAACCGCCGCACCCAATGAACCAGCGGTCGTGTCTCTGTTTACACCGCATTACCTTCCATGCTCTGAAGAATACAATGAGATTTGTCAGAAATTATATCCAGGCTATTCAGTAGTCTGTGTTCAGGAGTATGGTGAACCAGAATGCAAATTGGCATGCAAGGCTAAAGGAGAGAAATCTTATAGTTGTAATGATTACACTGATAGGGGATATGGTTTCATTGAACTTTACACGGAATGTGAGGATTACAACGGGCAGCTGATTCCCGTCCAAAGTCCTAATCTTCATTTCTGCAATAATCGCTGCGATTCCGAAAATATAAGATGTGATGATAAAGGCCATACAAATTACCTTCCATGCGACAGTGAACTGGCGAAAAAATGCAGTGCAGGGACTGTCTGCATGACGGATTTGTCTTATTACTATTGCGCTGAGCCATGTACGACAGAAGGTAAATCAGAAACGGTTTGTGGCCTCAGTGATGCCGGGTATGTCTCAGTAAAGCATCAATGCATCAAAATCGGTAATCAATTGCTCAATTTGGTGGATAATGAAAATTTCTATTATTGTAAGAATGGCTGCAACATCTCCCAGACAGACTGCGACAACAAAGGCAAACTTAAGAAAATTTCAGGCTCTTCCCACTGCACAGGTACGCTCATTCATCCCCAGTGGGTTCTGACCGCTGCGCACTGCGTTATAGACAAGGAAACAGGCAGCCCTTCTTCCAGCAACATATTCGCCAGAATCGGTATCGGCGATAACGAGAATGAACTGATACCGCTTGAAACTGCCGGTGCGGAGTATTTTATCGCCAATCCAAAGTATAAATATAGAGTTGGTAATACATCTGATGATGTCACCATTACTCGCGACATTGCGTTGATTAAACTGAAAGAACCTGTGTCAGCCAATCTGGCAACACCAATTTTGCCGCTTCCAAAGTGGCTGGCATTGACCAACAAAGATATGCCGGTTTCGGTGGAAACCATCGGTTTTGGGTTCGACGAAAATGGCGGATACGGAACAAAATTAAAGGTTACCCATCCTAAATTGAATTACTGCCCATTCGATCCAAACAATGTTGAGACGAAATGTCCTATGGGAACCGTCACTGTCAAAGGATGTCATCCGAACAAGGATTATTGTGAACGTTACGGCTATTCCAATGAAACGTACAATTTGGACATTATCAATGGATCGCTTTTTTCCAAAATCCCGGAAGGTGGTCAATGCCATGGCGATTCCGGCGGTCCGACATTCTATACCGTTGGAAACAAACGTTACGTTGCTGGTGTGACGAGCTATGGTGATGGCGTATGTCGTGCATACGATGTGGATACCGCAGTTCAGGATTATTACGACTGGATCATCAGCATCGCCCCCGAAGTGGCGGATCAATATGTCGAGATTTGCGGCAATGGCGTCGATGACGATGGCAATGGACTCGTCGATGGCGATGATCCTGTATGTTTTTGCGGCAATGGCAGACTCGATCCCAAAGAAACGTGCGACGGTACCCTCTTTGCCGGTGGTTCTGACAAATGCACTGATATCGATGCCGCCTTTACGAGCGGAAAAGCCACATGCAGTAAAAAATGTGAGCTCGAACTTGCACAATGTTCAAAGGATCCGATTTGCGGCGATGGCCGAATCGATGGCAATGAACTCTGCGACGGCAATCTGTTCGTCGATGAAAAAACGGAATGCAGCGCGCTGTTCGCCGACCTTTATTCCGGCGGCGACGTTAAATGCAGCGAAAAATGTGTTTACGATACCTCTGCATGCATACCTTTTTGCGGCAATGGAATCATCGATACAGATCGAGGGGAAGTCTGTGATGGCAGCGTGTTTGCGGAAGCTGCCGACAGCTGTGAAAGAATCGTTGGTAAGGGGGCTGTCGGTACCATCGCCTGTTCAGATGATTGCAAGACTGTGAACACTGCGGCATGTTCCAAGCCGGAGACATGCGGCGATGGCATTCTGAATGGTGATGAGCTGTGCGACGGTACACAGATTCAGGATAATAAGTTCTCATGCATGGATTGGGATTCCAAATATATTTCAGGAAATGTCAAATGTAATTCGGAATGCACGCTCGATTTCGGCGAGTGTAAAACGGATGCTTTGAGCACGAACGAGATTTGTGACAATCAAGTCGATGACGATAATAACGGACTCGCTGACTGTAATGACCCTGTTTGCTTTGCGAATGAAGTCTGCAAGCCTGCGTCAGAATGCGGCAATGGGATTGTCGATGGCAATGAATTGTGTGATAGGGAATCATTTTTATCGGGTAAAACGAACTGCAGTGACTGGATGAGCTCTTACAAATCCGGCACAGTGACGTGCAATAATGATTGTACTATCAATTATGATGCATGTTCGACAGAACCCGGCACTCAGGAAACGCCGACGACACCCGGAACAGAAACGCCGACGACACCCGGTACTCAAACACCGACGACGCCCGGTACTGAAACACCGACGACGCCCGGTACTCCGGGAACGCCGACGACGCCTGGTCCTGAAACGCCGACGACGCCTGGTCCTGAAACGCCGACGACGCCCGGTACTCCGGGAGCACCGTCCACTCCGGGTACTCAGGATCCATCTGTCGATCCGGGATCTCCTGATTCGGAAAAGAAGGGATCTGGTGATTCCGACTGTTCGACGGCACCAAAGGTCCCCTCGGAAATGCCTGTCACTGCTATTTTCATGGGGTTGCTGGGATGCGGCATACTCGCCCGCAGACGGCGCGATAATTGATTGGATTATGGGGCGTCGATCAGGCGCCCAGTTCTCTCCTCCTCTCCCAGCGGTTTGTTCGGCAACGTGACTATTTGAATTGACTTTCCAATGCCCGTTTGTCCTTTTTTCAATCCTAAAAATGGGGAATGTCAATCAAAACACCTACATACTACGTCTTGCGTTTTGTTTTATATTCAGATATCAACAATAATATAAAGATATCATACAGATAATTATCCAGCAACTGCATTATAATCTTCAATATATTAGCAATATTGAATCAAATTTTTTGTTATAGCATAAAAATGTTGATTTTCAGAACTTAATTCACGCACAACCATCAGAAATAATTTATTTAGATAAAACAAAGATTAATAATTTTTTAATAAAAATATCTTGAAATAATTGTAACGATCTGGTCTTCTCGTTACAGATATGCAAAAAATGGCTTTTTTGCTGCGTTTTGCAATCTTATTGTTATTACATTAAAAACGTTTGAGGTATATTATGCGTAACAAATTGTATTTATTGATAATGATTGGTGTTCTTCTTTCATCATGTCACGAAAACGAAGATACGCTTGTTCCTTCCGAACTGAGTTCTCATACTCAGGCGATTGTGAATGGTACTCCGGCAACGGATGAACCCTATACGGTAGCTCTTTTTAACATGTACAGTAAGGACAATTCCAACATTCTATGCAATCCTGAGATGGATGCAGAGGGGATTAAGCTATGTCAGGAATATGGACCTGATTATACATGTGGTTTCTACGCTGATCAATTGTCATGCTTCCAAACCTGTTCACATGAAGGTGAAATGCAGGATTTTTGTTATGAGAAGCCAATTTACAATATCTTTGGTCAGGATGACAAAGATAATTACAAAAGAGATGTTGCAATTCTGATGCAATGTCTGAATAAAGATGGAACGCTCATCTGGCATCGGATGGACAGCACAAAACCAGCAAGAATCTGTCGCAATGCCTGCAATTCCAAGGGGACGGATTGTGATGATGCAGGCGGAGAGGAATACAGAATTTGCGAGAAAGAAGAAACTGCCAGCTGCAGCCTGCTAATGGAGAATGATACGTGTATTTTTAATGACGAGTCTTTGACCTGTACTGATTATTGTGAAAAAGAGGGGGCGTTACGAAAAATCTGCGAATATGACTATGTATTTCATGCGTCAACCCGCGTTGAGACTTGTACAAAAGTCGAAGACAAGCTCGTGTTTATTGAGGATAAAGATCAGAGCTATGTATGCAAAAATGAATGCAATGCATCGAAAACGGACTGCGACGCGGAAGGTCCTGTTGGGTATCCGGATGCAGATTTGGTGAAAGATGGTGATATCGTTTCGGGCGATTCATTCTGCACGGGTACTCTGATTCACCCCCGGTGGATTCTGACTGCAGCTCACTGTGTGGTGGATTTGAATTATTTTTTGTTGAATGACCTGGTGCGTCATGGCTGGGTTGGCGTCGGTATCAATGACAAAGCAATGATGACGTACCGGATCAACGAGCTTAAAAATATTTATTATCATCCTGATTTTTCAAAGGAATATGAGTCGGATATTGCGCTTGTTCAACTCAAATCCCCTGTTCCGTCGAATGTCGCAGAGCCGGTTTTGCCGCTGCCTAAATGGCTTGCACTGACCTCAAAGAATTTGCCGGTTAAGATGGATGTGAGCGGATTTGGATTTGATGAAAATGGGAAAACCGGAACCAAAAATACGACATCACTGCAAACGACGCATTACTGTGGGGTATTCAATCCATCTGATCCCCAAATGGGCTGCTATGCCGGTAACTACACAATAAACGGATGTCATCCCAATCCGACCTATTGTGCGGTAGATGGGGCTTTCAATAATGAGGTCTATTCCTTGACTATTCCTTATGGATCATTTCTTGCTTCCATGTACAACACCGGCTCCTGTCAGGGAGATTCCGGCGGACCGAATTATTATACGGTTGGGGGCAAACGTTATGTCGCGGGGATTACGAGCACTGGAGATCCAACCTGTCGCAGTATTGGGATTTCCACGGCTGTTCAGGATTACTATGACTGGATTATTTCCATCGCTCCAGAAATCGCTGAACAATACAAGGAAATATGCGGCAATGATGTCGATGATGATGGCAATGGTCTGAAGGATTGTGATGATCCGGCATGTGCAGCGCATGAAAGCTGCAAATCCATTCCCAAATGCGGCAACGGAATTCTGGATGATGGAGAAGATTGCGATGGAAATGCATTTTTATCTGATAGAAATCAATGTGTTATGTGGTCAAATACATATTCCTCCGGCAATGTGGCATGCAATCCGGACTGCACGATCAATTATGATAAATGCACGCTGATTCAAGAAGAAATCTGCGACAATAAAGTCGATGACGATGGCAATGGTCTGGTAGATTGCAATGATCCAGCATGTGCGACGCACGAAAGCTGCAAATCCATTCCAAAATGCGGCAACGGAATTCTGGATGACGGAGAAGATTGCGATGGAAATGCATTTTTATCCAATAAAAATCAATGTGTTATGTGGTCAAATGCATATTCATCCGGCAATGTAGCATGCAATCCGGACTGCACGATCAATTATGATCAGTGTTTGGCAAGTTCAGCAGAAGTCTGCGACAATAAAGTCGATGACGATGGCAATGGGCTGGTGGATTGCAGTGATCCGGCATGTTTTGGCAATACGGCATGCAATGCCAAAGCTGCCTGCGGCAATGGGAACGTCGATACCGGTGAGGATTGCGACAGGAGTGCATTCAGAGACAATAAAGTACAGTGCAGCTCATGGCGAAGTATCTTTAAGTCCGGGATGGTGACGTGCAATGATAACTGTACGATCAATTACGGTGGCTGTTCGACA
>JAFRYG010000121.1 GCA_017441205.1 Pseudomonadota bacterium
AGAGCTTATAGAAGAGAATGAATACCTGAGAACGGGATGTGGGCGGATTTCTGGATGTTAGTGAATAGTGAATAGTGATTGCTGAATAGTGCTTATCAACACTCTTGTCATAAGCAAAAAAAAAAAGCGCCGACCGTATGCACGCAGTGCATAGGGCGGCGAAAAAGCCCGTATGCCCAAAGGGCAAAGGGCGTTCCACCACCAAAATAACATCATTGACAGGGAATCATGGGCGCATTATAGGCGTTTGGAGTGGGGGTGTGTAGGTTTATGTAGGCGACATTTTGAGAGATTTCAGAATGAGTCAGGAAAGTCAGAATTATCTGAAAGGATCCATCGTCAGGACATTGCTAACGACTGGATTGGCAATGATTCCGGCGACGCTTGCGATGTCGCTGTACAATATTGTCGACACGTATTTTGTGAGCCGTCTCGGTTTGGAAGCCCTTGCGGCAATGGGGTTTTGTTTTCCAATCGTAGGAGTGGTCAGCTGCATCTATCACAGCATGTCGACGGCGGTCATGACGCTTCTTTCGCATGCGCTTGGGCGACAGGATGACAAAGAGGCTGCGCGCATTCTGCTTCATGGCCTGATATTTATGTTTGCGGCATCTCTGGTCATTGGCATTGCGGGGGCTGCATCCTGCCGATGGCTGTGTTCATTTTGGGTCGAAACGCCGGAAGTTCTCGAATATGTCTGTCAATTTATGACGATTTGGCTGGTAGGGAATTTTACGATTTCGCTGGCCATGAGCACGCACAAATTCGTCCTGGCCCTTGGATTTCCCAAAAAGGCTGCGACATGGATGCTTGCCTCGCTGGGGTTGAACGTCATTCTGGAACCGCTGTTTATTTTTGGACCGACGCAGACGATGGCCTGGATGAACAATGTTCTGGCTTCTGTTACTGCGTATTTGACGGGCGATGTGATACCGCCTTCATTTGTGATTGATCCCGGGATTGGGCTAGGGATGTATGGAGCTGCGATTGCCACGGTCATTGCGCAGGCACTCACGCCGGTGGGATGTCTTCCCATCATTCACAGGCGTTTGAAGATTTGGACGCGAGAAGCGCTGGATATGTCCAAATGGAACGAAGACGTTCTGAGAATTGTAAAGTTTTCGATACCGACGATTCTGGGCATGATCATCATGCCATTGTCGGGATTTGTGGCAACAGGAGTTGCCGCTCATTTTGGCGACAAAGTCGTTGCAGCCATGGCCTGCATATCGCGCCTTGAAACGCTTGCATTTGTCGTCCCCATGTCGATTGGCATGGCGCTAATGCCGATGTTTGCACAGAATTACGGTGCCGGCCAGTTCGAACGAATCGATAAGATCCGCAGGATTTCGCAGGGATTTGCAGCATGTTATCTGTTTTTGTGTGCTGCAGTTTTTACCGTTCTGTCCAGTGTCATGGTGGGATTTTTTACAGATGATGCCGAAGTTCTTGCGATTGGTTCGACGGGGCTGAGCATTATCTGCTGGGGATTTGCCGGACAGGAAGTTCACCGCTTTGGATGTTTTTGCTACAACGGCTGCAATCGTCCCGGAATGAGCGCCATATTCAACATCATCAAGATATTTGGGATGATGATTCCGCTGCTGCTTCTGGCACTTGTTTTTGAGGACTACAACTGGATATTCTGGGGACGATTGATCTCCGAACTGGCTGCTGCCGTCATGGTTCTGTATCTTTCGCGCCGCCTTGTCAGGCGGCTCATTCGCGGAGAAATCGCGTAACTTTGCGGTGCTATACGGTTTTGATTTTCAGATCGGGCTGAACGAAGAGGACTTTTGTATCTGCGGGAACGGAGTGCGTGAGCCAGACGTTTGATCCGATGACGGATCGAGCGCCGACGATGGTTTGACCGCCAAGAATGGTCGAATTTGCATAAATCGTCACGTCGTCCTCCAGAGTGGGATGACGTTTTGAATAGTCACCGGCATCGGGATCCGGGATACTGAGGGCACCGAGCGTGACGCCCTGATACATCTTGACGTGATTGCCGATGATCGTCGTTTCGCCAATGACGACGCCGGTACCATGATCGATGAAAAAGCCTTCGCCGATCTGTGCACCGGGATGGATATCGATCCCCGTTCTGTTATGGACGTATTCCGTCATCATACGCGGGAGAATGGGAACTCCGCTATTGTGGAGGATGTGCGCCAGGCGGAATATGGACAGTGCGCGGAATCCCGGATAGGAAAGGATAATCTCTGCGTAGCTTTTTGCTGCCGGATCTCCCTTGTAGGCTGCATGAAGATCGATTTGAAGAATGCTGCGAACATTGGGGAGCTGTTCAAAAAAGAATTCGGTAATACCTTCGGCCTGTTTTTCGAAACTCAGGTTTGAATCACTGGACGACATGCGGCATTTCGTGCAGGAAGCAGCATATTTCAGACAGTCAGTGATGAGTTCCTGAAGTGTTTTATAGATTTCGGCCACGCGATATCCGATGGCATAGCTTAGGCCTGCTTCATTGCGAATGCTGTCAATGAGTCCCGGATAGAGCAAGCTCTCGAGCTTGTGAGTCAGATCCGTGACACATGCTCTTGAGGGAAGAGCCCATGCCTGAAGATTGGTCATGTCGGAATTGGATTCGTAGGATTTGAGCAGGTTTTGAACGATATTGTCGAGCATATTCTTTATATTTGGTGATGATTTGAGGAGTGGAATTATTCTTTTGTTTTTTCAATAACGAGGTGGACGCGCTGAATTCCCAGTTCCTTGAGCATATCCAGAGCACTGATAACCTGACCGTGTCTGGCGCGGTGATCAGCTTTGACATTGACGTTGAGGTCCGGTGACGCCAGGAGTTTTTCAGCCAGATACAGCTTTAATTCATCCTGAGTTTTGGGAGCCGGTGCATCCGACTGATAAAGAGAACCGGATTCGTCGATCAAAAGCGTAATGGAAGCTGGCGGTGTTGGTGTTTGTGTGGTTGAGGATTTGGCCAGTTCTATATCGATAATGGCTTCTTCGACTTCTGTTTTGTCTTCACTGAAGGTCATGGTCAGAAGCAAAAAAACCAATAGAATGAAGACGACATCAATCAGCGGCGTGATGTCGAGACCTGGAATGAATCTGGAACGTGAATGGGCGAGATTCATGGAAAAAGCTCATATTCCGGCGGCATGCCAGAGATTGCGTATGCAGAATAAAAAAGTGAACTATTTGGATGGTTTTTCGGTCTTTGTCTTTGGCTGTTCCGGCGGCGGAGCCAGGATATCGATGATTTGCGTAGATTCGGATTCCAGTTCCAGCCAGAGACGATCGAGTTTGGAACTCAAAAATCGGTGCAGCAGGAAAGCAGGAATTGCGACACACAAGCCGGCTGCAGTCGTAAGCAGAGCCTCCCAGATACCACCTGCAAGCATTCCGGGATTTGCATGAGCCCCGGCTGCGTATTCATCTGCGAGTTTGCTGAAGACCTGAATCATACCGGTCACCGTTCCGAGCAGACCAAGGAGAGGCGAAATGCTTGCAATAATGCCGATAGCCGGAATGAAACGCTCGAGTTTGGAGAACTGTATTTTGGCTTCGTCAGATACAGCTTCCTGAATGCCTTCGCGAGTGCGCTGCTGATGTTTGAGCGCCGTTTGTGCAAGCGCCCCCAGAGCACAGGGATGACTGTCACACAATGTCATCGCGCGCTCGTACTGGCTGGATTCGATGGCTTCCCGCAGAGGCTTTGACAGTTGAGCGATCTGACGTCTGGCTGTATTGAGCGCAATGAGTCTTTCGATAAAGAAGACGATAGCTGCGATCGAACACAGGAAAATGAAGATCATGAGCACGCCGCCTTTGGCAAGAAAGTCGAGTGCTGAGGTAAAGAAATCAGTCATGAAATGAGTATTGTTCCTAATTGTTAGGGGGTATTGAATTTTTTAATGATTTGGGAGAGGTAAAGAGTGCCTGAATAAATTCGAACTGAGCGGGGTGACTGCCCAGGAATTCCATAAAATCAGTTTCGCTGATTTGTCGATCTGAAAGGGAGGACAGTATACTGGCTTTTATGTGTTTTTTTCTAATCTGAAGAGAAACACTGCCGATAACCAGGATCAGCAGAGCCGTTCCGATAACCTGCAGCAGGGTAAAAGCCGAAAACCCCAGCCAGAAAAAGATCATGCATGCGATTGCGCCCTCAAAGACGAGAGCTTCTGCCGTCACAGTAACATAGACTTTGGCGAGCTTTCTGTCATGTAAAGATGCAATATCAGTCATTGCCTGGTTCATATCTCAGTGGGGCTGCACGATACGTCAGATGTGTGATTTCCGGGGGCAAAAGATTCAGGAACTCGCTCAACTCAGAGTAAGACTCAGACATGGCAAGAAAGATATCGCCCCCCCCTGCTCCCGACGTTTTTAATGTGACATGACAGTCCTGCGCAATGGAAAAGAGATTGTCGAATTCCGGAGGCAGAATCATCGTTCCCATGACCCGTTCCAGCTGTCTTAATAACGCAGGCATGTGTTCCATTTGTTCGAGAAAAGATCTTTTTTTTCCTTTGATGGCAAATTGTGCCATGTTCTGACAGGCTTCCGAGATGGCATCAATACATTTGATATATGCAGCCGAATGGCTGACATTTTGCGCTGATCTGAGGAATTGTTCTGTCGGAGCCTGGCGATGGGTTGCCAGAATCGCAATCTGCGGCAGATTCTGTTCCGGGATAGATGTGATTTGTGGTGATTCCGGACAATGTTCGGCCAGCTGGATGCCCCCGAACAAACTGGCAATGATATCGATTCCCGAGCCCATGCCATTCTGAAGTTTTCGATGAAGTTCAATGGCCTTATGAAGATCAATCTGCTTTGAAGGTTTAATCTGAGAATATGCATCCAGCAATGCGACAATTGCGGCAGCACTTGAACCTATGCCGTATTTTTGATTCCGGTCATCGAGAAAATCATCGGCATTGATTTCAATATCGGCATCACAAAGGAATTCGTTCCGAAAAAGCAATTTCAACCGACCGCAAAAATCATCTGAAATCAGGGGCTGAGCATTCAGGGAACGGATGTGACTGAGTTTTAAAAACAATTTTGGCGACAGAGCCATGGCCATTCCGGGGGCGCCATGCATCACCGCGTATTCGCCAAAAATAAGGGCTTTGGCATAGCCAAAGCCCACAAAACCATTTGACTGCATGAATTATTCTTCGGCCTCTTCGGCACTTTCCTCCGGAGCCCCTTCCTGTGCCTCGACCTGAACATCTTCGGCTTCTACGGCTTCAATTTCCTGAGCATCATCGGCACTTTCTTCAGGTTCGGGAGCAGCCTCTTCAGCCGGTTCCGCGACAGCAGGCTGTGCGTTTCCAGCACCATTTTTGTTCAACAAACTCTCTTCATACTGACGGCGCCGAACTTCCTGCTGTTTAATGAAGTAACTCCGGACTGCAGCTCTGCGGTTATATTCGGCTTCAAGATTCCCCTTTGCATGTTCCGTCATCTCATTGGAACTGAACATGATGGGATCGACAGCGGCCGCAACATAATTTGCCAAAACGGAAGTACGCCAAACCCCGTCTGCTTCCTTGACCATAATGAATGATTGACCGCTCATGTGGGTTTGAAGCTCAATCAAATTGGGATTTCTAACGATATCCTTTTCAATCGTCAGTCCAGAAATGACATTTTCATTGAAGATAATGTTTTCAGGCTTAAAGAGATACATGAACAGATCTTTGTTATTTTTGATTGGTCTGTCCGGATTTTTAAGGATATCGGTTCCCGTTTTTGAGCGCATGTATTTATGCTCAATATCTTCGAAATAATTTTCGATGACATCGTCCATTTTAACGAGCGTTACATACGCCGTGATGAGTTCATTTTTGGTCTGCGAGTCCAGTGCTTCGTATATTTTTTCCTTATCACATTCCGGAAGGCCGCTCGGGCGAGTGTATTTGGGGTCTTTCTCGTCTTTAAAAGTCCCGCAAGCCTTCAGCTGAGTAATGAAATCATTATAAGCGATGACGGCATCTCCGGCCTCTTTGGAAACAGTAGCCTCGGGCGTACAGCCAGCCAACCCCACAAACAACAAAGAACACACAAGGAAACGAAGCAGATGACGCATGAATTCCATGGAAGCAAAAGTAAATGAAATGATGTTTAAAGACGGAAAACCGAACCGGCTCAGTCTTCCATCTTGAACTGCATTGAGAGCGGGAGATTAATGGTGCAGTTGGCTGACATTCCACAGACATCGCGCCAGTATCTCATAACATGATAGGGCTCAAGTGCGATTTCGACTTCAAGTTCAAGCTGCTGATAGCTGTCCATATACTGACGCAGGTCGCCCACATTGAAGTCCGAAAAGATGGCATCTTTGCCCTTGAGCTGACTGGAAGGCACCACCAGCCAGAAAACAGAGGGAGAATTCTCCGATTCGACCAAAGAAATACTGATGGTTTTAACGATATCAAGAGAAAGACTGACTGGTAATACGGCGTCGTCGGTGCGTGCGTCTTCATCCGAACCCTGAACATCAGGAGGTGATGACAACCAAGCCTCGTGGAGCGTCATGGAACTGATGGAACTCAAATCACGATCGAACTGGAATCGCTCGCGAATCGTCATCATACTGCCGTCATAAGGCATATTGGGAACATTGATCGAGATATTGGTACTGACTGAGTCGTAGTGCGTTTCAGTGGTGCACGCAGTCATCCCTAACATACAAAGTGCCGTCAAACTCAATGAACAAATCAGTTTTTTCACGTCAAATCCTCCAAAAAACCAAGCCGACTGTATTGTGACATTTTTTTACCGCATTTTCAACGTGTATTCATCATTAATGTGTTTCTGCATCTGCAGGCGCGGGCTATTTCATACGCCCTGCGCACGCGGCTATTTCATACGCCGCGTTATTATCTTTGGTTATTCCCTCACGATTCGGTGCCAGGTCATCTGTGTTTCGCCAAGCGGCCATTCCAAATCAATGGATATACGAATGGACAATTCTCCGGCGGCATCCGTCCTGACTCTCCACGTTTTGGAACGACTTCCGGCAGATAACTTCAATAAAAACAATCCATTGGCTATCGGCTGCATATTGCCATCCAGCATTCTGCCGCTCAATTCAAATTCCTCATCCCTCGTCCTGTGCCTGGAAAAATCGTTCCGCGCAAAAAAATAGTACTCCCCTTCCTCCGGCATGGCCATTTTGCCCGTCCCTGAAGGACGGGACTGTGGGGAATCAGAAACCTGTCCGGAGACAGATAATGTGCCATTTAGAGATGATTCAGATACATCCGAGAAGGAATAATTGCGTTTTACTTCCCGGGGCAAAGTGGAATCCGCCGAAGAGATCGTCAGTGACTGCGCACGCCCGCCAAGTTCAACGGGATACCATCGGTTTTGGTAAAAAATCTCAATGAATGCGTGGATTTCATTGGCCGCGATTCTCGTCGGAAATCCCAGTGAATTGGCTATCAGCATCAGCATAAAGGAACGATGGCGGCACAGACCTTTTTCCTGTTCGAGAATTGCCCTTCCGAATGTCATGGATGTGCCAGCAAAATCCTCTTTTTCCCCCAGGTCGAGAGGCTCACTCTGAAAAGCCTGAAAATACCGAATCAGCTCCACCATAGGATTCGGTTTTTGCAATATTTGATGAATCCTGGGAATGTCGCGATAGACATTCTGTACGCCATCGACGACCGGAACAGGCAGTGTCCGGGAATTATCCGGCATCAGATCAACAAAGAAATCAGCCGTTTTGGGAACGCCGGCATCCTCGTAGGATACGGTTTCGTAAGCAATACGATATATTCCCGGTTCATCGGCCTCAACGACGTACTGATCCCCCGTACAGCGATACAGTTTTAAATGCGCATTTTTTCCACTTCCCAGATACTGACTGTCAAAGGACAGTATCAGCATTTCGGGAGAATCACCTGGAATATCGACGAACTGATGCGCAGAAATATCCTGATAAATCAATGCTGAACGATGCAATTTGTGTTTTGGGGACGGAATTGTGTAATGCCATGGTGTACAATCGCTGTAATCCGGCGCAAGGGCAAAATTGTTCTGATCCGGATCAAACTCAATTTTTGTAAAAACCTTTCTGCGTTTATAGATTCCGACTGGCGGCGCGAATGGCTCCATCAGCTTCAGATCGCCGGCAACCCCTGTATTGTCATCCAGCATCAGGCGCGAAGGCATTTCGGGACTAAGCTGTTGAGCGGACTGAGCATCTTCGGGCGGAACGATAGACTGGAGTACAAAGTACTCATACGGTACCTGAGCCGTCAAAACCGGAAAAGCACAGATGGCTATGATACATGCAAGGTAGGAACGCACGATTACTTCAGAAAAAAAGCCGCCAATCCGGCGGCTTTGAATGAGTTTGAATTATCCTTCGAGGATTGCTTTGGCCGCGGGATGCTCGGGCGCAATTTCGAGGAGCATTTGCGCCGTTTCCCTGAGACTGTCGGCAGAATCACCGCGTTTCTGCTTAAGCTGAATCGTCAGTTCGAGCGCCATCAGTTTAAGAGCAGTATTACTGGAATTGTTCAGGTTATCGAGTTTTGCTGCGGCCTCGCTGAGTTTATCTGCATCCAGATCATAGTAGACCGAAAGCAGAACCATTTTCTCTGATTTTGCATTGCGCAGCTTGAGAGAATTGTAGATCTTTTTCGCATCATCCGGAGCTGTTTCGCGCATCAGCAGGCAGCGTTCGACATCAAACTCTTCTTTTTGCCGAATATCAGCTTCAGCACTTGCCTGCGTCAATGTGGCGATTGCCTCATCCTGCTGTCCGCTCAGGGCGAGATCTGTCGCTTTCATGCGATAAATGGCGAGGATCGTTTGTTTATCGAGTCCCTGTCTGTTTTCGAGAATGTCAGAAAAGACTTTGACAGAGTTGTTCAAATCACCCAGCTGCTTATAGAGCATGGCGAGTTCCAGTTTGATTTGGTTCCGGTTCTCGTCTGTCGCTTTGGGCAGCTTTGTTTTGGTGATGATTTTGATTTCCAGCTTAACGGCTTTTTTGACCTGTCCGATACGTTTGTAGAAATCGAGGAGATCGAGTGCGAAAGTATATTTGAAGGCCTGTTTGTAGTAGTCTTCTGCCTGAGCGAGCCGTTCTTTGGATTCATAAAGCTCGCCGAGCTTGATGCAAAGCCTGGATTTATCTTCAGCAGACAGCGTATTGAGTGCGTTGTTGATAACGGCAGTAAAGCTGTCATCATCGATATTATCGGCGCATTCCCTGACCAAAGTATCGATGGAATCATTCTCATGCTGTTCTTCGCTTTGTTCTTCCTCATCATTTTGGTCTTCGACATCAGGAAGCCATAAACTGGCGAGCATCTGATAGTCTTCGGAATCCTTATCCGGTGCATTTCTGAGCATTGAAATCACGCGATCTTCAAAACCATTCTGAAGGATGGACGGACGTTGCTCTTCGCCAAGGATATCGATGACTTCGGATGTTCTTGAGGAATCCAGCAATAATTTTGCCCTTGCGATGCGCATAGCCATCGCAGTCAGTGCAGTGGATTCGCTTTCGAGCTGCTCTAAGAAACAAATGAGCTGATCGGTATCGAGGTTCGCAGCGCTGGCTTTTTCGATGAGCTGATCGAGTACTGCGGGGATAACCTTATCATCATCTTTTTCGATGATATCGAGGTAGTACTTCATTGTTTTTGTGTCATACAGATGTATGAGCGCAAAAGTCAGGCATCTCATGGCATAGTTGAAGCGTTCCTGCTGAGAGAGTTTTTCCATTGGAAATTCTCTCGTAATCTCGGTGCATTCAAAGAATCTTTCGAGTCTTTCGAAAGCATTGAAGCAGCACTTAAAAGCAGGAACATTGTCCGGAGCCGCTTTGAGAAGGTTTGCAAATGCATCTGCGGCTTTTTCAGGGTCTTTAAGAATATTTTGATAACAATCCGCCAGCGTCATTTCAATTTTTGCGATGCGCTTTTTGTCATCCATGCCGGATACAGCATCTTCAAGACAATCAGTCCACATCTTAATTGCGCTTTCATCATCATGTGCAGTTGTCTTAAGCATATTAAGCAACCGATCACTCGGAGTCAGTGCATAGAGCTGAGCGTGTGCAGGAATAAAGGTATCGAGATCGATAGCAGAGCCCTGTCCCTGCATAAATCCAAGATATCGTTCAAGAAGTCCTTTTTTGAGGTCGTTTGTAATATCGCGTTCCAAAACGTTTTGATAAAGTTCTCCGACGAGCGCAGAAAGCCCGGACACAATGCATTTCGGTTCAACGCGCTGGAGAATCGCGATTGCCTTTTCATTATCGACGCTGTCCATCAACTCACAGATACTGTCACTGACTTCTGCCTTAAGTTCATCGAACTGCAGGAGATCTTCGTATACCGAAATAATTTTCTGATCATCATCAGCGAATGAGAGTTTCAGTTCCCGGCAAACATTTTCCATTTCCGCCTTAAGTCTGGGATTTTTAGCCCTGGCAGCTTTGAGCGAAGCATAGATAAAGGCTCTGTCCGGTTGTGAGGTTTTGGTAGCCAGGTTATAGCAAAGATCGATGGCTTCATTGCCGGCAGGATTAGTTGCAACGGATTTTTCAGCATATTCCAAAGCCATGCTATCACGATTGGGAAGGCGCGTAAGGACTTTGGCAATTCTGAGCCAAATGTTGGATAAATCAGTTGTTGAGAGGGAATCCGCTTCCAAATCGTTCATGGCTTCGCGGAATTCATTATTGGACTTCATTTTGGATGCGATTCTGAGCAGCATTCCATCAATGAGATTATTGTTTGGTGCGAAACCAATGGCCTCTCGCAGAACTTCGAGAGCCAGAGGCTGATCCCCCTTAAAGCTCTGAATACCGGATGATACGAGTCTCTTCAGGCACATTCCAAGGGGTTCAGAGACATCGTCAAACGTATGCAGCAGCGATTCAACCTTGTCACATTGCGCAAAATTCACGACATGCAAGCTCAGGGAGACGAGTGCCCTGAGTTTTTGCAGTTGAGTGCAATTGTCCATCAGGCCGACGATTATTTTATACAAATCGTCGAAGGTATTTCCCGAATGCCCTTCGAGAATGCATCTCTCGTACAATCCAAGAGCTTCGTCGATGTTCTGACATTTAAATGCCTGGACTTGTGCACATTCCAGGATCAGGCTGCATCGTTTTTGCGGATCATCGATTGAATCCCAATGATTGGACAGGAGTTCAACAAGTTCCGGCCATTTCTCAGCCTCCCGGAGATGATGGCTGACTTCAGAAAAAGCCTCCGTATTGCCGGAATCATATTCGAGCGCTTCCTGGAACGCAGCAGCCGCTCTCTCACTGTCCTTGATTAAATCACCAAAGATATGCCCCATGCAGACGCAGAGTTCAGAATGTTTTTCGACGTCTGATTCATATAAATAAAGATGGGTATCGTACAGTTCGATGAGTTCTTCGTATTTTTTTTCAATGAGGAGTGTGTTTCTCTGTCTGATGAAGTCGAGCCGTTCATCGACCATCATATCCCGCGTTGGCACGGCGAGAAATGGGGATTTCATCGGAAGCATGAGCTCCTCAATTTCATCGGAACGACGTTGTCGGTCAAAGATGTACTGCACATTCGGAATGGTTGCTCCGGTATCGCTGGCCATGCCAACGAGCGTACCGATTTCAGTCTGCATATTGATGAGGTCATGAATGAGTTTAAATGTTCCATTTCCCTCAGCAATATTAAGGTTTTCGTAGAATCCATCCGGATCGAGCCTGTCGAGGGAGAGGTCAATGATGGCTTTAGTATGAACAGCATTTGTGGGATCGAAAGCTTTTGAATCATCGCCCCAGAGCCATGTGAAGAGCTGTTCAATGCGCTGAGCATCATCCCTGACATTTATGGCTTCGTATTCACACATCTGAACACGTCTGGACATGACATCTTCAAAATCGAATGAATCCTGGATACCGGCTGTGTAATGCATGTCATTGCAGCTCGAAAGCCGCAGCAAAATGAGCATATGTCCCCGATGGAAACGTTTTTTTCCATTTATGTCGATGGGCGTCAGCCACTGATTATTCTGATAGGTATCGATATATGGCGTGATCCGTTCCAGACCGCGACGTTTGAGCATTGCATCGAATGAGTCCCGATCATAGGTCTCACAAAGCGTTTTTGCCTGTTCGCGAACTTTTGTCATGTATAGTTTGTCATTTGCCATATCATAACCTCATCGTGTGAATGAAGAGCCACATAAATGTCGTAAAAATACTGTTGCGTAACTGCCGGAAGGGAGTTCAAAGGCGATGGAAATATTATCTCCCGAAAGGCGTGTAAATGACAAATTTCCGGGACGTACCCAGAACAGACGCCGTGAACCATCGGCCAATCTGTTTATCAGGGAAGCATCATATTTGCCTGGTGAATTATCTTTTTCAGCCCAGACATTCAGGACATCGGTCAGTGCATTTTGCTCCAATTCGGCAGTATACTGACTGCCCTGCATAACACGTTTTCCCGGCAATCCGAGCGTGACCGCAATTTCGCCGTTATCGGCCCTGAGCTGATCTGTTTTGGGATCATCGCAAATAAAGCACCCGGCATTTATTTTCTGCATGACATCCCCGGCCTCAACACCAAATTTTTTTTCGGTATACCGACGCGCTGCCGAAAGATTAAATATGGCAGACTGCAGCGCACTGATATAGAGTTTTTTCATCTGATGGCGTTCTTTCTGACCGGTGAGCACGCGAATACCGTGAGCGACGTTGCCCGCATCAAGGCCAAATCTTTGTTTACCAAAATAATTAATAAATCCGCACTTCTGCGCTTCGTCCAGTGCTTTCTGAATATCAGCATCGCCGGCGCGGACCCCATAAAGATTGACGATAAATTGATTTCCCCTCAGATGGCCCATCCTGAGTTTATTGGTATGCCGCGAGTGTTTCAGGACAGTCATCCAGCCGAGTTCATTGAGCTGATGAATGGCATTTTCCGGGTTTTGTCTTGTTTGTACGCTGAACCATTGCCGGGTAATGGCATGGGCATCCTTTTTACCGGCATATCCCACATCGATTTCACTGACTCCGAAAACCTTTTCGATAGCTTTGGCAATATCCTGTGAATTTCTGGATGTTTTTTCAATCCAAAGGTAGACGTGATCGCCCTCTCCCGATGGGAGGTAAGCAGGAATTTCCGAAACACAGAAATCCGCATTCTGAGTTCCCATATCGCCACCGATCTGGGCGACAGAAACAGTACACAGAGGCATGTCATCACTGTATCCCGTCAAGATGACTCGGCGTTCCCAATCGGAAATCTCTGATCGTCTGCCCTGATCCATATTTTTAAATTACCAACTATTCATAGATGTGATGTTCTGCGAAAAGAAATCATTTCTTTTTTGATTTTAACTGCTTCAATTCTTTACTAATCGAAATATCCTCATCCTCACTCTTCCATTTGAATGTCTTTTTAGCTGTCTTATAACCATCCAACTTTATTTCAATCGTATGTTCCCTACTCATAGAAAGCCGAACACGTGTCGGGGTTAACCCTTCCGCGCGAACACCATCCACGTAAACGGTTGCGTGGTCCGGAGTTGAATGAATTTCGACAAATTTTTCCATCTCTTCAAACGCTGCAACAATTTCTCCGGTATTGCGCGCATTCCGGGAATTCAAATCGACTTCGAAAGGTTTGTAGAAGAGCTTTTTAATCACTATTTTTGAAACATCTGCAGGTACTGAAACAGAGGCAGGAGTCACTTTGTCACTCAGCTCGTTTCCAATGAAAATTTGCGCACCCTCGGGTTCGCTCGTAATGGAAATGGTCCTGGATTCAGAAGCTGCATTTTGCGGAACAACCGTTTCCGTATCCTGATCCGGTTCAGAGGTCAGCGCATGGACAAAGAGGAAAATGCACAAACTCAGCACAGCGACAAGACAAATCGCAGCAATAACCAGCGTTTTTTCTTCGAGTGAAAGAATCCGCTGAAAAAGCTTTTTGCAGGAATCAACGAATCTTCCCATTGCAGTATTGGGTTTGACCTCGTCGAGAAAGACCATGACCGTCGAATCCTTGCCAGCATCGGCGATATCGAGATCGACGCTTCTGCAAAGGGCATCACTGACGAGAGAATTATCCGTATCCTGTTTTGGCGGATTCATATTGACCAGGCCAGCTTCGACTGCGGCATCGAATTCTGCTTTGGAGTAGACACTTGTTGCCGTATCTTCACCGGAATTGTCGATGAGGCCATTTTCGGCGAGCTTGCGCGCTTCGACTGCACTGATAACGGCAGTATCGCTTGAATCGAGAGAAAAATCCGGATCTGGCTGAATGCTGATGGAAGGTTTGGAGTTGGCGGTAGCCGTTTTGTTGGAAATATTGACGGAGAGCAACTCACTTCCCGAATGAGCTTTTGCAACAGAAGATGCTGAAGGAGCTGCTGCTGCAGGATTTGGATTGGCTTCGGATGAAGTTTTTCCTTTTTTGTGTGCGAGATATTTTTCGACGAGCATGGCCAGATTGAGCCCGTCGTAAACCTTGCAGGAATCGTGGGAGAACTGAGTAAGTGCAAGGAGAAAATCTCTCGAGGTTGCAAACCGCTGATTAATGTCTCTTGCGAGAGCTTTGGTGAGAATTTTTTTGAGCTTGTCGGGGATGTCCGGCAAATAGGTCTCAATAGGAACGAAATCCGCCATTCTCGTTTTGGATCGCAGTCTTGCATCATCCAATGCGAGTGGATACAGCATATGCCCGCAGAGCATCTCATAAAGGACGGCCCCGAGAGCGAACACATCGGTGCGTTGATCGACGCGATCCCCGCGAGCCTGCTCAGGGCTCATGTAGTTGAATTTTCCCTTGATGGTACCGACCTGAGTATCTTCCTGACGCGCCTTTGCAATACCGAAATCGATGAGTTTGACCTCACCTTCCTTGGAAATACAAATATTCTGCGGATTGACATCGCGGTGTACGATGCCGAGTGATTCGCCGGAGTCATCGAGCATTCTGTGGGCATAAGACAGGCCGCAGCAAACTTCCATTGCAATAAAAACGGCGGCCTCGATGGGAAATACCCGGTTCAAACTGAACAGATAATTGGCCAGTTCTGCCAGATTCACACCATCAATGTATTCCATGACCATAAAATATTTGTCTTCATCATGTTCAAGTCCATAGACCTGACAGATGTTTTTATGCGT
The DNA here is from genome assembly GCA_017441205.1 of Pseudomonadota bacterium. Classification (GTDB taxonomy): domain Bacteria; phylum Myxococcota_A; class Bradymonadia; order UBA4248; family UBA4248; genus UBA4248. Next base: position 15,158 of record JAFRYG010000121.1, read on the forward strand.
CATATTCACAGTAATGAGTGCTTCATCACGCAGCATCTGCACGAAGTTGTCATCTTCCTGCAGTGAGCCTTTCAGGCATTTAAGAGCAACAACCTTATCAACGCCCCCAACGCCTTCTGTTTTTGCGCGAAGGATGCGTGCCATGCCACCTTCCGCAATGAACCCGTCAATTTTGTATTTGCCAAGTGTCGTTTCCAACATAGTACCCTTCCCTTAGATACAACAGGAGGCGTTTTATCACACTTGCCGTGTTTCGCAAGCATGGATTGTTGGTAATGTTCAGTATTCTTTATATTCTTACAGTGATTCTCTTTATTTATGCGAGTTTTGATGCGTACGGCATGCGACGGCAAAGAATAAAAAAAAGCGGCGCGTATGTCATAGCGCCGCTTCTGCGGGCGTATGCAATAGCCCGCAGCCGGAACGAAATGCGAAGCATGAGTTCCGGTCAGTCACCAACCACAAATTATTTCCGAGCGATGATATCGATCATATTGTCATGCTGCTGGATATCGCACTGGGTTTCGGATTTGAGCTGAACAACGACCTTGACCCCTGAGCCGGAAGTGACAGCCTGTGCTTTTGCGAATGGCGTCTTAAAGTAAGACATATCGAGTTCGCGATTATTGTTATGAACGGCCAGTTTGGTATTTGCGATAAGGATTTCGACGCGATCGGCAGACGAAGCGAGGCGTTCGAAGGTAGTAGGCTGAGACGTCTGAATGAAGATGCGGTGTGCATTTTCGTCGGGAATGAAGCCGATCCACGAGAGCTGATTGCCGGAAGATTTGGTAAATGTCGATTTATTTTCGGGTTCCAGACGGGAGGGCGGCGTTACACCTTTGTAGCCGGCCTGAGGAACAGGCTCTTCTTCGGGAGCATTTGTCTGAATATTTCCGAACTGCCCGCTTGCCTTTTCGACTTTTGAGATTTTGGCATCAGAAGCGTCGCCGGAACCGGATCCAGCCGAGGCATCACCGGACGGAGCGGATGCCTGAGGGACAGGCATACCGGGGATATATCCGACGCCTTCCTGAGCGAATGCGGGGAATGAGAGCACCAGTAATAACAATGCTGTCAGGATGGTATGTTTCATCATCTGAAAATCCGCGAGAATACATGAAAATAGAGATTTGCCCTTCAGGCGTACAGGACGCTCCGATGACATTTTGAGCTATTCTATCACGTTTTCAATAAAGAACAAAAAAAGGCCTCAAAAGAGGCCTGATTTTTTGAACACGCAGCGATTATTCAGCGGGCTGCTCAGCTTCTTCCGTGACGCCTTCGCCGACGACGAGGCGCATGAAGCGGCGGATGCGAATATTTTCGCCTGTGGAGGCGGAGATGCTGGCGCGTTTCATTTCGACGGTTTCTTTGCCTTCACCCATCCAAATCTGGTCGAGCAGGCAGCTTTCGGCGAACCATTTATTCATCATGCCATCGACGATTTTGCCGAGCATGGCTTCGGGTTTGCCGGATTCAGCGGCTTTGGAAGTGAAGATTTTGCGCTGTTCTTCGACGATGGCGGGATCGATTTGATCGCGGGTAACGCCGAGTGGATTGAGTCCATAGATATGGAGAGCGAGTTCTTTGCAGAAATCGCGGAAGTTATCTGTACGGGCGACGAAGTCGGTTTCGCAGTTGACTTCGACCATGACTGCGCCTTTGCCATCGTGGTGACGATAAACGCCGATGAATCCTTCGCTTGTTTTGCGGGCACCGCGTTTAGCAGCTTTGGCGAGGCCTTTAATCTGCAGATATTCGGCAGCTTTTTTGAGATCGCCATCGCATTCGGCGAGAGCTTTTTTGCAATCCATCATACCGCAGTCTGTGGCGTCACGGAGTTCTTTGACCAATTTTGCACTAATTTCAGCCATTGTATTTCCTCTATATATATGGTTTGTGGTGAATGTGGTCGGAATGAGTGACGGTATTGAACCGGTCACGAAGCACAAAAAATCCCATGCGAGGCATGGGAATTTTTATTATTTATCGGCCTTATCGGCTTCGACAGGGCGACCGCGGTGCTGAACTTTAGCCGTGGGAGCATCTTTGTCAGCTTCTTTTGCGGGAGCTTCTGCGGCGCGGCGTTTGGCGCCTTCGATGCAGGCATCGGCGATAGCGCTCGAGAACAGGCGAATGGAACGAATTGCGTCGTCATTGCCGGGGATGACATAATCGATGGGTTCGGGATCGCAGTTTGTATCGACGACGGCGATAACGGGGATGCCGAGGATTTTTGCTTCATTGACGGCGATGGATTCTTTACCGCTGTCGATGATGAAGAGTGCACCCGGGAGGTTATTCATATCTTTGATACCACCGAGGGATTTTTCGAGTTTTTCGCGTTCGCGTTCAATGACGCGGACTTCTTTTTTCGAAAGTTTGTTGAAGGTGCCATCGGTTGCCATGCGATCAAAGTTACGGAGTTTTTCGATGGAGGAACGGATGGTTTTCCAGTTCGTCAATGTACCACCGAGCCAGCGTTCGGTGATGTAGAACTGACCGGCACGTGCAGCTTCTTCAGCGATCACGTCCTGGGCCTGACGTTTGGTTCCAACAAAAAGCACCGGTGCACCAGAAGCAACAACGTTCGACACAAAATCGTAAGCTTTGTCAAAAGCGGTAACTGTTTTGCCCAGGTCGACAATATGGATACCGTTGCGGGCACCATAAATGTACGGTTTCATTTTGGGGTTCCAGCGTTTTGTCTGATGGCCGAAGTGGACGCCAGATTCAAGAAGCTTTCTCATCGAAATGTGCGGCATGTTAATCTCCTTATGTGTTATGCCTCCGCATGCCAGGCCTGCGTCCCCGGATCGTTCCGGACACCTGACGCGCCTTCAGGAAAAAGGGCATGCGTGTGAATTCGGTTCGTTTCGGGCGAACCTCGGGCGGCGTTGCTACCACAGTAAGCCGGGGGCGTCAATATTTTTTAGCGGGGAGTTGGGATTAATAATAAATAGAGACGTTCCGCGGAACGTCTGTTCCTTGTTAGGAATAATTATTAGAGACGTGCCGCGCCCCCCATCCCCCCGAAAAGATTCGCGTTTCCATGTGGGGATGAGCTGGAGTGAGTCATTATCGACGGCCTATAACTAATAAGGCGCTATGGGCTCGATTTTAAAGGTCACTTATGCTATATTTAATGATGGTATTTTGCTGAACGGTTTGCACCGGGGGGATTTACCTGCGCATGATCCGTTCATTCGTATGATTGCATTGAGGAATTTTAGCAGAAACCTGTGTTCTTCATTGGAGCTGTTGATGAGACATCAAAAATTATTCTGGACAGTTTGTTTTCTTGGCGCCTGCTGTTTTTATGGTTGTGACGATGAGTCTTATTCGCTGCCTATTGATCAAACACCTGCTGCTGAATGCGGCAACGGAGTGAAAGAAATCGGCGAAATCTGTGACGACGGCAACCAGCAAGATGGCGATGGCTGTTCTGCAGACTGCAAACGTCAGGAGTCAGGATATACCTGCCCCGAAAATGGTGGAACTTGTTACCCGAACGAAGCGGACAGTAAATGCGGCAACCTGGCCATTGATGAAGGCGAGTTTTGCGACGATGGAAACCATAACTCCGGGGATGGCTGTTCGAGTGATTGCAAAGTGATTGAAGATGGCTTTACCTGTCCATCGAGTTCCAAAGGCCCTCTTGCCGGTCCCTGCTATAAGCCCGGAGTGCCAGAGGAACCCGTCGAGACCGGTCCGCGCTGCGGGAATCGCATTCTGGAGCCAGAAAATGGGGAAGAATGTGATTACGACGACTGGGAAGACGGCCCCTACGATGGCGATGGATGCGATTCCAATTGCAGGGTAGAGAGTGGTTTTGATTGTTCGAGCGGCACATGCGTCGAAATCTACGTTCCGGGATGCGGCAACGGAAAATTAGATGACGGAGAAGACTGTGATTACGGCGATCCGCAGGATCCCTATAATGCCGGTAAATACGGGACTTACGGTCTGGCTGAAGACAATACGACTCCGCTGTGTAATCCGAATACCTGCAAATTTGCACCATATTGCGGCGACGGCAATCCAAACGAAGGCTATGAAGAGTGTGATAAAGGTGCAGAGAATCAGGATGAGCTTTACAACGGCTGTACAACGCAATGCAAACGCGGCCCCTATTGCGGAGATGGTGTATTTACCTCCGGTGCGGAAGAAAAGTGCGATTATGCGATAGAAGGTGCCAGCGAATGGTGCAACGAGGACTGCACGCCGAAAGAAGGCTACATGTGCAATGCACAGGATGGTACGTGCAAAGAAAAGAATAAGATCAAATGCGGTGACTCCTATATCGAAGGCAATGAAGAATGCGATCAGTCAGGCAACGGCTGCAACAACTGCCAGCATGACAATGATTATAAATGTATCAGCAGTCTGACCGCCCCCTGCACCAAATGCACGGGATCAGAACCCTCCAACTATCCCTGCTGTACATCGACTGCCGGTCAGCAATGCCGAAAGATTTCGGATGGCTACGGCGACGGCATTCTGGATCCGGATGGTTTTGAGGAATGCGACGATGGCAACAAGGCCGACGGGGACGGCTGCTCTTCGGTCGGGAAGATCGAGGACGGTTTTGTCTGCAGGGCAACAGGAAAGCCTTGCGACACCATTTGCGGCGACGGTAAAAAGGTTGGCAAGGAGGAATGCGACGACGGCAACCATAAAGGCGGTGACGGATGTTCACCCGAGTGCAAGCAGGAAATCGGTTATGTTTGCCAAACCCCAGGAAAAGCGTGCGAACTGGACAAATGCGGCAACGGTTTTGTCGGTCCCAACGAAATCTGCGACGGCGGTGCGGGCTGCGGCTCAGACTGCAAATCCCTCAGATCCGGTTATTGCTACTCAAAATCACAAGGCGTGTACAGCTGCGGTTCATCCAATACCTGCGGCAACTACATTCTCGAACCCGGCGAACAGTGCGATGACGGCAATACCCTGGGCGGCGATGGCTGCAGTGACTCCTGTACTGTCGAGGATAAATATTTTGAATGCCCAACCGGTATTGAATGCCGCGCCAAATGCGGCGATGGCAAGGTCATGGGGCAACTCGATGAGAAATGCGATCTCGGCGCAGACAATGGCAAGGGCAAAGGATGCTCCGTCACCTGCGAAGTCGAAAAAGGTTATACCTGCACCGATCCCAACGCCGTATTACCCGACTCCGTCAATCTCGATGTTACTTACCGCGATTTTGTCGGCAGAAATTTGAGTTCCGGATCCGGACTGGTCAACTCTTCTGTCCAGAATGCACTGAGCAGTGACCCTGATTGCAATAGATCCCTTTCAGACAGTGAACCCAGCAATTTTATATCATCCATTAAAGGACGCATATCCGATCTCGTGCCGGGACAGAAATGGCTCAAAACGAGTTATGGCTATCCTGATTTTGAAGGATTCGCCGGTGATCTCTGCTTCGGTCTGGTCAAAAATGAACTCGACAGCGAAGGAAAACCAGTCTTTAACGGCAATTTGAATGATAATTGCTGCGGAAGCATGACTGCTTCGCAGTGTTCGGCCTTCCTAAAGGGTGGAAGTTACAATGGCGCAAAGTATCCGACTTATGTGGGCGGAGAATCAGTAGGATGGCATCATGTCAGCAAGCTCAGCAAGAGACATCACATGCTCTGTGCCAAATCCTTTTCCAAATGGTATCGCACAGACAATATCGTCAGCAAAGAATACAAAACGACTCTGCCGTTGACCAAAGAAGGCAACACATCCAAGTATGTCTTCGATTCAGACAAAGCCCCATACAACAAATATTTCTCCCCAATCGACGGACAGGGCTGGAAAGAAAACAATCCGCTGGCTAAAGATGGCCACAACGGCAGCTTTACGACCGAAATCTCGACGATGTTCCAGTACAAAGGCGGAGAAACGCTCAATTTCGCGGGCGACGACGACGTCTGGGTGTTCATCAACGGCAAGTTGTTCCTCGACGTCGGCGGTATGCACGCCAAAGTCGAAGGGCAAAACACCCTTTCCACCAAAGAATGTACCAGTCAGGATAAGAAAAACGGCGGCACGGTCAAGCGCGTCTGCGATGAAAACTACAACATCTATAAAGGTGGTATCTATGAACTCAAGGTTTTCCACGCGGAACGCGCAGCCTCTGGTGCAGATTTCAAACTGACGCTCGACGGCTTTGTCAATCCAAGCACGGTGACCTGTTCCAGCGTGTGCGGCGACGGCGTCATCGCTTCGGACGAAGAATGCGAAATCAAGGGCCACACCAACGATGATGTCGCTCAGAAACTCGGCTGCGTCGATTGTAAATGGACTAACACCAGTACATGCGGCAATGGCCGCATCGAAGGCAACGAAGCATGTGACACCGGTTATCTGTGCAAGGATTCCAAATTCAGTGAAGCGTGCAAGGCGCTGGGGTTATCGTACGCCGCCAATGATCGGTGCGATGAAACGACCTGCAAGTACAAAGACAACCAGTGCGGCAATGGCGTTGTCGATCCTGGTGAAGACTGTGATTCCAGCAGTGATCCGCTGTGCAATCCCAAATCCTGCAAATGGTACTGCGGCGATGGCATCGTACAAGCCGAAAAAGGAGAAGAATGCGACGAAGGCAGTAAATCGAACGAAACCGGTGAGACCTGCTCGACCAAATGCAAAGCACCCTACTGCGGCGATGGTGTCGTTTCTCCGTACCACGGCGAAGTCTGTGATGACGGTAAAAATAACACCACCTATGGCGAAGGCTGTATGCCGGGCTGCATGCGCAAAGCACCTTTCTGCGGCGATGGCATCATCCAGAAGGAACACAATGAAGAATGCGACCTTGGCAAAGATAAGAACAACGGTTCCTACGGCGGCTGTACGGAGGAATGCAGGCGTGCATCCTATTGCGGAGATGGTAAGGTCGACGAAGCTAACGGCGAGGAATGCGATGACAAGGGCGAAAGCGCTCTCTGCAATGCCAATTGCGTCAAGAAAGTCAATTAATTCAAGTTGTTAGTGGATAGAGAACGTTCCACGGAAGTTAATTCTACGGAACGTCTGTACATATAATTAGAGACGCCCCGGAAGGGGCGTCGCATTACAGCCAATAACCAAGGAAACCTAAAAAAAAAGCGGCCCATTGAGCCGCTTTTTTTTGTAGCTATAGCTATGAATTCAACATACAATCAGTTAAAATCTGCGATGGTAGATTTTTCTTTGTGAATGGCAAATTTTTGAGGTTTAAAAGAAAATCAGGTTTTGGAGGGCAAGTTCAATGAGTTTAAATAGAGCACGGACCTGTACTTCTGTCGTATTCTCAGTGATGTGTTTTCTGGTTTTCTTTATATCCGAAGCAAGTGCCCAAAATCTTGCATGGCCATGGCCGGGATGCGGGAACATCACGAGTCCATACGGTCCTCGCGGAAACAATGGATACATTCATACGGGCTGCGATATATCCTGCGGCGGTCAGCCGCCGGTTTATGCAGCTGCAGACGGCACCGTTTCATACGTAAAATCAGGTACGGTTCAATGCACATACGATTCCTATGCCGGAACTTGCCCGGGCTGTTCAAATTCCGGCGGAAATACGGTTTATATCGATCATGCAGGAGGAGTTCAGACACGTTATCTTCATTTAAGCCAGATCGACGTATACAATGGACAGCATGTATCCTGCGGTGAAAAAATCGGCAATGTCGGAACGACAGGCTGCTCGACGGGCAATCACCTTCATTTCGAAGTCCGTATCAACGGCAATCACAATAATCCCCTGAATTATGTTCAGAATGGCGCGGTCTGCCAGTGCACGCCGCAGTGCAACGGCAAGAATTGCGGTTCTGATGGCTGCGGCGGTTCATGCGGAACCTGTCCCGGCGGTCAGGCATGTAACAACGGTTACTGTCAGTGCACGCCGCAGTGCAACGGCAAATCATGCGGTTCCGATGGATGCGGCGGTTCATGCGGTTCGTGTCCCGGTGGTCAGACCTGTAACAATGGACAATGCCAGTGCACGCCGCAGTGCAACGGCAAAACATGCGGTCCCGACGGATGCGGCGGTTCATGCGGCACATGTCCCGGCGGTCAGTCATGCAACAACGGATACTGTCAGTGCATGCCGCAGTGCAACGGCAAAACATGCGGTCCCGACGGATGCGGCGGAACCTGCGGAAACTGTGGCCCTGGCCAGACCTGCAATAATGGTGTCTGCGGCTGCACGCCGCAGTGCAACGGCAAATCATGCGGGGATAACGGATGCGGCGGTCAGTGCGGCTATTGCGGCACAAATGAGGTTTGCAATGCAGCCGGTTTGTGCGAATGCATTCCCAAATGCGATGGCCGGATGTGCGGTGATGATGGATGCGGAGGTCAGTGCGGTACATGCCAGACGAATGAGATTTGCTTTGGCGATCAGTGCGTCTGTATTCCTCAATGCGAAGGCAAAGTGTGCGGCGATGACGGATGCGGCGGCCAGTGCGGTACATGTCAGGAATCCGATACCTGCGTAGACAATCAGTGCGTCTGCCTCCCCAAATGCGATGGCAAATCCTGCGGCGACGATGGCTGCGGCGGCCAGTGCGGTACTTGTGAGGACGGATTCGATTGTGAGTCCGGACACTGCGTCGATCTTTCGTGTTATCCGAAATGTGAAGGCAAATCCTGCGGCGACAACGGATGCGGCGGTGAATGCGGCACATGTGAGGACGGATTCGAATGCCAGAACGGAAATTGCATCGATCTTTCGTGCAAACCCAAATGCGGCGACAAAGAATGCGGCGACGACGGATGCGGCGGCCAGTGCGGAAAATGCAAAAAGAATTACACGTGCGCCGACGGGGAATGCATCAAAATTGCCTCCGAAGATGAGTACGATGACGGTTCTGGCGAAGACGAAAACGAAGATACCAAACCAGAAGAAACCTGCAAACCGCGCTGCAAAGACCGCGTCTGCGGTGATGATGGATGCGGCGGTTCGTGCGGAACCTGTGAAAAAGGCGAAAATTGTGAGGCAGGTCAATGCATAAGCGAGGATGAGGGCATCCTGCCCCAGGTTCAGCTTCAGGCCGGAGATTCCTGCAGCAGTCTGACGACCAAAAAGGAACCGAAATCGGCAAATCCATGGATTTGCCTGCTCGCAGCATTGGGATGCTTCGTACTGAGACGAACACGCCGTCAAAAAACACATCAGTCATAAAATAAAAAGCTGCTGTTCGGAGAAATCCGAACAACAGCCCAATCAAAACGCATCCCCCAAAGAAAAGCAAAGCTTTTTCTGGGGTATGGGGGGCGTTCTCCACCATACGCAGAACTCATGGAGATGATATGCTTAAGTTTTCCGGATGGTTCAAAACGATGACGGGCATATTCGCCGCCCTGGCTGCTGCCATCAGTACAGGATGTCATGCCCCTTCCAACGAAACCAAAGATGTCTATGGTCCGCCCCCACCGGAGCTGGATGATCCCGGTATCAATCCGAAAGTGCTGGACGACAATCCTCCCGCTGTTGCTCCCAAACAAGATCCGACGCCCAATTCCAACGAAGCTCTGGATGTCTATGGTCCGCCGCCCCCCGAACTGGATGATCCCGATATCAATCCGGATATGCTCGAAAAAGGCATAGAGAATGCAGAAGAGGCTGAAATACCTCCTTCCGAAACTGAAAAATAATCATATTCCCACGCATTGTGTGCTGGATCATATTGCTGCGCGGTCTATCTCGCCATTGCTCAATACGCCCGCGCATCGGCCTATGCGCTGTCGGCGCATACGGCCTTTGTTCATAATTCTATTCAAATACACCTCCCCGACCCGATGCAAATCTGAGACTGCCTGCATTTACTCTCGCCGCAGCTGCACCCCTCCTCCAGATTGCAGCGCCACGCAATGGCTGTGTCACACCAGTACTGTTCTCGTATATCACAGGGGATGATATGCTTTCCGCATGAACATATTGCCTTACCTGTTTTCTCGTCCTTTGCTGATTCCCCATAGTCCAGTTCAATCGGATGATCAGGATCAATGAGATTCCAGCCATTTACGAAAACATCAGCGGCACTCATTACTCCGTTTTTAAGCGTTGTTTCAATCAAATCACAATACATTAAAGATTCCAGAATGGGATCTCCCGGTGCATTCTGGTGCGCAAAACAATCTTTATATTCATATCCTGAAAAATGGTTTTCATTGGCATGTTCTGTTTCTTCATTTTTTTCTATACGGTAAACCAAATAATTATCATCATATCGTTTAAGGTAATAGCTGTTTTGTTTTTCAATTTTACTTCTTCGGACAATCTGATCATTCACACATGCGCTATCATTAATATTATTAATGATTTTATTATTACACATACACTGATTGGATTTACAATAAGTATCCTGCGGGCACGTTTTTTCACCGCAAGCGCAGCCGTCTGAGTTTTTACAAATCTGTTTATCGCGAATACACAGATAACCATCTCTCAGAAGCTCATTCCCGCAGGAACATGCAGCACTATCACAAACTACAATACCTTTATCACAGCGATATCCATCCTTAAGCGGTTCTTCACCGCACATACACTGGCCGGATATACAGCTTGTGTTCTGTAAACACCTCTGTTCGCCGCATCCATCACAACCATCTGCATTTTTACAAACCAGACGATGATGAATACATTCATAACCAGGTTTTAACAGTTCATTTCCGCACATGCATTGTCCGGATTCACAATATGTTTTTTCCGGGCAGGTAATCTCCCCACAAACACATCCGTTTTCCGACAAACATATCTGACGTCCCATACTGCATGCATAATCGCTGTTTAACGGTTGATTGCCGCACATACATGACGGACTGTCACAAATCTGATAATTGCTGCTGCAGCGATACCCCTCTCTGAGCGGTTCGTCGCCGCACATGCACTGACCGGATGCACAATACGTCCCCTGCGGACATTTATGTTCGCCGCAGACACAGCCTTCATCATGCCTGCAATACCAATAGTAACGATAATTCCGATAGTAATCGCACTGATATCGATCCGCAGGCGCTTCGTATGGGTAATGCATTCCCTGGCAATACAGAGCTGTCCCCAGGTTATCGGCCGATTTAAACCCATCAAAAGGTGAACACTGACCATCCTGACATAAATCGCCGAGACGACATGTATTTTCTCCGCATGCACAATTCTGCTCATCACAGATCCAGCGGCTGCTCATTGTATCCACCATCCCCCTGGCCAGTTCATGTACGAGCAAACTGTAAACCTTCGTATCTTCAGAGGAAGCGACCCTTTCGATACCATGTATATGGTGCGGAAAACCATCCAGGTAGAAAGGATCAGGCCTGCTGCACCCACTATTTCTATGACATTCTTTTGATATATCAACATTATAACCCTCATTACAGCAAAATTGAGTGAGTTTTGAAAATGTATAATCATCACAATCCTCACATACTACAATTTTAGGTTCATTGACAGTCAAAGAATTACAACCAGGAGCATGATAAAGAAGATCTTCTTCAGCTATGACGCGCAAATCTCCAAGACGTATTTCATGCGCACTATCTGTATCAGGCTCATTGCATCCACAACCTTCCCCATCGTAATCAGAATCTTCAGATTCATCCTTTTCTTCATCCCACTTAAGAATATTATCTTCGCACCATACATCTTTATAATGTTTGACAGATTTGATATCAGCTTTCTCACTGCCGCAGAAACAGCCATCCGGATTGCATACAGAATGATAAAGACATTTTTCATTCTTGCCGGTCTTTTCGTTAAAGCAATCACAACCAGCTTCCTCATCGCAGACCAATCCACCGCCGCTGCAATAATACTGTTCCCGGTGTTTTAAAGAAATTATTTTGGAGTTACAGAAACATTGTCCGTTGACACATGATGAACCATGGACACATCGTTCATTTCCGCATTTACAGCCATCTTTTTTGATGCATGTAATATCCTTGTCCCTGCATTCATAATCAGATATGGCATCCTCATCCACCCATTCCGCAAAGGAATGATTACAGAACTGTTTGCCGTTGCGGCACTCTGTATCCTTAAGGATCAGATGATCCCCGCACAAACACCCTTCGGAGGAATTACAGATAAGCGATCCATCAAAAATACTTTCCTCACATCTGTATTTTTTCAAATCCTTCATTCCAGATACATCGGTATCGCCGCACATTTGATGAATGCCGCCTTTGGCTGGCTCATATTTATCATAATTATATATATTTGTAGCCAGCGTCAGTTTTTTCCTCGATGCACGTTCAAAATAGTAACAATATTTCTGAAATTTACTGCAGGCGAGTTCATAATTTTCATCATTGTCGTAATACCATTCAAACGCAGATATTATTTCATAAACTTTTGGATATTTACTGGCATAATCGTCACGATAAGGATAATCCTGAAGTATTTCAAGTCCATCCAAATGATTTTTAAATCTCTTCGTCTTGATTGGATCAAACTTTTCAATCCCATTTTGAACTATACATTTTCCAAAACCGACTTTTTTTTGATTACAAATACAATCTTCGCTCAGGCAAACCCATGCATGCTGCTGATTGTATCTGTCGTAAGCAAGGATATATCCGGAAGGAACGACCGGTATTTCCGGGATATCATTATCAAAAGAGTTCCGGCGATTACCAAAATATCCCCATTTGGGATATTTCAGCGTCGGACGGCAATCCTTATTCTGCGAATCACACTCAATATCTCTTTTACAACCGTATTTAGACAAACATAGAAAATGACTATTATCAATACATGTCCAGCCATCCATGAGATTCGGCGTCAAGCTCACTTCACCGCAAAAACAGCGTCCATCCCTCTGTTCCATTCCTTCCCTGCATTCTCCGGGTTTTCCCGCAACGACTGCATCCGGATGGCTCTCCAGGGGAACATCATTAAAAATACTCCGGGGAGAAAAAACATCTTCCTCTTCTTCCCCGGATTTGCCATTCTCATTGACTTCATTTGATGGTTCCGGCGACACAAATCCAATATCGACAGGTTTTACGGGCTGTGCCTGGACTGGTTCCTGTTTTGGTTCGTTCATCTCAGAACGATTTATTTCTTTGATATCAGTATCTTCCGCATGGGATATGTTCTCCGGCGGTTTAACAGCCTCATCCTTATTCTCATTATCAGTCAATCCCTGCGGATTTACACAACCAGAAAGCCCGAACGCAATCAACAGCAACGCGTACAGAATTCTCATAGATATTTTTCCTTTATATATTCATTTGACGTCATATCACTGAAATGAGAAAAAAATCGTCGATCCCTGATTTGCAGGGAAACATACTGATTCATTTTTATGAGTGCCCGGACTCTTCCGCACGCCTGAAACGATGCAATTTCCCCGTATACATGTCAATGATTGCCGACGTTACAGTCCCCAATAATAAACCGCCTGCGTATCGCAGACAGCAGGCGGGCGGCGGCGCATTTTGCGCAGCCAAAAAAGCCGCCGATGGGAGCCGTATGCGCCGGAGGCGCATAGGCGAACCCCCATTTATATATTATTTCCTGGTGGCAACACCGGATTCACAGACGTAGCAGCTGCCATCCGGATTGCATACTTTGCTCGAAAGTGCGCGCCCCAGTACATTTCCATCCGATCCCACCAGACAGGCCTCAATTGCATCATCCGCATAGCAAACGGGATCCAATGAAGCCGAACAGGCCGGATATACGCAGCGATTTTCGACACAGCGACCGCCTTCGAGTGCACAGTTTTTCACCTGTGCCGATCCGCTGCTGCTGCACGAATAAAGCTCATCGCCAAAGCAGATTTCGGTGCCTTCGACGAATGAAAGTTCGCCGGAAACATCATCCGGAACGCAAAGATTCAGCAGGTAGGACTCGTATGCCTCGGCGTAGCTGCATTCGGCATATCCGGCTTTTTCGCAGGTCTTGCGGCAATCGGCATATCCCTTGTACATGCTGCAGAGTTTAGAACTCTCCGAACAATCTGATTCGACAACAATATCATACCACAGATCACAGTATTTCAGGACCGAACCGCTGCAGGTTCCCGAATCCGTCAAATCGCCGCAGGACTGTGCATCAGCCGGTATACCAAGGCACATATCCATATCGGGATAATACTGGTAATCCATCACACATTTGCCGGCGACTACCGTTCCGTCTTCCTTTTCGTACGCACCGCAGTCTGTATTTTTCAGCGAAAACTCGCCGGTTTCCTCATTCTGCACACAGCTGACCAGCGTATTGTCGAGGCAATGCCGCTGTCCGCGCGAAATATAGGCAAAGCCGCCATCGATCGGCTTACACTGAAGCACGCCGCCGCTGGCAGAACACTTCAGCTCATCGACATTGCCTTCGGCACAGACGTCCACGCACACGCCCGAAGCCCCATGACAAATCTGATTATCGGCACAGTCCGTACGTACGACGGCACCGTTCGCACAACTGACGCTGACCTTGTCCGATTCACATATCGCAGCCTCAGACTGAAGAATATTATGACCATCGACGGCAATACAGCGCGAAACATTATTTCCGGTGCAAGCAAAAGCCTTGTCATCGGCAGCATCGCATGACGGATAGCACTTTGCCTGACCTGCATGATTCACGCATTGTTCGTTGAGCACTGAACAATCCTGAACTTCCGGGCGCGGCGTTTCGTAGGCATCGTTGCACCAGAGCCGGTGATTTCCAACACATGTGCCGGACGCTGAAAACACATCGCTGCACGCATCGGGCACAGCACAGCCGACATGTCCGTTTCCAAAGACTTCGCACGTGGTGTCAAATCCAACTTCTTCAGCGCATGTTTTGGACAATACCCCACCTTCCGTATCGACATATTCAATGCTTTTGCCATCCAGACTGCACTGGCTCTTCACAATGCCGGAATACGTCTTCTGGGGAACGGGAGGTTCCGGTTCGGTTTTGCCGCCCGGATTGGGCTTTGGAATACATGATCCCTTTAAGCAGTATGCATCAGTGCCGCAAGTCTGATAATGCCACAAGTTGTCAGGACCGCATTGCTTCATGATATTATTGTTCGTACATTCCCTGGCTCCGGCTACACATACTGCAGTTGAAGACTCTATGCACTGAATGGCACCATCCAGGTAGCCGCATGTTCTGTCAATGCACGATTTTGGTGTCCATTTTCCATCCTTGCAAATCATCATGGACATACCATCTTTGCTGCAATATGCCATATCTCGCGATGAACATTCATCCTCAACGCATCCGGCAGCAAAAACACCCAAAACACACATCAGATACAGACATTTTTTAATCATCCGGGATTCCTCCGCTATGAGCCCATAATTGGACATGCATTCCATACCGGCAAAGGGAAATTCTGGCAAGCTATTGAGGCTTTTTTTTGCGAACGGCCTTTGCGGTACCCGCATACGGCCGTCCTGCCGGGCTATGGCTGCGCCATACGCCCGGCAATGCATCTTATTTTCACGGTTTTCCTGTTGAACAGAACGCGGTTGTGGTACACTCATACGGCTTTTTTTTCCGGAGGTAAACACATGCCACTGATTCCAGATGCCGTTCGCTTTCACTTTGCACGCCAGGCTCCCTCACCGTGGAACTGGTACACCAAACCTGATTTTGCAGGCTGCGCCCTGAGCTGGAGCGCTCCCGAAGGCAACGTTGCCCTCTATATCGTCTTTCGGTGCAGCGAAAATCTTCCCTCTGACTGCTGCGAAGATCTGCTCGCCGGGCACTACGATGATATCGTCGAACGCATCGATATCTTTAAACCGATTACGCGGCTGGTCGATGACGAAATCCACGACAAGAACCGCTATCTCGTGCTTGCAAAGCTCGATAACGAAGATCTCGTCTGGATTCAGGATGTCGAAAGTACGCAGTTTACAGGCGCAGCCCCCGGTGAAACCTGGACGTACTGGTCCAATCCCTACGGTGATTCGCCTAAAATCAAAGATCCCTGCCGCCTGGATTATTCCACCATCCGCGTCGGAACTTTCTGTGGTTTCGAATGGGACTACCCTTCCCAATATCCGGATTTTGTCGGTTTTGATCTGATCGTGTGCGACGTTCCCTACAGCCCGCATACGGGCGCAGAATCTGACATCGAAGCCTATCGTGCCGTTCTTTCCGGCAAACGCGGCATGACCTATTCTCTGGATCGCTTTGTCAACACTGTCATCGACAACGAATCCTTTGCCAATCGATTCTGGTACTACGCCCTGCTGGTGCGCCTTCCGGATTCCGGACGCGTTCAGATTCCCCTTCGGCATATCTCTGAACCTTTCGAAAAAGGCAAACCGTTTCAATACCTCAAAGCCAGACCCAGCTGGGGCGAAGGCCGCGATCGCATGATGGCCGCATATGCACGCTGGAAAGCTCAGGACAATGCTCCCAAACAGGCGCCAGCCATCGAAACGGCAGCCACACATCAGGAAGAACCTGCAGAATCCTGCGATCTCGAATTTTTCCAGCACGCCCCCACGCTTGAACTCGACAACTTTATTGCCAAGCCGAACATGATTGGCATTCAGTTCCGTGCCATGCTCACGGAAGGTACAAAAGTCTTTGCCATTCGTGCAACCCATCCGCTGGATCCCACATACTGCGCAGAAATCCTGAGAAAAGCGCAGGACGCTCCAAACGTCAGGGAGCCGGATTGTGACGTGTTTGCGTTCTGTCCCAACAATGGCTACATGCTTCTCATCGACGACAACTGCCACGACAGATCGTGGTATGCATTCGCAACCTACGATGAAGACAGCGATCAATTTGTTGAGCTGACGCACGTCAAAGACACGACCATCGATTTCCTGACCAATGCCAATGAAGCAGTCAGCTGGGGAAATACGCATCTCAAATTCGAGAATCACGTTCTGCATTGCTTCAAGCTGGAGGAAATATCCAAAAAGAATGTGCTCTCCCTCGAATTCGGCATCATTGACGAATCGGCCGTAACCAGCATCGAGCTCTATCGGTTTGATGAACCTCCCGTCCAGGACATGGATCATCTCGATGACTTTCATCTGTTTCAGCAAACCGGCGCCCCAAAACTCGGCGAACGCTTCGTCATTGATCACGTCTGTCCCGGCATTATCGATGATGTTTCAAACTGTGATGCAGTTCATTACTATGCTGCTGTCAGTGTCGACAAAAACCAGAACAGATTTCCGCTGTCCGTATTCAGCCAGGGAAATCAGGAACGCGAATCCTGGGAACGCCTGTCGGATATTTGCAGACAATCCCCTTCCCTGCCCCAGGATCTTCCCAACAGTATGGAAATCAAGTCGTTATCGGAATCTGATATTATATCAGCAGCAATTTCGGATATATCCGAAATTTCGGGTCCACGCGAACAGGTTCCAACAAATCATCCAGCAAGTACAGGCGATGATATCGAAACCGCAGGAACCAATATTCTGAACGTCGACAACCTGGGCGTTCACAAAAGAATATCAAAACGCAAATTCTCATGGGATGACGAATCGGATTTGGACGATGTATCATCACAAACGGATGATGACTCCGAAACCAATATTTCCAACCGCGATAATCTCAATATTCACAACAGGATTTCGAAACGAACCTATTCATCGGAAAAAGAGTCTGTCCGTACAGATGCCTCTGATGATATATCAGAAGACGAGACACACACACATATTGCAAATATCAGCAAGGATATTAACAGAAAGGTATCCGCCAAAAGCAGGTATTCGTGGGATGATGATATTTCCGCTGGTTCTTCTGATTCATCCAACAGCGAAAATGCAGGTACAAACGTCTTCAGCATCGATCAATTCGGAATTCATAAAAGGATACCGACCCCCCTTCCCGATGACACAGAGCTGGCAGATGACAATGAATTCGAAGAAACCAATATAGCCAGCATTCATGATCATAATGTTCATAAAAGGATATCGAAACGAAAATATTCGTGGGATGATGATATATCGGATTCAGAATCCAATACAGCGATGACCGGTGATGAAGAGGACTACGAAACCAATATCGTCAGAGTCAATCACCTGGGTTCCCGCAAACCCGCATCCTCATCCGTTGAGTCAGACAGCAGCCGATCTGTCAATGAATCCAAGGATGTATTTGTCGTCGAGAAAAAATACGAAACCGTCGATGATGATATGAATTCCGATGACGAAGATAGTTCCGGTATTACGAAAATATATTCACGCCGGACTTTTTCGTGGGATGATGATGAACCGGAACGCAATGACAATCGTCAGGAATTGAGGAAAGAACGCGACAATTCTGATCAAAGTGAAAATCCAGGAGTGCCGCAGGATGACCATTCATCCGATGATAGTATTCATTTTGAAGAGAAACATATTTCTCCAAAAAACAGGGCGGATACACATACCCATAACCAACGCCCAAATGTCAGCGGCACAAGAAAAAGGTTTTCGTGGGATGACGAAGCTCTGAACGACAGTGAAACTGAACACAGGTCAGAGGAATTTCACAGAAGTCAGGAAAACAGTTCCGTCGATCATAATGAAGAATCACGTCCCGGCATCAGCGGAGCAAGAAGACGGTTCTCGTGGGATGATGAAACGCCCAACAACGAACCGAAATCCGAAAACAGCCGAAGCAGCAGAGAATTCGCAGCCATTGAACACCACGAAGAAACACGTTCGAGCGCCAGCGACATCAACAGCATCAGTGGTGCGAGAAGAAGATTCCAATGGGACGATGAACCCATCGAAAGCTCCCATAAATCTGAAGATAATTCCGGAAACCTGGACAATAATGTGAGTACCAGCGGCGCCAGAAGAAGATTTTCGTGGGATGGAAATGAACAAAGCAGCAATGAAGAGAAATCCGGGAACCATTCAGTAAGCCGGGATAACAATCAGAGCTCCGGCGTAAGGAGAAGATTCTCGTGGGATGACGAAACGCCCAATGACAACGAACCAAAATCCGAAAACAGCCGAAGCAGCAGGGAATACTCTGCCATCGAACAACACGAAGAAACGCGCTCAAGCACCAATGGCATCAGCAGCCTCGGCGGCGCAAGAAGAAGATTCTCGTGGGATGACGAAACGCCCAATGACGGCGGGAAAAAATCCGAAAACAGCCGAAGCAGCAGGGAATACTCTGCCATTGAACAACACGAAGAAACGCGTTCAAGCACCAACGGCATCAGCAGCCTCGGCGGCGCAAGAAGAAGATTCTCGTGGGATGACGAAACGCCCAATGACGGCGGGAAAAAATCCGAA
>JAFRYG010000122.1 GCA_017441205.1 Pseudomonadota bacterium
CAACAAGTCCAGCGCAGCGTCCCTCGAAGAGGGGGGACTTGTTGCATCTGAGAGCAGGGCAGCAAGGCGTAGCCGCGCTCGTACAATAAAAAAATAGCTCAACACTCTTGACTTAAACCACGGTATCTACGGCGTTCCCGGCATAGGGCTGAATGGTTACAAATACAAGCAAAAACTCACTTTCCCCGGCGATCATCCTCCGCTCATACAGCACGCGCCACCCTTATTAGCGGTCGGCATCAGAGCACACGGCACGCGCCAATCCGTAATGTTATTGTCCCAGCTCCCCAGGGGCGGCATCAGAGCACACGGCACGCCATCCTTTGGGTATTCTCCCTGTCTCCCACCCGCCAACCTGCACCCTACCTCAAATTCTACAGGTTCTGGCACACTGCTCCCTTTCCGACATGAACCGTCGTAAAAAAAAGCATCCCGATGTGCCTGGCATGCACGATACTTCAGCATCATGTTCCGCGTCCGGATATCATTGGATGCAGGGCTCCCCTGGCCTGTTCGCGCATTATGCTGCGTTCGGGGAAAAACCTTCGTCAGACAAATCCGGATGAATACATACAAGACCTCATGCAATGGGAAGGGCAATTCCTTCATTTAAGTGATGCCATCGAGAATGCTTTTGTTGCATTCGAAATGTATTTTTTTTTCGATATACAATGGTCATATCAAAAAAACAGTGCCGGACGTATGCCCGCAGGGCATAGGACGGCAGCGCAGCCGTAGTGCCCATGCGGCACAAGGCGCGCAAACCGCAATAATAAAAGCTGTTATTGCTTGACGAAAATTGAGTTCATACCTTAATATATTTGCGGTTTTTTGCGTCCTGAAACGCTTTTTACTATTTGCCAAAAAGGTCTGACATCTATGTTCGAAACCATATCCAAAGGATTCCGCGACATTTCACAGCGTATGCGCGGAGTTCGCGAACTCAACGAATCCAATATTGACGATGCACTGCGTGCCATCCGGGCGAGTCTGCTCGAAGCAGACGTGAACTACCACGTGGTCAAGAGATTCCTCAACAGTGTCAAGGAACGCGCCATCGGTGAAGAAGTCCGCGTTTCCATCAAAGATTCCGAGGGGAAAGTCCACAAGGTCACGCCGGGACAGCACTTCATCAAGATTTGCCAGGAAGAGCTCGAATCCCTCATGGGCCCAGTCGATGAAGAGCCCATAAAAATGGGGAAAACGCCCACTAAAATCATGCTCGTCGGTCTTCAGGGTTCCGGCAAAACGACGACCGCAGCCAAACTCGCCTATTGGCTCAAAGATCAGTACAAGGCAAAACCCGTCATGGTCGCCGGCGACGTCTATCGCCCCGCTGCCGCAAAACAGCTTCAGGTCCTCGGCGAATCCATCGGCGTCGATGTCTATACACGCCCCGATGCTGACCCCGTCGATATCTGCAAGGAAGGTATTGAATACGCCCGCAAAAACGGCTGCGACTTCGTCATTTTCGATACCGCAGGCCGCCTTGCCGTAGACGACGTCCTTATGAGCGAACTTTCGGAAATCGCAGAAGAAACACAGCCCGAAAATATCCTCCTCGTATGCGATTCGATGATCGGGCGCGATGCCGTCAATACTGCAGTCCAGTTCAACGAGAAACTGAATCTGCACGGCTTTATTATGACAAAGCTCGATGGCGACGCCAGAGGCGGTGCAGCTCTCTCGATCAAAGAAGTCACCGGAAAACCCATTCGCTTTATCGGCGAAGGTGAGCAGGTCGAAAAACTCAAGATTTTCCGTCCCGAAGGACTCGCAAGCCGCATCCTGGGCTTCGGCGATATCGTCGATATCATGGTGGATTTTGAGCGCGTCGTCGATGAAGAACGCGCACAGAAAGATGCGCTCGAGATGCTTTCGGGCAAATTCGATTTCCATCATTTCCTCGCCCAGCTCGAAATGATTCAAAAGATGGGTTCACTTCGCGGAATCATGGAACGCATGCCTTTCTTCTCGGGCATGAGCGACAAAATCAATATTGATGAAAACGAAATCACCAGAATCAAATCCATGATTCAGTCCATGACTGAAAAAGAAAGGCGCGATCCTGATCTGATGTTTGCCAGATCGCGTCAGGTTCGCGTAGCAAAAGGCTCCGGCCATACCGTCAAGGAAGTCGGAGAGCTGATGCAGCGATTCAGTCTGATGCGCAACATGATGGGCAGACTTGGAACGAATACGAGTTGGCTCAACAAAATTCCCGGTCTGGGACAGCTCAATTCCCTGCGCCAGCTTTCCAACATGGATTTCTCGGAACTCTTTGGTTCCATGATGGATTCCGCAATGCCGCAGATGGATCCGCAGCAGATGCTGCAGGGATTGCCGCGCGGTTACACACCACCCGGATTCCAGGGCAACATGATGGCTCGCCCGCCTTTGACCAAAGAACAGAAACAGAAACGAAAACTTGCCAGAGACAATCGTAAAAAACGCAAGTAAATGTTTTGGCCGTAGCTTGCTGCGGCCATTTTTTTAACATGAAACAATGGGCGGCAATCCATGACAGACATTTTTTCTGACATTCTGGGGCATGAACATGCCAGGGAAGGGCTCATTCACGCCATAAAGAACGACAGACTTCATCATGCCCTGCTATTTTCGGGACCATCCGGAATTGGGAAGTCGATGATTGCCCGCAGTATGATCCAGGCGATGCTCTGTGAGAATTCGACCAGGGAACAACTGCAAAAATGCATGAAATGCCGCAACTGCCACCGCATCGCCAGTAACATTCATCCCGATGTCATCGAAATCGACGAACCAACAGCAACCATAAAAATCGAAACCATCCGCGATCTGCAGAAAAAGCTGATCTACCCTCCTTATGAAGCAGCAAGGCGGTTTGTCATCATTCAGGATGTCCACAAGATGCAGGATGCAGCGGCCAACTGTCTGCTCAAAACGCTCGAAGAGCCGGAACCGCATACGACATTCATACTTATAACATCACAAATCCAAAGACTTCTGCCGACGATAGTCAGCCGCTGCCAACTGGTCAGATTTGCGCCATTCAGCATGGATGAGATATCTCAGTTCCTCGTGCGTCGCGGCATGACCGAAGATGATGCAGACCAGATTTCTGCGCTGTCCGGCGGAAGCATAGGTACTGCGCTGGAACTGAGTTCGAGCGAGTACGAAAAAGAAGTCACCAGTACATTTGAAGAAATGCTGAGCCCGTCCTCATCGCTGGATGCATTTTTGACAGCATCCGGGCTCAAGGGCAAAAAAAGCATGGCAGAGCATCTGCTCACACTCATGCTGATGTTTGTCCGGGACATGCTCGTACTCAAAACAGATCCGAATCATCCGATCATATTGAAGCACTACCGGCCGCAGATGATGTCGAGACTATCGCGCACAACAGAAAAAGATCTGCAGCGTGCAGCAGGAATTATTCAGGAAGTCCATGAATCTTTTCAGGGCAATGTCAATGAACTCGTAGCCTGGGAGCGCCTGATGATTGGACTTCATGGCGTTATTTTTTAGGTGAAAATGAAGTCCGCAGGACTTCACGTTTTGCAAGCCAAAAAAAAGCGTCCCGAAGGACGCTTTTTAAGTCATTAACTAAACACCCAGGTTTTCTTGAAAGCGAGTGGCTGCTTGAGTGTCCCAAACTTCCAGTTCATGATACGCTGGCGCACGCAGTTAAACATTTCACCGCCGACCTGGTTTTCGATTTCCTTAACCTGCATCACGACCCCGTCCTTACCGACGACGATACTGATGACGAATCGACCGGTGACTTTACCCTGAGCATTCATCACACGTTGATAGCAGCTCTTGATATCGCCCTGTT
Organism: Pseudomonadota bacterium; assembly: GCA_017441205.1. Classification (GTDB taxonomy): domain Bacteria; phylum Myxococcota_A; class Bradymonadia; order UBA4248; family UBA4248; genus UBA4248. Next base: position 3,818 of record JAFRYG010000122.1, read on the forward strand.
TTTTCTTAAACATGGACTCGATGCTTTCTTTGCTTCCTGCAGGCGGTGCACTGGCGAATTCGCTGGCATTGGAAGACATTTTGAATTCGACTTTAGCGCGGGTAGCTTCAGTCTTTTTGCTATCGACGACAACTTTCGGACCGCTGTTTCCGGCGCCGCTGTCAATTCCGAGGAGTCCGCCGCCGACGCCGCCGCTTCCGGCAGCCAACTGATTGAGCAGATTTCCGGAAGCACTTGCCCCGATATCACCGGCGGCGATATCGGACATATCGGCGATATGCGCATTGCTTCCGAGCATATCGGCAAAGAAACCTTCCACACCACCATCTGCCCCGAGGATTTGTGCGGTAATCATGGCACCCTGTTCACGGTGTTTATCCGTGATCTGGTCCATGAGCTCATCGCGCGACAAAGTTCCGGAATCGGGCGTGGGTTCGGGTTCAGCAGTTTCTACCTCAGGAAGAGCATTCTCAGCATCTTCGGTGATTTCAGGTTCAGGGGGTTCTTCATCTTCCTCCTGAATCTCCATCTCCTTGATTTCGACGGGCTTGAGAGCCAGGGGCATATAATAGAGATCATCCACCCGGGGCCAATCCTGCACACCGATATAAATCAACGGGATAATGTGAGCCAGGAAAGAGAAGAGCAGTGCGTAAGCGAGAGCTCGCGGAAATATCTCAGCGATTTTGCTTTTAAGAGAAGCGGGCTCATAGAGCAGGCGTGCACCTGCAGCTTCATCGTGTTTGTGAACGAACTGGAAAAGAATGTTGATTTTTCCCAGGACGATACGTCCACGAGAGGAATTCGTCAGAGGAATATGGATATTATCGCCAACGAATTTTACATCTGCACTGGCTTTGAGGGACTCATCGAGAATAATGGAAACATTATTCTTAAGGACGACGCGTCCGCGCATGGATTTCTGCACACAAAGCGTGTAGGCATCCTTTGCAGAATCGTAAACGAATAAATTCCATTTCTGGGGAACAGCGGAAGAGAGTATGCAAAAAGTATTGGACTCATCCTGTCCGATACTTACCGTACGTCGTTTACTGACGACGTTTTCTTCAAGACACTGTTTTCCTCGAAAAACGCCGATTCGAAGAAATTTTTTGGGTTCTTGCACGGCCATCGCGCAACTCTCCAATCCAGCACAGGCCACAACAGTTCCCTCATATCCTCTTTATCCTGATTAAGATATGAGGGGACAAAATAAAGGAAGGTGATGGTGATGATTAGTTCGTGCGTTCAGGCGCTGAAGGATAACGCCCACTTTCCGCCATACCGCCCTGAATCACAGCAAAACGGAAGCGTTTAAACTCAGTACCGATTGCTGTCTGCATCACTTCAACAAGAAGCCGATAACTGATGGACTGATCTGCAATGATGGTCATATCCCCTTCGAAGGTTTTCTGATTTGTCATTGCAATATTCTTCAGTTTCTCAACTTCTTTGCGGAGTTTAGCTTCAAGCGGTTCAATAATCAAACCACTCTCGCCACCTTTTTTGAAGTTGCCACTGACGCGTCCTTCCTCAATTTCGAGAACGCGTTCACGAGCCATGAAAATACCCTCTTTATTGACTGTCAAAACAGTCATATCTTCCGGCAGTGTTTCGGCAACAGAAATTGGGACATCCGTCCCCGGCAAAATAACGATGGGTTCTTCACCGTAGGATTTGAGCAGGAAGACGAGAATAATCGTCATCATGTCCATCATGGAGTTCAGACCCAGGCTATTCTTCCCGGAATCATAGCCGCGCTTGGCTCTTCGTTTGGCTTTCAAACGATCTGTCAGCGCCTTTTCCATTTCGAGCTGTTTTTGAGTTTTCTGTTCAGCTGCCATTGATTTGCAATCCCTGTTATTTCGATCTTGTTAATAATGACTGTTTTACTGCAAATTTATGCAATCAAACATTACTGTGAAACGGTCGGCAACCCAAGTACGACAACCGGGAACATTGCAACAGGCACTTTACCTGTATTTCCCTCGGCATCCGTTGCTTCGGTATAGGGTGTTACTGAATCATTCAATTCGGCATCATTCAGAAGAAGCTTGCCTTTCGTTGCTGCTTCACCCTCTGCATGCGGAACGCGTTGATAACGCGAAATATCCATCGCTTTGACCAAAACACCAAAATTTACCGACGAATCCGCAACAATCTCGATCTGCTCGTGATCTACCCATTCCGGCTTCTGCTTGATTTCCAATAAGGTGTTATAAAGCAAACGCCAGTTGTGGCAATCCGTCTTGACTTCACAATCTGCAACATCCTTGATCGGGCAGATCGTTGGTCCACCCGGAGGGCAGTTCTCAACTGCAGGAAGCTGCGACTGGTTTTCAACCACAGTAAAGCCCTGTTCCGAGATAAACAGCTGCAAACGTTTCGGCGGCTCGCCATTTTGTGCTGCACCAGCACTCCGCTGCGGCATCGTTACCTCAATGACCGTGATCGTCATAAAGACTACGCTCAGCAGCATCAGAGGAATGAGAACCAGTACCACGTTCATAATCGGGGTCAGGTTCAGATCTTCTGCATCTTGTATCTTAGCTATCTTCGCCATTTTTCTCTCCTCAGGGACATCAAAACCCTGCATGGTGCCTTAACCTTAAGACACCATACTGCGATACGCGACTCTACTCTCGATTATTTCACACGCTGTGCAAGAAGATTGCCGAGCTTTGTCGAGTAAAGTTCAATGTCATCGAGGATTTTCTTCGCAAATGTCGAAAGAAGAACATGAAGCGTCAGCGTCGGAATGGCAACGATAAGACCAAACGCCGTCGTGTTCATTGCGATAGCAATACCAGCTGACAGTTTTTCCTGACGCTCATCCGGTGCAGCCTGTTCCAATGCAGCGAATGCCTGGATAAGACCAATGATCGTACCAAGAAGACCAAGAAGCGTTGCAATGTTTGCAAGTGATGCCAAGGCAGGCAGGAAACGCGTAATCAACGGGCTAATCTCAAGCTGGGCTTCTTCAATAGCATTCTGAATCTCAAGTTCGGTCTTATTCGCACGGGCAAGACCGGCTTTGATAACCTGGGCAACTGCTGCTGTTCCGGCTGCATTGCAAACCTGAATCGCACCATCAATATTGTTCGATACGATGTTGCGCTGAACCGTGTCCATGAACTGTTTGGCATTCGTGTTGAACTTGAAGAAAATGTAATAAACACGTTCAACCAACAGTGCAAGACAGATAACTGATACTGCGCAGATGATCCACATCCAGATACCGCCGTTATCCCATGAAAACGCTTGCTTGATTCCTTCCATCTTCCAACTCCCTCCGTTCTTTCGAACTTAAGTTTCTTCCGGCGGCTCATCCGCCGATGTTAATGACTTGCTGTCTCTTTCACCCATTTCATAGGGCAAGACCTTGCGCCTTATATCACCCAATCATTTCTTCTACAACAAATTTATCCACAATCTGCTATCTCTAATTTTTGTATCCCACTTTAACTGTCTTTTTTGCCGCCTTTTGCGCTTTATATTGCGATGTTTATCACTCACTATCACAGTGTTTCGGCATTTAAAAGTCACATTCTCTGTTTTTTACACCACACTTCGCTGCATCGGATAAACCTTCAAACGCTCTTACATCAACACACATGATGCCTTACCTCCCAAACTTGCCTTTTATTCACAATGCGCTTTACTCAGCTCAATGCCAGAACGGCACCACCGCGCACGGAACGCGCCCCTGAGCTATGGAAAAAAAACCAGAAAATAACATCCCAAAATCACGCTTATCCCGATGCAAAATCATTATACTATGCCTTTGCATCCTGATCTTTGCCTTCTTATTGATAAGTTACGGCCTGCGTTCCAGTCTGTATCTAAAAGCCAGACTCACTCCAAAACTCGCCGAACTCGGCCAAAGAGTCGATGGGCAGTTCGAATTCTCTGATATCCGCGCCATGGGGATCACCGGACTCATCCTGACAAACGTCAGATTCTCCCCCAATTCACCGGATATCGAGCCCATTACTATGGATTCCGTTACGGTTTATCCCGCACTGCTCGGGATGTTCATCGGTGACCTCAATGCTTCGCGCGTTCTCGTTCAGGGACTTAACGCAAAACTGAATCTCTCTGACGATTCCACACCCGACATACAGTGGCTCAAATCCCTCATCAACAGTGTCGACGAAAATCAGCAAAGCAGCGTCATCACTAATCCTTCCGCGAATCCGGGTGAACACACCATTCCGGCCATGGAATGCCAGAACTGCGTCGTCACCGCAAACCTCGGAAAACTCGGTACTATCCGCCTCGATATCGATGAACAGCAGGCCGATCTCGATTCCCTGAGCCAAATCAGTCTTTCCGGCACCCCCATTAAAACCTGTTTGTCCGGTGTCTATAATAATGATACCTGCTTTAAAATCTCACTCGGACAGCTGCGCATCGCCGACAGCATCATGATCTCGCAGCTCGAATTCTCTGATTTTGCATTCAGCGGGGTATCCTTCGATTCCCTGCTGCTTCAGGGAATCGAAGTCGCCAGAAATGACCAGCGAAATGTCCTGTTCGTCAGAAATGGTCAGGTCGAAAGCCATATTTCCGACGACTCCGTTCTCTCAGCATTTTCCGGCGAGTACATGTTTGAATTCATACAGCTCGAAGTCCTTCACGAGCGCGAATCCAATCGGCTTGGTGTGGGAATTCAGCTCAGAGAACCCAATGGTGCCACTGCACGCATCTTTGGCGGCTACTCACTCGGCGACAACAAATTCGCTGTCACCTTTGACACTTCCCAGTTCGATATCTCAAGATTTCTCCAAAAAGCTGATTTCGCAAACAAATTCCGATTCGACAACTTCCCCGTTTCCGGACATATCAGCACCATTGTTGAACTCGACGAAAAACGCGCATGGGTTGAAGTGGATGCCTCCGTCAAGGATGGTACCATCTATTCCCCCATACTCGCCAAAGATCCCCTCAGCGAAATCAATGCAAAAGCCGCGCTCAAAGCATGGTTCGACCTCTCAAACCGGACGTTCTCCATCGAGGATGCCTACGGAACCGTGGGAAAAATTCCCTTCGAAATGCGAGTTTCGCGTTCTGTCACCGCCGATAACAGCTATCAGTTTGATGCATCCCTCAAAAGCCGCGGTGACAGTGCTTCATTCATACCGTCGCTGCCCAAAGGTTTTGCTCCATTCATCACAGGATACCGCCTTGCCGGCGATTACAGCATCGAAATGGCCGTATCCTACGACGAAGCCAATATCGACGCCCTCGTTTTGCACACGGATTTCCAGCTCGACAACGTCGAAACCCAGAGCTATGACCCTCGCAGTGATTTCAACATTATCAAAGGCAACGCATTCAAAGTACAGGTCAATGCCGCAACAGTTCCCATCACCATCGGACCGAGAGAACCTTCGTGGGTAACATTTTATGATCTCCCACGCGAAACCGCCTATACCTTCGTAGCTTCCGAAGACGGAAAGTTCTTTTCCCATCAGGGTTTCGATATCCGCGCCATACGCGCCAGCCTTATCGCAGACTTAAAGGCCGATAAAATCGTTCGCGGAGGTTCGACCATCTCCCAGCAGGTCGTCAAAAACCTCTTCCTGAATCACGACAAAACTGCCTCACGAAAATTCCAGGAAGCCTTTTTGACATGGCAGATGGAAAAAACACTTCCAAAACTGAGAATATTTGAACTCTATCTCAATCTGGCTCACTGGGCCAGGGATACCTACGGAATCCGCGCCGCTGCGCAGTACTACTTCCAGAAAAACGTCCAGCAGCTCACCCTCAGGGAATCACTCTTCCTGGCCGCCATTCTCCCCAATCCAATCATTTTTGGCGGACAATACATCCAGGGAAAACTCTCAAGTACGCGTCTCAATAAAATGATAAACGTCGGAAATGCCCTTCGAAGTGCAAATCGCATTTCGGCCGAAGCCTGGGAAGAAGCACAGCCGCTGATTAAGGAAGGAATAATCTCAGATCGCCCCAAACCGGCGCCCATACAATAATGGAGCCTGGAGCCTGGAACTTGGAGTGGCTTATAGCTCATAGCTTATAGCTTATAGAGGTGAATGCATTATCCAATACTTCAGCAAGCCCCTTCGGATTTGCATAACTCCCAACTCCCAACTCCCAACTCACCCTCACTACTCGCAGCACAAAAAAAGCCCCTCCGACGGAGGGGCTTTGCTTTAGCCAAACAAGCTATCAGATATTACAGAATACCGGCGAGAGCAGCGGTGATGGCTTTACCGGTGGCATCATTCACGCCACTGCCATCTTTGCAGTCCTGAGCGCCAACGCTGCGGACGTTGGTCTTGATGTTGTAAGCAGTGCAATCCCATTTATCCTTGGCGGATGCGGGAAGGGAAGGATCTGCGGCAACGACGGAGATCAGCTGTGCGGCAACATTGCCATTGGCTGCACCGGCTGCAGCTTTGGACTTGAGGTCGCTCCAGTTGCAGCTTCCGCTTGTTTTGACTTCGGCTTTGGAAACGCTGGTGCCCTGAATGAGAACATATTTGCAGGTCAAAGCCTGATTGGGATCTGCTGCACTTGCATCATTCATCTGATACTGAGCTTCGAGTTGCTGCAAAACTTCAGCTGCACCAGCTGCTGCAGCTTTGGCTTTTTTCTGTTTGTTGCAGCCCATGGCACCAAGAGCGAGGATGGCAATGCTGAGGCCGATAATAACTTTTTTCATTTGAACTTCCTTTAAAAACAAGTTGAACAAATCGCACGCACCAACACGGCGCAAGTGATCGAGCCATGCAAGCCCGAAATCGCCAATCAGTATTATCGAATCTCATTAGAAATTCAAGGATTTTTTATCGCATCATACACTGATTAATCTTTATCACCCCCTTACAATCATTCCCACACACTTTTTTTGCTGTAATTCAAGCGAAAACTAATCCTTCACCCTGTACAAATATTCCGCCTCTCGACCCTTTTGATGCAGACAACTGCAACATTGACTGCCGCATATGACGGAGTTCTTCGTATCCGAATCGTTGCCAAATCGCCAAATTATCAGAAAATCCTTGACACAATTGCCACCCGTCCCTATATTGCCGCCGCTCTGTAAAGGGCGAATTTTTGCCGGAGTTTTACATGATCATTCAGACATCAAGCCTTGGTTTCGGTAAGGATTTTACGGTAACTTCTGAGATTCCGGTCGAGGAAGTCAACGAGTACTTTGCCGATCTCGAGGAATGCAGAGCGCTCGAACCTCTCAGATTCGAAGCCCATCTCGTCAATCATGGAAAATTCATCGATCTGCAGGCCGACATCAGTGTCAAACTCAGTCTCTGCTGCTATCGCTGCGGCGAAATCTTCACCCGTTGCTTTGCTTCGCATGTCAGCCTCAAGCTCATTGAAGCGTCGAGTGTTGGAGGCGTCGAGGAAGTCATTCTGAGCGAAGATGATCTGGATACGATCACCTACCAGGATCCTCAGATTCATCTCAATGACATCCTGCTCGAATCCATCTATCTCGAACTCGATGACGAGTGTCTGTGCAGCGATAATTGCAAGGGAATCTGCATTCAGTGCGGAAAAAATCTGAATCAGGGCCCATGCAGCTGTAATCTTTCGTAGTTTTGACCCTTCAGCGATATATCGCACATGAGTCTCTTTTTTGGTGTCCTTCTTCATATACAGGAGTTTTAAAAATGGCAGTTCCCAAGAAACGCGTTAGTCATTCCCGCACCAATATGCGTCGTTCCATCAATGATCGTCTGACCGCCGTTCAGACCGTTCCATGCCCCGAATGCGGCGAGCCCAAACTCCCGCATCACGCCTGCATGAGCTGCGGCAAATACAAAAATGAACAGGCAATTGAAGTTAAAGACTCGAACAAGTAATTGATCTTGCCGCATTTTCTGAGAGCCCTGCCGCACAATGGTCAGGGCTTTCTTTTTATTTTTTTTGCGCCGGCTATCGGCAAAGCCGATACGCCCTGCGCGGCGGCGCTATTGCATACGCGCCGCCATCCTTTTGCTGTGATCCGGGGCGTTGCGGGGTGTCCCCGCACAAAGGGGGAGCATCGTATGGCCGCAGGCCATAGATGCGCGGGGGAATCCCCCCGTCCCAACCCAAAACACATCCCTTCAACTTACGCATCCCCTTTTGGCAGGAATTGAAACATGGGCAATTACAATCCAAACGTCATCGAACCCAAATGGCAGAAATTCTGGGAAGAAAACAAAACTTTCAAAGCCATCGACAACAGTCCGAAACCCAAATACTACATCCTCGACATGTTCCCCTACCCCTCCGGACAAGGTCTGCACGTCGGCCATCCCGAGGGTTATACCGCCAGCGACATCATTGCTCGCTATAAACGCATGAAGGGCTTCAACGTCCTCCATCCGATGGGATGGGATGCTTTCGGACTCCCCGCAGAACAATACGCCATCAAGACGGGCACCCACCCGAGAATCACGACCGAAGCCAACGTGGCCAACTTCAAGCGCCAGATTAAATCCCTCGGCTTCAGCTACGACTGGGATCGCGAAATCAACACGACCGACCCCAATTATTACAAATGGACGCAATGGATTTTCCTGCAGCTCTACAAACGCGGCCTGGCCTACGTCGCCGAAGCTCCGGTCAACTGGTGTCCTGCACTCGGAACCGTTCTGGCCAACGAGGAAGTCATCGACGGCAAATCCGAAGTCGGCGGCTACGGAGTCATCCGGCGTCCGATGCGCCAGTGGATGCTCAAGATTACGGCTTATGCCGAACGCCTCCTCACCGACCTCGAGGATCTCGACTGGCCGGAACGCATCAAAGCCATGCAGCGCAACTGGATCGGCCGCAGTCTCGGCGCAGAGGTCGATTTCGAACTCGCCCCCGAAACCCCGGTTCACGGTAAAATCCGCGTATTCACGACGCGTCCGGATACCCTGTTCGGCGCCACTTTCCTCGTTCTGTCCCCGGAACACCAGCTCGTCAAATCCATCGTTTCGGCCGAACAGAAAGCCGCCGTCGAAGCCTATTGCGATGTCGCTGCCAAAAAGTCCGACCTCGAACGCACCGATCTGGCCAAAACAAAAACCGGCGTCTTCTCTGGCGCATACGCAATTAATCCCGTCAACGGCAAAAAGACGCCGATCTGGATCGCCGACTACGTCCTGGCATCCTACGGAACCGGCGCCATCATGAGCGTCCCGGCACACGATACCCGCGACTACGAATTCGCAAAAACCTTCAATCTCCCAATCATCGAAGTCATTCAGGGCGGCGATATCTCGAAGGAAGCCTATACCGGCGACGGCCTGCACATCAATTCCGGCATCCTCGACGGACTCAACGTTCCAGACGGCAAAAAGCGAATGATCGAGTGGCTCGAGGAACACAAAGTCGGCCAGGCTTCGGTCAATTACAAGCTCCGCGACTGGCTGTTCTCGCGCCAGCGTTACTGGGGCGAACCGTTCCCCATCCTCTGGGACAAGAATCATCAGCACCACCCGCTGCCCGAAGAACAACTCCCGCTCACCCTGCCCGACGTCCAGAGCTATGCACCGTCGGGAACCGGCGAAAGCCCGCTGGCCAATATCCCCGAATGGCTCCAGGTCGGCGACATGACCCGCGAAACCAACACCATGCCGCAATGGGCCGGTTCATGCTGGTATTAACTGCGCTACATCGATCCCAACAACGATAAGGCTCCCTTCTCGGAAGCCAACGAAAAATACTGGATGCCCGTCGATTTCTACATCGGCGGCGCAGAACACGCCGTCCTGCACCTCCTCTATGCGCGCTTCTGGCACAAAGTCCTCTACGATATCGGACTCGTCCATACCAAGGAACCCTTCCAGAAACTCTTCAATCAGGGCATGATCCTCGCCTATTCCTACAAGGATAAAAACGGCGCCTACGTCCACGTCGACAACGTCCAGAAAAACGGCGACGGAACCGTCTTCGACAAACGCAATGGCGAACCCCTGACCATGCAGATCGAAAAAATGTCCAAGAGCCGCGGAAACGTCGACAACCCCGACGATGTCGTGCGCGATCTCGGCGCAGATTCCCTGCGCCTGTACGAAATGTTCATGGGCCCACTCGATCAGGTCAAACCCTGGGATACCGCCGGCGTCGCCGGTGTCAACCGATTCCTGACCAGATGCTGGAAACTCATCGTCTCCGCCGGCGAAGAAAACGTCCTCAACGAACGCATCGTCGACGAACCCTGCGATGCCGAAACCGAACTCATCCGTAACCAGACGATTAAAAAACTCGGCGAGGATATCGAAAATCTCAGCTTCAACACGGGGATCTCGCAGATGATGGTCTATATCAATCATCTGGCAAAACTCGACAAAGTCCCCAGACTGGCCGCTGAAACCCTCGTCCTCGTCATGGCCCCATACGCACCGCATCTGGCCGAAGAACTCTGGGCAATCTTAGGTCACAGCGACTGCGTCTCGCTCGCCAAATGGCCCGATTTCGATCCGGCCAAATGCGAAATCAACATCGTCAACATCGCAATTCAGGTCTGCGGTAAGCTGCGCGGAACCGTCGAAATCGACAAAAACGCCGCCGAAGCTGAGATCGTCGAGGCCGCAAAGAAAATTCCGGCCGTCGCCAGACAGCTCGAAGGCAAAAATATCGTCAAAACGATTCTCGTTCCCGGACGAATCCTGAACTTCATTGCCAAATAATTGGGAGTTATGAGTTTTGAGTTTTGAGTTTTGAGTTATGAGTTGGGAGTTTTGAGTTTTGAGTTTTGAGTTATGAGTTGGGAGTTGGGAGTTTTGAGTTATGAGTTGGGAGTTATGCAATTACAAAGGTGCTTGCTAAAGAATTGAGTAAATAGGGTACCAACTTCCAACTCCCAACTTCCAACTCCCAACTCCCAACATCCAACTTCCAACATCCAACTTCCAAGCACTGGCGGTTACGCCACAAAGGGGCGCTGCTGATTTTATTTCGTACAGACGTGTCGCGACACGTCTCTATCCCTCCCTAACATCCAGCTCCCAACTAAATTTCTATTCCCAAACCATCGATAATCATGTAGAGAGCGCCCGGGGCGCAGGTTGACTGCGCTTTTTTGGAGTTTATATGACAATCCTTGAGTTTTTCTCTCTTCTGGGAGGCGTGGGCCTGTTTCTTTTCGGTATGACCATCATGTCAACCGGACTCAAAAACGCCGCCGGCGAACAGCTCAAAACGATCCTGGAACATGCCACGAGCAACCGCGTCGTTGCCACAATCGTCGGCATTCTCGTTACCGTTCTCATTCAGAGCTCATCCGCGACCGACATGATGGTCATCGGTTTTGTCAATTCCGGTATGATGTCGCTGTTCCAGGCCATCGGCGTCATCATGGGCGCGAACATTGGTACGACGATCACAGCCCAGATTACGGCTTTCAGCCTCGGAGCCTATGCGCCGCTCATCCTGTTCATCGGCGTCATCATGTACCTTTTCGTCAAGAAAACAATGGTTCGCCATATCGGCTCCATCATCATGGGATTCGGCATGCTCTTTGTGGGCATCTCGATCATCAGCAAGGCCATCGTACCATTGTCACAGAGCCCGGAATTTATCCATTTTCTGACTGAACTCGAAAATCCGGCACTGGCCGTCATTTTCGGCGTTGCCTTTACGGCGCTGCTCCAGAGTTCTTCCTCCTCGGTCGTCATTTTCCAGACGTTTGCCATGCAGGGACTGATTTCGTTCCCGGTCGCAGTCTACCTCATCATCGGAGCCGCCATCGGCTCGGTCACGCCGAATATTCTGGCTTCACTGACGACCAACCGAAACGGCAAACGCACTGCCCTGCTCAATTTGCTCTTCAACCTGTTCCGTGCCGCTATTCTGCTCACTATCATTGCACTCGTTCCGCCGTTCCTCGACCTCATTCAGGCTCTGTCCCCCGACAATATCGGACGCCAGGTCGCAAACGCCCACACGATATTCGCACTGCTCACCGTCATTATACTTTTGCCGTTTACCACCTATATCGTCAGGCTTTCGCAAAAAATCATCCGCGAAAAACCCGAAGAAACCCAAAAGCTCAAGGACAGACAGCTCGTCTACATGCAGGATGGCAATATCCCGCCGGCAGTTGCACTGCACCAGGCTCAGCTCGAAATTACACGCATGGGCCGCTTTGCTGCACAAAACCTGCGCACAGCCATCGACTGCTTCTTTAATCACGACGATAAGCTCGCGGCAACCGTCGAAGACACCGAAGATACCGTCAACTACCTGACGCATGCCATCACCAACAGACTCGTGCGCACGCGTACATTCAACATGACCGGACACGAACGAAACCGCATCTCACAGATGACCCTCGTCGTCGCCGACATCGAACGCATCTCCGACCACGCCGAAAATATCATCGAATACGCCTCGCAGCTGAGTTCCCAAAAGGCATCCCTCTCTGCAGAAGCCCTCGATGAACTGCGGCAAATTGCATATGCTTCTCTCAAATCCGTCGACGAATGCATCGATATTTTCGAACACGAAGCCTTCGACAAACTGCCCGCTGCCGAAGCTCAGGAACAGTTCGTCGACGAACTTCAGAAGAAAATCGTCAACAATCACATCGCACGCCTGTTCGATAAGCAGTGCGATCCGGTTGCCGGCGTCGTATTCACCAATATGTCGAGCGACCTGGAACGCTGCTCCGACCACGCCATCAATATCGCATTTGCGCTTCACGAATACGATTTCGGCCTCAACAGCAAATAATTCTTTTGCCCGGTCTGCCTATGGGCTCTGCCAAAAGCATCGCCCATACGGCAGCCCCGCATGGCTATGCCCATGGGCATACGCCATGCGCTTTTGGGACTGTGTTTAATCGACGCGGATATGCATGGTTCCAAAGAATTTGTCTTTCATTGCTCTGAGCTTTGAGATCATGATGTGTTGGAACTGAGGGATGAGCACCGTCCGGTGAATGGTACAAATCGCAGAGCCAGGCATAGACAGGCGAGAGAGGCGAAATGAGTGGCCCACTGCAAACTGAGACGAATGGTTAGGATTTGGTGAGTGGAAGTGAAGCAATCACACAGGCACTTGCCGGAGTATCGGGAAGAGCAGCTCACTTCTATAAGCAATCCCCAAGACTCATCAATGTTTGACAATTCCTAACTTATATAAAACGACAATAAAACCAATCAGGAAGAGCCCCCCAAAAAACTTCCCTACCCCGCTCAGGACGGATCCCAGACATCCTCCGGAACTGCCTGACCTGGCATGAGTATTCGCAGAGACATTAGTATTCACAGAGGCACTCGTATTCACAGGGACAGACGAGGAAAGGTCTGATTGATTTGCAGCCAGAGGAACTGCATGATTGGCTGCAGCATCCGCATCATTGGCTGCTACAGCCGTATCATTGGCTGCTACAGCCGTATCATTGGCTGCTACAGCCGTATCATTGGCTGCTACAGCCGTATCATTGGCTGCTACAGCCGTATCATTGGCTGCAGCATCCGCATCATTGGCTGCAGCCTCTGCATGATTTGCGTTTTCTGTATTTGCCGCAATCATCTGATCATCTTCAGTTTTCTGAATGATTTGCGCATTTGCAGGCGTTCCCCAATGCGCATTTTCAGCAATTGCCTTTTCGATGCCTCTGTAGGCATCCGTAGGCAGTGCAGCCTTCAGGTTGCCTGTGACGCGCTGGATCCTGCTTTTCAACTCACCAAATCCAACGAGCAATTTTTCGCGATCAGCTCCCTCATCTCCCTTTGATTTTTGGGAGTGTTTTTTGAGCAGTGTGCTCATTTTCTGGTAATACGGCTGCTCACATCCTGAACCACTGCAGTCTACGCCGCTCTGATCATTGGTCAAGTCTTCGAGCGCAGACGCAACCATCTGCATCGTTCCAATCATTTGTCTGAGCTGTGACGTCGACAATTCAGTAATATCGCGATCGATGGCTGCCATCAGATCAAGCTGCGGCGCAACATTATTGCTGTCATTCGATGGCTTTTGTTCTGCGACCGGAACAACTGAATTGCCGGCTGGAGCGGTTGGATTATCCGCCAAAGCATTTGAATTGCCGGCTGGTGCATTAGGATTATCTGTTGGGGCGAGTGGATTATTTGCCGGATCATTTTGAACCTGTGCATCAACACCTGCATTTTGGACGGTATTCTCAGCCAATGCCCTGACTTCCACCATCTTTTCAGCGGCTTTTTCTTTGACAGCAGCAGCCTTTTCTTTGACATCAGCAGCCTTTTCTTTGGCATCGGCAGCTTTTTCTTTAACGTTTGCAAAGAAACCTTCGGCTTTCTCTTCGGCTTTTTGGGTCAAAGCTTCGGCCTGTGTGCCCAATTCCACAGAAGTGCTCTCTTCTTCGGCAGATTTCTCGATATATTTATTGATGAACGGGGTCGCAATGGCGAAGACAATGGACAATACAATACAGGCCGCCGTAATGATTGCCCGCATTTTAATTGCATTGACGATTTCGAGGACTTCCTTGCCGCGATCGACGAGTCCCTTACCCTTTTTATAGGTATCGATCGATTTATCCACTGTACCGCCAACGGTCAGTGTTTCCGGCGCAGATTCTTCATTTCCGGATACATCCTCCTCATCTGAATCCGTTTCGGCGGCATCCGGCTCTGATAGATTCATCTCTTCTTTTTTAAGATTATTCCGGGGTTCCTTTTCTGCGTTTTGCATTTGGCAATCCTTATGTTTCACAGTCGTTACTCTATTGATTTGCAGACTGGGACTGTTCGTGAACTGAAGTGTATGTGCGATAGATACTGATCGAGCAAATCGCCGCAGTAATTAAAAAAATCACGAGCGCGATGCGCATAAAGAAGGTAACAACTTTCTTTACGACCTTGAGCTTTAAAACAGCCTTATTCCCTTTATCCGCGAGCTTATTGCCTTTATCTATTAGCTTTTGTGCGCCATTCAAAGACCTATCGGCTGTCTTGAGCAGTTTTACCTTTTTGGATTCTTTACTTTCCGTTTTTATCTCTTCTTTCATTTTTTCCTCCGTCATTTGACGGTTATATCCATTCGTATCCGCTTATAGATCAATACACATCCTTGTGGCAAGCCATTCACCCCACAGCAATGGAGCGCGTATGGCTTTGCCATAGCGCGAAAGCCCGGGCGTATGGCGAAGCCATAGCCGGGCCCACAAAGTCAGATCCGACCGGTTCAAATCAAATGGCTATTCGAATCAAAATCGAGTAATCTTTGTCGTTTTTTTCAGGGGGTTTATCGACACGTAAGGAGTAAAAATGGCGAGAACGGAAATTGAATTTCCGAGTTTACCCAATGCGCGGCTGTTGTATGGCATGCGCGATGGCAATCTGAAGTATCTGGAAAATGAACTCGGCATAGAAATCAGGGCTGAAGGCAATCTGCTCCGGCTCACAGGTGCAAACGACGATATCCTGCTCGCCCAGAAAACCCTCGTCGCGCTCTATGAAGAAGCAAAGCAGAACCGCACCATTACTGCCGCCGAAATGTCGGAACAGCTCATGGCACTGCGAAGCGGGGACGACAATGCTTCCGGCGGCGGCATCGTCTGCATGACGAGTGATCACCGCCCCATCCGCGCCAAGACTGAAAATCAGAAAACCTACGTCAATGCGATTCGGACGGACGACATCGTCTTTGGCATCGGTCCGGCCGGTACCGGCAAAACCTATCTGGCCATGGCGCTGGCGGTCGATTCCCTCATGCGCAAAAAAGTCAAACGCATCGTCCTCGTGCGGCCGGCCGTCGAAGCCGGTGAACGTCTCGGTTTTCTGCCCGGCGATATGGCCGAAAAAGTTAATCCATACCTGCGGCCGCTCTTCGATGCGCTCTATGACATGGTCGATGTCGACAGGGCTCAGCACTGGCTCAGCCAGGGATCCATCGAAGTCGCTCCGCTCGCATTCATGCGCGGGCGCACGCTCAACAGCTCCTTTATTATTCTCGACGAAGCACAGAATTCCACACAGGAACAGATGAAAATGTTCCTGACGAGGCTCGGATTCGGTTCCAAAGCCGTCATCACGGGCGACCTGACACAGACCGATCTGACGGGAGATGCCAAATCCGGTCTGCAGCAGGCCGTCGATATTCTGGATCACGTCGAGGGCATTTCCATCGTACGCCTGAACGAAAAAGATATCGTGCGCCATCCGCTCGTTCAGAAAATCGTTCTGGCATACGAAAAACATACCCGTCAAAACACAGACAAAGAGGCATAACCTCATAAAACTCTGAATCAAGAGGATATATGGATGAACATCGCCAGCGCGAATCGCTGACTTTCGAAAAAGTCATCAGAAAAAAACAGAGATCGCGATTTTTGCAGTGGAATCTCTCCAATCCGATAATCGTCGGCGGATACATTGCATTCATCATGATCTGTGTCGTTCTCATCATTGGTGGAAATATCGGTTCACAAACCGGCATCATCGAACGATCGGATATCGAGACCATCGCTGCACATGACTACAAGGCTCCGAGCGATTTTACCTTTACTCAGGTCGACGAGGAGGCAACGCAAAGAAACCGTGATGAGGCCATGGCCAAAGTACTCCCCATCTATAAATGGGATTATGGCTATCATGACGCCGTACTCAACAAAATCCGCAACGCATACAACATCATGCGCAACGGCCTGGAACAGGAACGTCAGGTTCAGGAATCCAGACGAATCAAGCGGGAAGACGATGCAGAACATGCTCAGGAAACGGTCGAACGACAGGCATGGGCTGACCTGCTCCTCGCTCAGTTTGATGCCGAACAGGTCTTTGATGAGTACATGTCCACGCGCGAAGCAACAACTGAAGAAGTGAATGCCGCTCTCAACGAATGGCTCAAGGCCCACAAGGACGATTTCACTCAGGCGATGGGATACGAACTCAGCGATTCGGCATATCAGTGGTTTGCAGATCAAAGGTTCTCGGAAATACAGGAAGAATCCATACTACAGGTTTTGGATGTCGTCCTGAGCAGAATGATCATTTCCACAAAACAGGAAATCGATGACCTCAATGGCTTTACGGTACAGTGGTTCGAAAATGGCGAAAAAAAACAACGCCAGATTGACAAGTCCGAAAAAGTCACCGTTGTCACGCTCGCGACAAGCGAATCCCTGGCCATGACGCTGCTTAACGAGCGTTTTCCCAATACGCCCGCCGATGTCGTCAGCTACCTAAAACAATACATCCATGCCAACCTGGAATACGACGATAACGCCACAGAACGCGAACGCAAGATCGCCAGCGATCAAACACCGGAACTGAGCATTCGTGAAGAATTCAAAAAAGGGCAGACCATCGTAAGCAGGGGCAATCCCATCAAACAGATCCATTACGATATCTTCAAACAATTGAATCAGGGACAAGGCGTTACCGAAAACCGGCACTCTCACTGGATAGCACTCAGCCTCATCCTCGCTGTAATGCTCTTTTTGTGCTGGAGATCCGTCATTTCGTCGGCCGGAAAACGGCATAAAAACAGGGATATTATCTTTGTTTCCACGGGCATCCTGATCATGACGCTGTTCCTCAAACTGTTCGTCATTCTCACAAATGTCCTCGATTCCGTCTATCACTGGCCGTACTCACTGTTGCTGCTGTTCCCGTTTGCCAGCACGTCCATGGTTGTACGCATCGTCGTCAGCCGGTACTACTCCTATCTCATGGCGATTTGTACCATCGTCCTGACCGGACTTATCGTCGATGACAATGTCATTATGGGATATGCCATCGTCAGTTCCATCGCAGGCTGTCTGCTCATGGAACGCCCAAAGCGCAGCAATATGCTCATTCGGCGCGGTGCCCTGATTGGAATCATTTCGGCAATCATGGCACTCGCATGTTATCTGCTGCGCGGAACCAATATGGTCCAGTCTGATTATATCATTGTAACACTGCTCGGGTTCGCCAGCGGAATGATCTCAACCGGAATCGTCATGATCGGACTCCCCATCTCCGAGAGTCTCTTCGGTTACGTCACATCCAACAAGCTTCTTGAACTTTCAAACCTCGAACATCCCGCGCTCAAAACCCTGTTCCTCGAAGCACCCGGCACTTATCAGCACTCCATTATGGTAGGATCGCTCAACGAAGCCGCAGCCGAGGCCATCGGTGCAAACGCTATTCTCGCCCGCGTCGGCGGCTATTACCACGATATCGGAAAGGTCAAGAATGCACAGTACTTCGCTGAAAATCAGCGCGGCGACAACCCGCATAACCGACTCAAACCCAATATGAGTGCCCTCATCCTCAAAGCCCACGAAAGAGATGGACTCGATATCGCCAGAAAATATCATCTGCCGCAGGATATCATGGATTTCATCGCCACTCACCACGGTACGAGCCGAATTGAATACTTCTATCAGAGAGCAAAAGAACAGCAGGACCGCGTTCAGGAAGAAGACTATCGCTATCCGGGGCCAAGACCTCAAACCCGCGAAACCGGTATCTGCATGGTTTCCGATATGGTCGAAGCCGCCGTTCGCTCTTTGCCAGACAAGAGCCCCGATAAAATCTTCGTCCTCGTTCACAAACTCATCAACCATAAGTTCTCGGACGGACAGTTCGACGAATGCGATCTGACCCTGCACGATCTCAACGATATTGCCAATGCATTGCTCGGCATCCTCAATGCATTCTATCATCATCGTCCGGAATACCCTGATCAGAAGCGCGAACGCGAAAAACAGGAAGCTGAAAAACGCGAAAAATTGGAAGCCGAAAAGAAAGCTGCTACCAGTTCCGATTCAAATTCCCAGATCAAGTCGGCTAATTCCAGGTCTTCCGATAACCAGGAAGCCATAACGATTTCTTCGCCAAACAAATCCTTCGACAAGCTCGAAAGAGTTAAACTCAAATCCGATAAACAGGATAAAGCCGAAAAATCGGATAAAGCCGATAAATCAGATAAAGCCGATAAATCAGATAAAGCCGATAAATCGGATAAAGCCGATAAATCAGATAAAGCCGATAAATCAGATAAAGCCGATAAATCAGATAAAGCCGATAAATCAGATAAAGCCGATAAATCAGATAAAGCCGATAAATCAGATAAAGCCGATAAACAGGATAAAGCTGATAAAGCGGATAAAGCGGATAAAGCTGATAAAGCTGATAAAGCCGACAAACAGAATAAATCAGAGAATTCCGAGGCTGCACATGGAGATGATTCCTCATTGTCCGATGCCTCAGAATCGGCACTGAATGAAACGGACGAAGCAGATGAACTCCTCAAAGAGGAAGCTTTAGCTGATCCGCAGGACAACCCTGCGGAGGATAAACCTCAATCCCAGATTCTCGATACCTACGAACTGTCCTTCCTGAATCAGGTCGATGTCTTCAAAAAGAACTAAGCCATGCACCGGACATGGCTATGGATTTGGTTATGTTTAACCAGTGTGGATATGCAGTGTTCGAAAGAATATGTCTTTCATTGCTCTGAGCATTGAGCTTTGAAAATGCATTCACTGCTCCAGGCTCTAACGAACAAAATATCCACACTCGTATAACAGAGCATTATTTTAAGCAGCTCTCATCCGGGCTTTATAAGCTTCATGCTCTGCTTCGGCAGCAAGATGCATGGATTCCGTACGAAGCTGGAACTCAACCCGGCGCGTGTCCATCTGAGTAACGACATGGACGCTCTGATAACCGGATGCTTTCGGTGACAGAATATAATTCTTCATGGTCCCCGGAACGACGGGATAGGTCTCACAAATCAGATTCAGGCAGCGATAGACATCCAGCTCGTTGGCAACGACAATGCGCATGCCGTACAAATCATTGAGTTCCATCATGCTGATTCCGCGGCGACTGGCTTTTTCCAAAGCACTTTCATCAGATTTCAGTCTGCTGTAAACCGTCGCCTGATAGATGCCGTTTTCCTTCAGTTTTTGCGTCAATGATGTTGCCTGCCCCGTCAGCCACTCGGATTCATTCTCACGCCATATTTTTTGCTCAACATTGGTGTGTTCTGCAAAAGTCAACGCTCTTGACTGAGATACACGCGTCTCTTCTTCTGTGCTGCCGGCAAATGCAAAAGCAAATACTGCAAGAAGAAATGCCAGAAACGAAAACCCATGCTCATAGAGATGCCTGGAATAGTTCAGAACGCCTCGAATAATCTGTTTTGAGTTTTGCATAAAATTCTCCACATCCGATGAATAACAACGTCTTCACTATTCAAAATGCAATTCAGCGAGTTTTCATTTCCTGAAAAATGAACAATGACGCGACACACAACAATGAGCACCAAATTATTTTTGACAAGTCACGATTCTGCAAATTGCAAAAAATATAGCAAAACACGAATAATCCAATTAATAATCCGGAGAGGTGGGTTCAATACGGTCAG
Organism: Pseudomonadota bacterium; assembly: GCA_017441205.1. Taxonomy (GTDB): domain Bacteria; phylum Myxococcota_A; class Bradymonadia; order UBA4248; family UBA4248; genus UBA4248. The sequence continues at coordinate 24,134 of JAFRYG010000122.1, forward strand.
TGCATGAACTGACTTGAACATTGGCTGCCTGAAGAAATAAATACTGCCATCCCCAAAGTTCAGAGCTCCAAATGCATCCGCATGCCTGTCGTGTACAGCATGTTTGAATGTACTCCCCTGATAAAGGCCAAGATATGTCGACGCATTCCGATGATCTCATCAGCCTGTGGCTGCACAGACATGATTCCGATCAGATTTCCGACAAACAAACATCCGCAAAACCAGAAACCAGGGATTCATCCCAGCCTATTGCTGATTCGTCCAATCCCCGGCAGGCTCCGTCTGTATCGGCATCCTCCCGTCAATCCGGGTCACCATCCGGCCCGGAAATACCCCCCAGTAACCTGCCGCTGCCACAGCTGAGCGGAAAACTGGCAGATCACCTCTCGAAACAACCAAGGCGTTCCCAGATATCCTCCCAGCAACTGACGACCCAGAATTCAGCACCATGGGTCATCGACAATCTTCAGACAAAAGCTGCCATCGCGATGTCGCTCGTACTCGCATCACACCTGACTCGATTCGCCGGCACCATACTCTCAGAGCAACAGCTGACCAAGGCCAGAGATTCCCTGCTTCACACCTTTAATCCAAAAGATGCGGTCATGCTCGAAGTCGAAGCATACGATCTGCTCACCTGGTTCGCAGGCAGCATGGATGAATCGTGGCAGCTCAAATCCCCTGAATCCGACAATAATCCTGGAAAAGGCGAAACCTCACAAAGCGCAGTCGTCACCATTATTTCGAATGCAATACATAATCACCGGGATCTCCTCATGCGATATTACACCGGTTCGAGAGGCGAATTCTCTGAACGGCGCATTACGCCAATCGAAATCACCGCCGAAAAATATCTCATCGCCTTTTGTCATCTGCGACAGGAAGAACGCGTTTTCAGACTTTCACGAATCGTGCAGCTTTCTCCCATACTCGAGGAAGGTGAAAAAGCCGATGCAGCTCTTTGCTATCCCAATGTCGAAGACACAAAACTCCCCCCGCTTCCGGAACTCCCGGAACCCACACCCCCAAAAACTCACAAAACGCGCAAAAAATCTGCCTCAGAACAAAAAGAAGCCAGACCAAAACGCTCAAAAATGACTAAATCCCCAAAATCTTCGATCAATAAAGAAGCCAGATCGAAGTCCCAAAAAGCGAGTCCGGATCTGCCCAAAACGCCATCTCTCTTCGATTTCGACAACACAAAAAAATCAAAAAAGAAAAAAACCGCCCCCGAAAAAAAATCCCGGGAACGGTCGCTCTTCGATGATTAACCCCAGCTACTCCGCCTTCGGCGCATCCACGATGGTCATGCTCTCGATATAGTCCAGGTTCGGGAATTTCTCGCGAAGATACTTGTTGCCTTCCTTGTGGATCCTGCCCTGATCGGGGCGCTCACCGTATTCAAAATTCAGGCTGTCGACGACTTCCATGCCGGAAACGATCTTGCCGATCGGTGCGAATCCCATCGAATCCAGGCGCGGATTGTCGGCAATATTGATAAACAGCTGAGTCGTTCTGGAATTCCTGCCTGAAGTCGCAAATGTCAGTGTCCCGCGAACATTGGACTCCACACCGACATCATCCTGAATGCGGGCTTCGCGCCACACATCATTGACCAGCGGAGATCCATGAATGCCGAACTGAATCACGAATCCTTCCACCATCCGGAAAAACGCGATATCCGTAAAATAACCGGCTTTGACGAGATTGTAGAATCGATCGACACCTTTGTGGGCCCAGCTGTGATTGACTTCGATCCGGAACGTTCCTTTCGTCGTCTTTACATCGACATAAAACAGCTTGGGTGCAGGTTCGTTCAAGTCCTCTACGACGAGCAATTTGGCAAGTGCCGCATCATCCATGGCAGCCGCTGGCTGCGCATTCTGAACGGCAGCAGGTGCCGAATTCCCAGGCTGATTTTCGACAGCTTTTTTCTCTGCCGAAGAACAGGATGTCAGTAATGATGCTGCAATAACCAGGAAAAATAATTTCTTCATTCCAATTCCTTTAAAATTGAGTAAGGCCGCCTCAAAAGACGGCCGCACGACAAAAATCAAGGCTCTGTCCTCAAAACGTAGTTATAGCCTTAATTGCAAGAATTACGAATAACCATTTATGGGTATTCATGACAATCATTACGCCGCCATGAACAGCGGCGAAAGGTAAGGAAGCATGTCCGTGGATGGACATTCGACCTGCATCAACAACCGTCACCCCAAATGGTTATAGCCATGATTGAGATACATACCACTTATCAGAATGGTTTCTCTGTCAAAGAATCACCCACCTGCTTGGCATGATCGGTCGTCTGCTTCTGCTGCTCAGCTTCCTGAAGAACATCGTCCAGTTTGTTACTGCTGCCCTGAACTGGTTTGCCCTGAACGACCGGCGGTTTCTGACCAACGGTATCGTTTATGGATGCCTCCGGCTGCCCCCAGACCACCAGAACATCGTTTCCGGAATCATTATCCCGCAAATCGCTGTTTTTCATGGCTTTGACACTGATCTTCTGGATACCGATAACATCCTTGATCTTCTGGGCATAATCCTCAAAACCATCGCGATACCAGATCTGAGGCTGCATCTCAACGCGAGTGCTCCTTCCCACTTCTGCAATAGGAATACTCCTCGCCTCCAGTTTCTTCTTCATCGTCGCAATCATCGGCTCGCCAATATTGCTCGCACCATTGATCAGAGCCACACGGACATAGCCCGTCATCAGCTTGAAGTTCGGATTGTCGCGAATATTGTCAAAATCGCTCGATGTCCGGGCTTCCTCAAGACGGCGCTCCGCCTCATAATCATCCCAGGTATAAAGTTCCTCGAGCTGATAGAGTGCCGCCTGTTCGTCGTCCTGAAGCGACAATACACAGGCAAGATCATATTTTGCCGAAACATTGTAGGGATTATGGACGAGTGCTTCCTTATATAATGTTACGGCTTTGCCGTATGCCTTCTTTTTGCGCTGCTCCGTCGCCTTCTTATAGGCAACATTCGATGCCTTAAACTCCGCATCCGATACCTCGCCTACCTGAACCGTTCGTTTGCGAGGCTCAAACCGGTTCGCAGAGGCCACTGCCTGACCGGCAATACTGATGTCCGTCATCTGCGTATTGCAATCCAGAGTCTCAGGTATTTCCTCGCGGATCTGACCATCCGCATCCATCGGATGACGGGGAATGCAAACCCGCGTCAATGCCGCATCCGCAATACCGCGATCATACGGATCCGAAGAATTGTAGCTCACCATGCTGAACGCTACCGCATAACGGGAACGATCTTTCGTCGAGATATTGTCCACATAGCGATACGTCTCCCACATCTTCGTACAATATGCCACTCTCGACAAATCGTACGCATGAGGACTCTTCAGAACATCCTCACAATCACCTTTCTTCTTGTCCCAGTAATTCATCGTCGAATCCTTGGGACCACCATCTGACGCACACGCCGTAAAAAACACCATAAAACCTGTCAATGCCAGCAATAATGCTGAAGCGCCAAATGAATGTTTCATGTTCGTCCTCCAGACTTATCTGCTAATCACGGCTATCACCGGAATGGATACAATAAAAGTCGTGATTCCCCCAATCACCCCTTCATTCTATTTCGTAAGATTCTTGATACCTTCGCCAAACTGCTTGGTATGATCCACCGTCGATTTGGCCTTGTCAGCTTCCTTGACCAAATCATCCAGCTTGTTCCCGCTGCCCTTCGCACGATCACCCGTCACAACCGGCTTGTCCTGATCGAGACCAAATTCGCTCAAAGCCTCGTGCTGCCCCCAAATCACGCGAATATCATTGTGATAGATATCGTCGTTCAGATCGTTGCCTTTCATCGCTTTGACGCTCACATTGCGCGCCCCCACCGCTACCCGCATCAAATCCTTGATCCGATAAGCATAGTCCTCAAATCCCTCGCGATACCAGATCTGAGGCTGAACCTGCGGTTCATTGCTGCGCGTCACTTCCGCAACAGGAATGCTCTTCGCCTCGAGTTTCTTGCGTATCGACTCGATCTTCGGCTCACCAAGACCTCCCGCGCCATTGAGAAGAACAATGCGAACATAACCCGTCATCTGCTTGAAGTTCGCATCATCCCTAATGTTCTCAAAATCTGCCGATGTCCGCGCTTCCTCAAGACGACGCTCCGCTTCGTAGTCATCCCACGAATAAAGCTCCTCAAGCTGGCGCAATGCCCCGGCACTGTCCCCCTCTATCGCCAGCACACTCGCCAAATCGTACTTCGCTGAAACATTGTACGGATTATAAACAAGCGCTTCTTTATAGGACGCTATCGCCTTGCCGTACGCCTTCTTCTGGCGCTGCTCCATGCCGCGTTTGTACGCCGCATTCGAGGCCTTGTAATCCTTATCCGATACTTCGCCGATCTGAACCGACTTCTTGATTTGCGTAAAACGACTCCCCGACGAAATGCTCTGACCGGCTATCTTGATATCCGATACCTGCGCATTGCATTCCAGCGAGTCCGGTATCTCCTCGCGAACCTGACCGCTCGAATCCAGTGGATGACGCGGTATACAGACGCGCGTCAGTGCCGCATCCGCAATCCCGCGATCATACGGATCCGTCGATTTGTGACTCACAATGCTGAACGCAACCGCATACATCGAACGATCCTTCGTCGTCAGATTGTCGACATAGCGATACGTCTCCCACATCTTCGTACAATAGGATATCCTCGACAAATCATACGCTTGCGGACTCTTCAGAACTTCATCACAGTCGCCCTTCTTCTTGTCCCAGTAATTCATCGTCGAATCCTTCGGACCACTATTCGATGCACAGCCGGCAATCAGAAAAACCGCAGCCGCAGACGCCAGTAATATACGAACCAAAGAATGCTTCATCATGTGCCCTCCTCAAGGAATACACGGTATACAGCACTCTAATAGCTACCGAAAACAACGGCGCTGCGCAAGTTTCTTTTCTGTTATGCAAAAATAAATGCGCTCTCACCTGCTCCAATCAATAATATCAACGCTCAACACTCAACGCTCAAATCAACATACAAAACCTGCCAAATCTCACACGATGAATACCCCAATCCATTATTCTTGCCATCCCGGGGCTTTGAGGGGTATGGGATACTTTATGTTCTGGCAGGGGGACACCCCCTGCGCGGCTTTCGGCTGCGCCGATACGCCGCTTCCCCCCGCGGCTATTTTTACAAAATACGCCGCGTTTCGGCTTTCCCATACTTAGAGGCGTGCTGCGCACGATACCCATGATCCCAAATGCCTTTGAGTGGATTATCCTCATACTCTGCTTCATCCTCATCGCCGCTCTGATGAATATGTTCCCCATCTGCCGGCGGCTCGCCGAAAAAAAACTCGGCATATCCAATAAAGACAAAGGATAATTCAGAATGATGCAGACGGTTAACGAAACCATCTCAAATGCACTCAAACCCTTTCTGCCGCTATTCAATGCATTCCTGAACGCAGGCTTCCAGCTCTATGCCGTCGGCGGATGCGTGCGCGACTGGGTCCTCGGAAAAACGCCAAAGGACATCGACTTCACGACCGACGCTCTCCCCGATCAAACCAAAGAGATCCTCTCCGCAAACGGATGGAAGGTACTGCCCGTCGGAGAACTCTTCGGGACCATCGCCACCATCATCAATAAAAAACAATACGAAATCACAACTTTCCGTATCAAGGAATCCTACACCAGAGGCTCCAGACACCCCATCGTGCGATACGGAAAAGAACTCGCCCTCGACCTCGAACGACGGGACCTCACCATCAATGCCATGGCCGCCGATATACACGGCAATATCCATGACCCCTTCGACGGACTCGGCGATATCCAACGCCAAATCCTGCGCGTTCCCAGAAGCTCATATCACCAGACCCTCAGTATCTTCGGCGATGATCCGCTCCGAATGCTCAGACTCGCAAGATTCAAGGCGCGGCTCGGATTCTCCGTCGATCCCGACGCCACTCAGGCCGCCGCCGATATGGCTGGATCCATTCTCTCCGTCAGCCACGAACGATGGTTCTCTGAACTCGACGGGCTCATTCGTGCTCCAAACTTCATCCAGGGAATTCAATGGCTCATGCAGACTGGCATCTGGGACCTCATCTTCCCCGAATTCATTGCCCTCAAAACTTCATGCAACGAGCCGACTTCTCTTACAAATGATCCCATGATCACGAACAAAGGCCATTCCCTGCTCGAACAGACCTTCGAACGCATGCTCAAATCTCCCGCCGAGGGCGATTTCAGATGGGTTTCTCTCGTATCATTCCTCGGGTATGCGGCCTCCGCTCATCCCGAATGGGCCAATCAAACCACGTTGATGATCGCCGGCGAGATCTTTTTAAGACTCAAGTTCTCTTCCGCGCGAACAGAACACCTCCTGCGCATCCTCAGACTGCTCCCCGAAGGGCTCCCGCAATACCGGACGGCAAGGGAACTCGCCATCGAACTCGGGCAATCCATCCGGGACTGGAACACATTCCAGAATATCCGCCTCGGTACGCTGCGCGATAACAGCAATGAGCAAAAACGCCTCGAAGCATGGCAGAATGCGCTCGCTCCCTATCTCGACGATCCTGCTTGTGCTGCCGTCAGATTGCCCAAAGACCTCAGCACTACCCTCACTCAGACACTCGGTGTACGCGGAAAAACGCTCGGACTATGTCTTATCCAATGCCAGGATGCCGTACTCGACGGATTCCTCACCGAATCAGACCCCACCGAAAAATTCATTCAGTGGGTCAGCGATCATTTCGAAACGGCAAAATCATTCTAGTGTTATGGACATGGTTAATGAGCATATCAAAAGAAGCCCGTTAGAGCTTCTGGCGAGTAGCCCACGGTTGGAGCGCAGCGACCACCGTGGGACAAAAGAAATGCACCAAAATCAATCCCCGTAGGGGATGCCCCAGGAAAAGGAAAATCGATTATTGTTGTCATTATCTATGGCCAGTACAATAGTTCATAACAATGCCCCATGGGGGCTATGAGCTGTATTGATATAGGCAATGTCTGGATTGTGTAATATAGCTAACAGTTTATAGACTGAAGTTTGTAGCTTGCTGCATGTTACCTGTATCTTTAAATTAAAACCAAACATCTTTTTTCATATTCTTCAAAAACTATAGAATTGCATAACTAACACATGTATTAACCCAGTATTAATCTGTACAGACGTGTCGCAACACGTCTCTAACAAGAATTACGCATTACGCATTACGCATTACGCATTACGCATTACGCATTACGCATTACGCATTACGCATTAACAACCAACGACCAACAACTAGCTTGGAGGAGAACATCATGAAATCAGCAATGGCATTTTTATTTACATGTCTGTTTGTATTAATAAGTTCGGGAATGGCATTTGCCGATGTTCCTGGCAATGAGGTTGTCCCCGATGGAAACGCTGCCCAGGCAGCCGCTGAATCGGATTCTGCTGCAGCTCCGGCAGAGGCAGAGGCTCAGGAAGCAAATACACCTGCACCCGCAGATGCTCAACCAGCAGCAGAACCGGCAGCGGTTCAGCCCATCGTTGCGCAGCCAATAGATGCCCTGCCGCTGGTAGCACAACAGGAGTCAGCAAGCATAAATGATTATGACTGGAAAAGTGATTCCCTGAAATATAAGCGCATCGGGTGGGGATTGTTCGGAGGTGGTCTGTTGTTCGCCGGCGTACTTGGTGGTGCTCTTTTAGGCAGCGCAATACAGGACAATAAGGGTCTCGAAGGAATTGGTTCTCTCGGTCATGGAATTGGCAATATAATTCAGGGATATGTCGGTATCGGAGCGATTGCACTGGGCGGTGCTGTCATGTTTTCGGGCATCGGTGTGCTCATCGCTGAAGCAGTCAAATTCAATCCCTATCGCCGCGGTGAAATTGCCGGACTCAAATTTGAGTGGAATCCGGAATTGTATGCTTCGCCGGAATTCACCGGAATCGGATTCAGTGCAAGATTCTAATAGGTCAGGCATCTGTTTAAAAGCCTGCGTGCAATGCACGCAGGCTTTTTTGTTTGGCAAATGAAGAGAATGAATAACACGCAAAACAGCCTTATTCATCCAGCCAATTACTATCATCCAGCGTGTCATTCCCTGTATTCAGTTCCTGTCTCTGTACTGAAGCATTTTGCTGGTATTTTTCCTGTTCCTGAATGGCATCCTGCCATTGCTTAATTTTTTTACTGAGTTCTTTGGCTTCCTCACCGGTGTATGACTTATCCATATCTTTGTGGAGTGGAATTGGAAATGACAAAGAAACTCCGTCTGACGTTTGTTTGCGCGAGTGGGTCATATCAAAATTCATTGCGAAATCACTGTCTGCATCCAATTTTATATCAGAAAAGTAACTCGCACTGCCATCTTCTGCAAAAATATAAACACCAAACTCTCCTTTCGGCAGTTCATGCTGAACAAATTCACCATTTTCATCAATGCCATCATCGACACTGACCATGGAAAATCCTCCATCCTCAACTTTTTCTACAATTTTATAATCGAGTTTTTGCCCCGCAAGACGCGGCGGAACTGTGATTTTCCCGCGCAGTGTGCCTCCTGTCGTCAATGCCAGTTTAACATAGCTCGTCTCTCCCATTGCGAGTGTAATAGCATGTGAGCGCGAAATGTGGTTCTTCTCTGCAGTGGGATTGTCTTCGACGCGTTCCCATATTGAATCCGATCGAGCCTCAATCCAGTATGTTCCGGGCATCAGATTATCGATGGTCACCATATCGTCCGGAATTGACATCCAGTTACTGGAACTTTCCTCGCCGCCATCCTCTGGTTTAAAAATATATCGATAGGTTCCTTTTGCAGGCTCTTTATTCTTCTTTATGATGAATTGGGCATTAATTTTGGCAAATGGTTTGAGGTTCAGAGTCACTGTGCTGCCAAACAATGCGCGTGCGCTCACCTCGGTCAGTTTGTCCGCAGATACGCCACGCACCAGATACGGTCCCTCGCGCAAATCGTCAAGTGTATAAAAACCATTGTCAAATTCATGCTCATATACGACCTTTTCAGAGGCAATATCCGTCACTGTGACGAGCGTTTTTATCGGATCGCGCCCCGTCTGGTTATTTACAATAACGCCAATGCCCGTGAGCTTTGTCATCGCGGCATCATACTCATATTTCTGCTGTTCCGGCAGGGATATTCTATCATAAATATCTTTATAACCATCTGCAATTACCGCAATCTGAACATTCTGCATATCCGTGGCAGGGAGTTTGTAAGCCCCATCGGCTTGTGACGTGGCTTCCATCAGTACCTTTCCCGTGCGATCGGTATACCTCAGTTTGGCTCCTTCAATGGCTTTGCCCGTCGCAGCATCGGTAACGACACCATACACAGTAACGCCGGTACGCATGGGAATATCACCCAAATCAACGGTCTTGCCGGGTTCCAGCTTAATATTCTTGAGTTTCTGCTTTACAAACCCATCGGCAGTAATCTCAATATTCTGCACACCGCCGTATGCCCCCTTGAGCAAAAAAGCTCCGGATGCATCGGAAGATATCGTTTTGAACAGATATTTTTCTGCATCTGAATCATCATATTGGTACCCAAACCTGAGTTCAGAAACGATACCTTCATCACCGGATACGACGCGCCCTTTCACCTGAGCCTCCGGCCAAAGCAGAATGGTCTGTGAGGCATCCGGTTCACCATCAACTTCTATATATTGAAACATATCATATCTGCCCTTGGGCACATATCCTGGATACTCCGCAGATATCTGATATTCTCCATCCGCAAGCGACAATGTATATTCCCCCGAATCATTGCAATTCACAGTCTGAACGATACGTTCCTTATCTTTTGCCGTGATTTTGGCTGCAAGCGGCTGCTTCGTCAATCCATCCAGAACAACGCCCGAAAACCTATCCGAGTCTTCGGCTTCATCCTGTTTGATGCTTTCTGTCGCCGGCGTCTCTGGCGTTTCAGATATTTTCTCCTCCTTACCCTGATTCGTAAAAATTAAAATACAGACAGCAATCAATGAAGCCAAAATGACAATGATTACAGAACGCTTTTTCATAATATCGACTCCTGTTATCTGTCACAGTCCGACAGAGATCTCAGATTATCACACGGCATAACCGGGTACCAGAATTAATTGACCTGCATGAATGCGCTTGTTTCGGCTATGAACCGCAATCACAGGCTTAATCCGCCAAATTATCATGCAACCTGGGGAATCATAATTGTCTGGTGCGGCCAAACTTTGTTGTAAAAACTACTCCCCTTGCCCCATTGGGGAAAGGGGATGGGGAAAGGGGCCAATTGATCAGAGATTCCCTGGAACATTTATGTTGACTTATTTTATATCACGATTTAAATTTATATTTTTGCAGTTATATACTTTAAAACTGCGTATATAAATTCACACCACCCATTACAGAGAATATATATGAAATCAACTCGCACGCTTCCCTGCTCCGCAGCATTATCATACATTATTTGTGCAATTTTGCTCCTCTCTTGCACTGAAGAGGAATCCTGCGAAGATGGAAAATGTCAGCCCCAGAACCAAACGAATCCATGTACATCTGCAGGCTTCAGCGATAATTTCGTCAGCTGCGGCAGTGTATGCATCGACCCACTCACGAATCAGGATTATTGCGGGGCTGATAAATACTGTGAGAGCTTTGAAAAATGCGGTGCAGGGCAAACATGTTCAAACGGACACTGTACAGGTACGCAGGAATGCCTGAGTTTTAATGATCCTGGAATTAAACATTATGCCATATCCAATTGGGATCTGAATGGCGACAAATGCATAACGAACGATGAAGCGGCGAAAGTTACTGAAATCCAGAATAATGCTTTTGAAAATGACGATGCCGTTGAGAATCTGGATGATTTGAATCAATTCCCTAATCTGAAGAGAATTGGTTCTCATGCATTTGATAACTGCCATAACTTAAAAACAGCAGTGCTCACAAACATCAATACAATCGATGAATCTGCGTTTGCACATTGCGATAATCTGAGTAATGTCAATCTGCCGCAGGCTGTTGACATTGGTAATTCATCGTTTTTTCTTTGCAGCGCCCTTACAGAAATCAGCCTGCCAAAAGCGACCAACATCAGTGATCATGCGTTTGGGTCTTGCACTAATCTTAAAATAATCAATCTGTCGCAGGCTGTTGACATTGGCAATAGTGCATTTACCGATTGTGACGGACTGACAGAAATTAACCTGCCGCAAGCTGTCAACATTGGTGAGTTTGCATTTATGGGCTGCAGCATACTTACAAAAATCGACTTCCCACAGGCAGCCAGCATTGGTCATGCATCGTTCGCAGATTGCCATAATCTTGTTGAAATCAATCTGCCGCAAGCAGCCGATATTGGTGAGGAGGCGTTTCAGGGATGCACATCCCTTGCGGAGATTTACCTGCCAAAAGCTGCACATTTTTCTCCCCGCGCGTTCAGCAATACCTCAATCTCGAACCTGATACTGCCGACACCGGACCCAATAGTAGTGGAAGATACTTATTCTCTTTTCTCTTCTCAGGATTTGGGTATCCGTTCGCCTCAGGAAGTGACCCTGACACTCAATAATAATAAACGATATGGCGGAACAAGTTCGCCGCTGGTAGACGAAACAGGTTTGAAGTGGCTTGGGAAAACATGGAAAGACATCAAATTCGTCGAATAACAATATTGAACATGAGAACTCCCATATCATCGCAGCAGATGTATATTTATTTATACAATATGCGAAGGCGTATCGCCCCACAGGGCCGATAGCCTGAGCCAAAGGGCGTATTGACGCGGTTCGTACACGAACCCGTCAATAGCCCGGCAAAACATCCATCCCAAAAAAGCGCAAATCGTGCGGATTTTTTCTGCATTTTAATGGCTTAAACCCGAACACAAAACATGTTATAGTATTCTGCGGTAATTTCAGACTTCGTCTCAAAATCATCAACGCTAATGAGCATACTCGATATACCATCAAGATACACCACGGAATCATGAAATGAATAAACAGCTTACACTCATTCCAATCGCCGTTTTTTGCGTACTCTCTGCATGCAGCGATAACGACATCAACATAAACAGCGATCACAAGTCATGCCAGATATCTGACTTCACCCCGCAATGTATCACGCCCACCAAATATACTGCATGCGAGAACAATACTGAAGTGGTCAAATCCTGTGCGGGATCTGCAACCTGCAGCGACGGACATTGTCAACTGAACGAAACCTGCGCATCAGACAGCTATACTCCCGTCTGCCTGAATGATGGACATCTGTCGGCATGCAGCGCATCCGGAAGGGTCGAACCTGTGGATTGCGGTAACAAAACGTGCGCTGTTTTAAACGGCATAGCTGACTGTTACGAACTGTGCACCGAAGAAGAAATTGCTGCCGGTCCGCAGGAGTCTTGCGAAGATGAGGAGGAAGTTTTAGCAGAAGATATTGAATTGGGGTATCATTCTGTGACATCATGTGTAAAAACCAATGGCCAGTACATTAAAAGTACATATACTAAAACCTGTTACCACGGGTGCGATAAAGAAACCAAACAATGCCGGCACTATCACCCGGAAGAGGGCAAAGAATGCGATCCTAAAAAAGACAATGACCATTGTGATGCGGACAGTATTGTAGAATGTAAAAGGGTCAGTTTCAATCCTGACCGATATGAGTGGTACGCTGTATCATGCCGCCATATGAATTGCAGTTGTGTGGAAATCATGGACGAAAATGGTCATATCAATCCAACCTTTATGCGTTTGTGTAATCCAGACTATCATGAAGAAAACAGGACATGTAGATACAATCAGCTCATCTACAGTGAATGTCTGCCATCCAAAGGCGGCTATTATGAGCGGCACCAGGTTTACGAAACATGCAAACACGGCTGCAATGAAGATGGTACGGATTGCATAATACTGCACGAAGATGAGGGCAAAGACTGCGGCGTGGACAACGGCAGCGGACTGGAGCCAGGACCCTCCCAATGCAAAGGCAGTATCCTTCTGGAGTGTGAACAAGACAAACAATCATCCATCTCAAAACATGCCTATAGCTATGTCGCCAAAGATTGCACGTATGGTGGCGAAAGGCCATCCTATACATGTGATCCCACAATGGGCTGCTACGACCCCTGTAAGGTGCCGACTGTTGGCGAAAACAAAGTATGTGATGGGGAAAATTTATATATAGAAACTTGCAAGGAAGATCCAAAATCAAACGTAAAATATATATTCGACAAACGCACCAAACACTGCAGCCATGGCTGCGATGCAGACACCAACACATGTAAACTGCTCCACGAAGACGAGGGCATGGAATGTTCAAATGATGAAAATTCTCCCGGCTATTATCCAACCAAATGTGTCGGCAATCTCCTTTTGTCCTGCGGATATACAGTGAATGTAGAGGATTGTGGTTCACAGGCATGCAGTGCAGCTCTCGGATGCTATCATGCCTGCAATACTGTTGGTGAGAAAGGAAGGTATTGTGACTATGACCGATCGATAGATGCTGTGTGCACCGAGGATGAAGAAACAAAAATCAAGTATCTTAAAAAAGCTTCATCATACACGACTTGCGGCAACGGCTGCAATGAAAGTACCGGAAAATGTAAATAATATGGCCATGTTTCTCAATCATGGTCATATTCCTGTCGCTGTTCGGATTTTTGTCCTGCGCATAACCTGCAGGTTTTAGTGTATATACAGCTCATATATAATTTATAGATATAATGGCAGTCCAGTGAAATAAGCCAGCTCACAAGTCCCTGCACTCACCTCTAAAACTATAAGCTATAAACCACAAGCCAAACTGCCTCATCCAATATCCGCACACCTGTAGCAGCGTCGGATATTTACCGGTTTCTGTCGTGTTATAACTGCTTTTTTATTTGCTTCAGGTATGCTACAATCCTCAAGCGGTCAACAAAGGCCCCCTTTCGGAATAATACTATGCGAAATATATTGATGGTCACGATTCTGTTCACATCCTGCATCGCGCTGACATCGTGTGAGAAAGAAGATGCCTATGCAGTCAAATGTATCGGCGATAATTGTCAGCAAATAAACGTTTATCCGTATTGCCTCAATGAACACCTTCTGATCGTTTCCAATATTCCCGATATCGATCCTGTGTTTTGTCCCAATGGGTGTGTAAACAACCATTGTGTCGAAGAATGTACGGATGGCGC
>JAFRYG010000123.1 GCA_017441205.1 Pseudomonadota bacterium
AGTTTGATCTCTTAGTATATTGAGACGTCCGAACCGGACGTCTTTACTTGTGTTTTAGAGACGTTCCAAGGAACGTCTTTACAGGGTATTACCCATACCCCGTATCTTATTTAGGCTCGCACTTCTGCTTCTTGTTTCTCTCTCTTCTTCGGTTTTCAATTCTGTCGGAGATTCAATCGAACCCCTCGAACGAGGCGGCCTTATACGCGTAGTGATTTCATGTGTCAAATATTATTTCAATTTTTTTCAAAAAAAGTACTTTGGCCGTATTGCGCCGCAATAGGCCAAAGCATGCCGCGTATGGCTGTGCACACATGCGCAGCCATAGCGGCATAATGAGCCGCAAACGATAAAATATCATTCATATCCAAGGTTGACATATTGCCAAGAAACCCATCGCGCGGTAAAATAAAGTGGTTTTTTGTTTCGATATGGAAGGCAAAACGTGATTCAACCGATAATTTTTGGAAAATTTATTCTTCTTGAACGAGTCAGTGTCGGCGGAATGGCCGAGGTATACCGTGCAAAGTTGCTCAATGCCCCGGATTTTGAGCGATTTTTTGCCATCAAGAGGATCCTGCCTCATCTGGCCGCAGATAAAGACTTTGTCACGATGTTCATCAATGAAGCCAAAGTGGCCGTTGAACTCGAACATCCCAATGTCTGCCAGATTTATGAGCTCGGACGACTCGGACAGTCCCACTACATTGCGATGGAATACATCGCAGGCAGAGACGTTCAGGCCATTCAGAGCTACTATCGGAAACATAAGAAAATTATGAGCATCAGCCAGGCCTGCTTTATCATCGCACAGGCCGCACAGGGGCTGGACTATGCTCACAGAGCTGTCGATGCATCCGGACAGCCCCTCGGGCTCGTCCACCGGGATGTCAGTCCTCAGAATCTTCTCGTCACTTATGACGGCGTCGTCAAACTCATTGATTTTGGCGTTTCCAAAGCCGCACGCAAAACCACACACTCGAAAAGTGGCGTCCTGAAAGGAAAATTCAGTTACATGAGTCCGGAACAGGCCGTCGATGGTCCCATCGATCACCGCTCTGACATTTTTGCACTCGGTGTCGTTTTCTGGGAACTTCTTACAGGACGCAGGCTGTTTCAATCGGAAAGTGAATTCGCAATTCTCGAAATGATCAGCGAATGCAAGATCGAAAAGCCGAGCAAGTACAACCGGATGATCCCGGAAGCCGTCGAACGCATCTGCATGAAAGCCCTCGAAAAAGACGTTTCCAAGCGATACGCCTGGGCCAGTGAAATGGTGATCGATCTGCTCGAGTTCATCAACAGCTGCAAAACCCCCTTTACTCAATGGCATCTTCAGACATGGATGTGCAAAGCGTTTGAAGCCGAGTTCCAGGGCGAGTGGGAAAAAATCCCCATCTTCAAACAACTCAACACACCCGAAGATGTCGAAAAATACAACATTGAACACGCCGAGGAATACCGTTCCCTTCAGAATATACAGGCTCTTTCAGGCGATAGCGATGACAAAAACACCGAGTCCGAGCAGTCGCAAGCAGCTCAATCCATTTCATCCAATATTTCTGCGGCATCCGAATCAGATGCATCTTCCGCTGCTTCCACCGAAGGTGCGGCAGAATCCGAAGATTCATCCTCTTCTCAAAATACAAAATCCGCTTCCATTTCCGATCCAGTAAAATCCGCAGCCAGCATCAGCAAACCGCTGCCCAATGTCAAATCCGTCAATCTCAACATTGGCTCGAGTGTATCATCCGAAAAAGAAACATCAGGGCAGAAACTCAGTATCTCATCGTCATCACTCACTACCGAGAACGATGATGATCTCGAACTCGAGCCAGAAGGTATCGCACCGAGCGTCTCTGATCCCCAGATCCTTAAATTCAAGCGCGAAGAAAAAAAAGCGAGGACTCGCAAGGGACTCATAGCATTCATCATCGTTATATGTACGGCATTTATTGCATGCCCGATTTTGCTGACGCTCAACATAATCAAAGCCCCTATGCCGGCGGTAATTCTTCCGACGTCGGCCTCGCTCTACTATACACTGGCACCGGATTCCCCCGAAGCAAAAGTCACTCTGTACGCAACCCCCAAAGATGATAATGCGCCCATAAAAACCGTCACAGGAAATACACCTTTCACCGATCTGCCGGCGGGCAATTACACGATTACAGTGGATATGCCCGGATATGAACAGGAATCATTCCTCCTCACTCTCGAAAACGGCAAATTTGAAACGCGCTTCGACATGACCCATCCATTGCCGCTCAAGACGCGTTACACTGTCAATGTCACGCCCGAAGATGCCAGACTCTACGTCAATGGCGTACTCGTCTCCGGCCAGGGTTCCCAGCGGACTATCGACAGCACGGTGGGGGAAGCCTATACCATTCGCGCCATCAAACTCGGATATGAACCCAAAACACTGAGCGGAAATGTCGAAGAAAA
Source organism: Pseudomonadota bacterium (assembly GCA_017441205.1). GTDB lineage: Bacteria > Myxococcota_A > Bradymonadia > UBA4248 > UBA4248 > UBA4248. The sequence continues at coordinate 2,449 of JAFRYG010000123.1, forward strand.
TATGGCTTTGAACCTTGAACTCTCGCAAAGCGGCGATGTTTCAATGCAAATTGCCTCCGATCCCCCGCACAGCAGCGTCATTATTTATGCCGATGACAAAGTTGCCATGCGCGGCGAAACCCCCATGACAATTCCAAAAGTCGACATCTCTGCCCCAATGACTATTGAAATTCAGCATCCGGGGCTGCCAGTCTGGAAGAAGGAAATTGACTTCAGTACAATCGAAACGAGCGATATCCGCTTCTTTGCGGATCTCAAACATAACTGATTCGATGAATTCCAGCTGTAAAACCTTGACAAATCCCCACGTACAGGATAGATACCTGCGCGTTTGTTTGTGTGCACATGTTTGCGCATGTTCGTTTACCTCTTTCATCCCTCTGAGAACTTTAATCTATGACAACATCCAATGTGATTGTGAATGCTGGTGGTTTCTTTGCTGCTGATGTTGAAGAACGTCTCGCTGCATCTGATCTTTATACCCACGAGGAACTCGCCGAAAAATTCGAACACCTCTGTGAACATTTCGAACGCCATCATGCCCATCTGAATGATGATGCAACAGCTGCGCAGGTTGGTTTCTTCCTCGTCAATCGTGCCCTGCACATTCTCGACTATGCCCACAGCCACAATGAGCCTCTTGGCGAAGATGTTCGTATTGAATATACCCTCTTCAATAGTGCAGAAGCTTTCCTCGCTCATGTAGCAGGACGCGGTACAAGCGCTTTCTTCAATGGTGCATGCGGCGTCGCCAAAGTCGCTGCCTGGGCCGCAAATCTCGACGAACCCATTAAAAATGAAGAAGGTGAAGCCGGTGATCCTCCCGCATTCGAGCTCGATGAACAGATGCGCGCCACCAATCTGCAGTGGGCTATCCTCACAAATGGCCGTATCTGGAGACTCTTCCACAAAAATACATGCGCCATGATGAATACCTATTTCGAGATGGATCTTCTTCACATCCTCGAAAATCGCGACACCGATATGTTCAAACTTTTCGTCTGCGCATTCTCTTCGAAAGCAATCTCTTTCGATAAATCCGGCGCATGCCCCGACAAAGCCCTCCTCGCCTGATGCTGGTCTTTGTTCCGTAAATACAAGCCTTTGGTGCTCCGGCAGCAAAGGCTTTTTTTGTTTTTGCCCCTGTCTCACTCACGGCTGTGGCCTTCACCTCAGGGGCGTGGCTAATTCTATGATGCATTGACCATAATGCAGACTGACATTCTCCGGAATGTCTCTAACCAACAACCACCAATCAAATGTCCGATATTAACCAACTGCAATCCCTGCTCGCTTCGGGAATTGATAATCACCTGTATTCCTGTGCACAGCTCGTTATCTCTGATGCAAAACATGACATCGCCAATTTATACGTCGGAAAAACGCGACTGAATTACGGAAAAAATGATTCCAATTGCCGCGCAAATGCCATCACATCCGAAACGCTGTTTGATGTTGCCAGTCTCACAAAACCGATTGCGACGACTTCACTCGTCATGCAGGCATTGGCCGAACGAAAGTTCTCCCTCAAACAAAAGCTCATTACGCTGAACTCATTTCCCCTGCCTTCCTGGTGTCTGGGATGCACCATCGAGGAATTGCTCAGCCATCAGACGCCCTTGCCGGCATGGTTCGATTTCCACGAAACCCTTCCGCGCCGCGAGGATCACGAAACCGCAAAACGGGCATTTGCAATCGCCTGTCAAAAGCTGAATCCGCGCGACGATAACCAATCGTGGTGCTACTCCGATATCGGTTTCATTATTCTCGGATTCCTGCTCGAATCGATTTACGGCATGGAGCTGGACAAACTGTTCAGTCAAAAGGTTGCAGAACCACTCGGCCTCGAATCACAAATGATGTACCGACCTCTGCATCATGTCGACCGAAGCACAATTGCCGCAACATGTCCCTATCAGGATGCCTACATCCAGGGTCATCCGGATGATGCCAATGCCCGCGCTCTGACTCATATTGCGGGCCATGCCGGTCTTTTTGCCTCTGCCCGGGCAATTGCCGCATTCGTCCGGTCACTCATCAGCCATTCCTTCCCATGCCCCGCATCCATCATCGATCAGTTTTTAACCTACAGGAGTCCCCGAACACCGTTCGCGCTCGGATGGGATCGCCCGACATCCGATGACTCGCTTTCAGCCAGAAAAGCCGGCGACAATGTGATCGGCCACCTCGGGTTTACGGGCTGCTCCGTCTGGATCGATCTCGATACCAAACGAAGTGTCACATTGCTCACCAATCGGACGCATATGAATGACAATCCCAAATCCATCGCGGATTTGCGCAGAAAAATCCACAAACTATCCTGGGAACTGCCATGAAAATGCGTACTGCTGCGCTGGATATCGGAACAGTCCGGATTGGCATTGCCATATCCAATCCGGAAGGTACCATTGCACTGGCCCACAGCACACTGCACCTGAACCAGTGTCCCAATCCATTCGAAGAAATCGCCGGGATCCTCGCCGAAAATGATATTCACCAGATCGTTGTCGGCTGGCCGCTCGAACTGGATGGTTCCGAAGGTCCTGCCATTAAACGCACCAGGCAATTCCTTAAAAAACTCAAAGCGGCCTGTCCGGATATTAAAATATTCCGCCAGGACGAACGCCTGACCTCATCACAGGCCGAAAATGCCCTCCAGGAAATGGAAACCAGAGGATCCCACAAAAAAGATGTCGTCGATGCGATGGCTGCCACACTGATTCTGCAGACATACCTCGATCGAATCTATTGACCCCCGCAAAACGCTGTTGTACAAAAATGCGTAGTTCTTTTCAGCCATCACAATGGAGACCGGCATGCTGATTTATATCGTTGATGATCGTGGCATTCATGGTGAATACGCTGAATTTCTGCATGCCCACAAGGACAGTCTGCCCGCCTTTGAGCTGGAAGTTTTTACGCACTGGCAGACGCTTTATGAAGCTATCCTGAACAAGCGCCCGTCAGCCATTCTCGCGGATATGCGCTTTGATGCCATCGATCGTTCCGAATTGTATGGGGATATCGAAGGACTGGCAAATACCGATCGTTTCTGCGGCAATACGGAACGCGCAGAAGCACAAATCAGAAGCATGCAGGGCATGTTGATTTGCCGCGCTCTGCGGGAACATCAGATCACAGTGCCCATCATCCTCTTCGCTTCACTCGCCCCCGCCATACAAAAGAATGTCACACAGACACTCCAGCCCATACGCATTATCGAGGGACTCATTCTGCACGATGTCCGGGATGCTTTGCGCGAAATCGTCGTCTTTAACCCATAGTCTCCACAAGCATGACGATTGAACGAAGACCCGCAAGGGACTTCCCACGTCTGGCCGCAGATCACAGGGCTCTGCGATTCACACCGCTAAAATGGCAGAGCAACTTCATTGTCCCAGGGACGCGGCGGTTCGAACCTAACCTTTTTCTTGGTTTTTTGTGACTTCTGAGCACCTGCTTCATCCTTTTTCGCATCATTCGCATTATCTTCAGCAGGATTATTATTCTCTGCCCCGGAATCAGCTGCAGCATGATGCGGAACAGCCGCAGGCACAGGTTCCGCCGCTGCAGGCATTTTGGGAGCTTCATAGGGCAAACCATTGATCGCCCGATAGACCGTATCACTGAAACCATCCATTGCCCGACGAACGGCAGGATTCTGAATGCATGCAATATAACTCTGGTTCGAATTCAGATGAAGAATTCTCATTTGATATAATTGTGCATATTCGGGAGATTCAAAGTATTTAATAATTAAAAAATTATCATGCAGGTTACGCAATACAGAATCCTTCAGATAATCACTCAGCATTCTTCCCATTTCATCACAGTTGCCGATGCTCAAATCTACTTTCGCACTCAGGTCAATCAGATTTTCAATATTATATACACAATTCAGTATCTCCGAAAACGCCTTGTCTTTGGTCTTAGATACATCTGAATTATCACGACATTTCGAAAACGTCCGCATCTTAATCTGATAAAAAATACTTTCAAGTTCCATCCGGGCCCGGCTCACTTCAACATCATTCAGACACTTTCCATACAATTCATTCGATAATAATTTATCAGTCTTCTTTTTTAACGATGTATAAAGTGCGGCCTCTTCCTTTTCCTCGATTCTGAGCGGATCGCACGGCCAGTGCTCCACAGTCTCGCTGACCATCGACTGTCTGTATTTATCCAGAACCCCGTTGATTCCCTCCGCCATTTCATGACAATTCGCGGTATATTCCGATATATTCAAAAGGCTGTCGTAGGCATCCATTATATTGTCTTTCGACAGACGATCGACATCACACCCGATCAAACTGACTGCCATAAAGAAAAGACACACACTATAAATCATGTACCGCATCACAAGTTCACCCTGGCACTTCAACCCTATCAATACTATTATCATGGCACTTTCAAAAGCACACACACTTACATCATACCCTCTAAGGAATATCAGAACAACGACTTTTTGCCGTTCTGCGCCATGCAAACGATTTGGCTCTGTTCTGCGAGTGTGGATATTTTGTTCGCGAATATTTGCAATTCTGAGCATGGAACCCAGAGCCTGGATCCAGGAACAGTGAATGCATTCCCAAAGCTCTGAGCAATGAAACACATATTCTTTGGAACATTGCATTTCCGACGTGGTTAGACATACCAACTATTTACAAAACAGGACGACCGGAGGATAATCATGAAGCCCGTAAGGGGCTTCATCCGATCAGCCCCGGCTGTGTAAGCGCCGAAAACCATAGAACAACAGGCATTCACATTGACTCATAACAAATAATATTATACATATACATGGGATTATATCTAAAAGGAGACTGATTATGAAAAAAATTGTTTTTCTCTTCTGTACAGTAGCTTTATTGGGTCTGAACGCATGCGACGAAAGCGAAAACGACCAAACGAACACGCCACCGGATGACGGTGCCTCCAAAGCATGCGAAGACACCTGCAAAGGCAATGATATCTGCGACGGAGCAGATGCCTACAAAACCTGCAAAGATAAAGACGGCGATGGATGCAAGGAATGGGTCAGCGTTCCATGCGACGATGATACCAAATGCGACAAGGGCAAATGTGTTTCAGACCAAAAAGGCAAATGCGACGGCGGCAAATGTCCTCCCGAGGATAAAGACAAATGCGAGGGTGACAATTGTCCTCCCGAGGATAAAGACAAATGCCAAAACACCTGCGAAGGCGCTGATATCTGTGATGGAACAGACGCCTACAAAACCTGCAGGGATAATAACGGTGATGGCTGCAATGAATGGGTCGTCGTTCCATGCGAAGAAAACCAAAAATGCGACAAGGGCAAATGTATTGCCGAAGAAAATCCGCAATGCGAGGGTGACAATTGTCCTCCCGAGGATAAAGACAAATGCCAGAACGCCTGCGAGGGCGATAATTACTGCGATGGAACGAGTGCATTTAAAACATGCAGAGACGATGACAATGACGGATGCAAAGAGTGGGTCACCGTTCCATGCGGAGAAAAACAAAAATGCGACAAAGGTGAATGCGTCGGTGCGTGCGAGAGCAAATGTGAAAAAGGCAAAAAGCAGTGCAGCGACAAATCGGTTCAGACATGCGATGACTACAATCAGGACGGATGTTTTGAATGGGGCGGCGATTCACCGTGTGACTACAAGTGCAGTGACGGCAGCTGCGTCGATGATCCCAATGCAATACCGGCATGCTCGGGCGATGACTGCCCCGAAGTGGTGACCGATTTCAGCAAAAAAATCAGTGGCAATACGCAGGGCGGCACCACCAAATTCGGCACCTATTCCTGTGCGTCCGACAAATCCGAAGGAGGCCCCGAACGAGCCTATGTCTTTAAAGTGGATGAACCGGGAACCATCATTGCCGGTGTAACAGAACCTTCCGGCGGTGACGTCGACGTCCATATTCTTTCGGCCCTGGATGCAAACAGCTGTCTCGCTCGCGGTGACATCGGTGCAAATGCCCACGTCGATGCCGGCATTTATTACGTCGTCGTCGATACCTTTGGGGATTCCAGCAATGCCGGTTCCTACAACCTCAAAATCACCTTCCTCCCGGATTCGGGAAAATGCGGACTCGTCCCGACCAAGATCAACCATAAAAAAGTTGGCGAAATGCAGCTGCCCGTCACCGGAAAAGTCGTCAAAGAAGCCCACATGGTAACCGATTACGACTGGTCCCTTCATGGCCGGTGGCCAAACTCCATCAATGAGTTTCTTGCGGAACACCGTGCACATTCAGCCGAATGGACGGGCATCAACGACGGCAAAGAATGGTGTCCGGCCGGAGAAGGTGACTGTGAGTTCGGTCAGGGTTCCACAGGCAAGCCTGTTCCCTGGAAAGCCGAAGCCTGGTACGTCTGTATGTATTGGACAGGCAAAACAATCCCCACCCCCGGCACGCGCTTTTTGGTCGTCAACCCGCGAACGGGCGAAACCGTCGTGGCTGCAGCCGGCTACGAAACAGGCCCTGCCGATGCCGGTACCATTGGCGGCGCTGTTTACGAAATCCACTACACACTTGGCACCGATCACATGAGCACGCTGACCTACGGACAAATGAAAGATCAGTCGCTCGAATACGGTCCCATCGACTGCACCAAATAATTCATATCGGCGTTTTGGAGCATTGCCTATGCCATTCGGCTGCGCCGCCTGGCATACGGCATTGTGCGGCGCTATTTGCAAAGCAAATACGCGCCTGCTGCTGATTCTGTTTGGGGGCAATGCCCCCTGCGGCGCTATTTGCAAAGCAAATACGCGCCTACCCCCGATGCAGACACCATTTCGTGTGCTGCAAAGACAATTCAAGCCTGACAACAATTGCCAATCCAGGTCTGATACTGCCCGTGTCAGGCAATGCCTCCACAAATAGGCATTGTGCACGTATGCCGGCCACAGCCGGCATAGGGCACAAGAAAAGGGGCGTATCTGCCGCCGGCAGATAGCCCCTCTCCCAAAAGACATCACAACAGCTGCTATTCAACCGTTGGCTGATAGACAAATTTATTGAGCGTTTCTTCAGATTCGATGACATCCGACCACTCATACTTTTCGAGATTCTTATATACTTTTTCGGGAATCCGCGTACGAAGAATCAAATTGCGATGTTCCTTCTCTGCATCCCAGGCTGCGATGGGATCTTTCGACATACCAAAGAATTCACGCACGGCAGCATAGTTGAGTGCCAAATCTGCCATCGTACCCTTTGGCGCATTGAAATCGAGGTTGGTAATATAAATGGAAATGAGGCCTTCCCCTTCGTGAACGATTTCGAAAATACGGGTCTGCGACGGGAAATCCACGACAGAAGCCAGCATGACTTCCCAATATCCGCGCTCGCCTTTCTGATATACGGATGAACGATTGAGATGGCCGTGTCCGGTAATATGCAGAATCACACCCGGATATGAAGAGAGCAGTTCCTGGAATTTCGCCTGAGTGACCGTACCGGAAAGTGCAGAAGTACCATGATGGGAGGATACGATGACGAGTTCATCCTTCGATTCTGCATCCTTGATTTGTTCTTCCAGCCAGTTGAACTGTTCCGTCGTCATGTTGGCTTCCGAGAACTCACCGCTGTTCGTATCGAGCGTAATCAGGCGCAGAGGTCTGCCGGGGATTGGGTACACCGAATAATATCCCCAGCCTTTCTCCATGATTTCGGGATCGAGTCCATGGCCTTTTGGCAGTCCCGGAGCATCATGAAATCCCTTGAGCACTTCGATTTTCGAAAGCAGGCGGCGATCCGGATCGGCAGGCGTTTTTCCCGACGTCCGCAGTTCTGCATCCGGCGTCGATCCATCCAAAAATCCATTCTGATACCCATCGCGGTATTCATGGGAAGCCACCAGCTTGATGTAATCAAAGAGATCGACCAGCTCGCCGCCGGTACATGCATTCTGAACCTTTTCATCCCATGGCGTAAAGCCCATATAGAGCATGTCATGATTGCCAATCGCCGGATACCAGGGAATCTCGCCAATACCAGGGGAATAGAAGGGATCGTTGTAGTCATTGCCGGGTCCCTCGATGGGATCATCATCCACACCGGTATCCGGATCGAGCACGCCGCCCTCCATCATCCGAAGGAACCAGGCATGCTCATTCTTCTGGGCATTGTCGGAAATATCGCCGGTAACCAGTGCAAAATCAAAGGGCCGCGTGCTCAAATCAGATATCCGGCGAGCAGTCTGAAGGTGCAGATCAAACATGTGCGTGGAATAGATTCCCTGTGGACGATAGGCACTCGCCACTACATAGGGCGCATACGTAACCCCTTCCATGCGGCAGGGACTCTCTTCATCGATAATCTGCGGATCAGAAACCTGCCAGAAATAGGCAATGCTCTTGCCCTTGTGGCTCAGATCCGGGTCAGATGCCTTGAGCAGTTTTTCGCGCAAAATCCACGGTTCCGGAGCGGATTCTTCAACACCAACACCGTATTTTGTATACTTGTCTTTTTGCGTAATGATGAATTCGTGTGCTGCAATCAAAGTCTTGACATCGGCAGAAGTAAACGATTTCGTACCGATAGCCGGACGATGCGTCAGCTGCAGAGTCGTATAGGGTTTATAGGTCAGCGGAAGTACAGGAACCCCCTTGACATCCTTGACGATCGGCGAATCGTCGGCGGGTTCTTCGACCTCAACGGGAGTTTCCGGCAGTTTGCCGTCATCCGGCAGTTTGCCATCATCCGGTTTTTGCCCGTCATCCGGTTTTTGGCCGTCGTCCGGCTTGGGATTCAGGGGAATACTCGGCGCCGGCGTCTCTGGCTTCGTATCGCGTTCATCGGGCTGCTCCTGAGGCGTGTTTTGATCAGGGATCTGTTCCGTTGGCCCTGCATGCGGATTATTGTCCGGAACTGTTACTGTCGTACCATCCTGTTCCGCCCCGGGCGTATGAATTGTTTTGCCACCATCAAGAACCGGACTCTGGCGATCATCATCCTGAGTCTCAGCGCACCCACCAAGATATGCTGCACACAAAAGGACTAAAACCGAAGCATGCCAAATTGATTTCATGTCATTCCTCCATGACCTGAGATGACGCAATGCGTTAAAAACCGCGCCACTGCTAGATTTCCTGACATTTATAGGTTTCGTTTGATGGAATGACAAATTTTATTTTTATTCTTTTAAATAAAAAAATATTCCCCCTGATTTAGCCACTCAATTCCACTTCCGTGGGTTTCATCCGCGGCTATATTCAAAAGCCCCCCTGGAGGGCACTTCAGATGTAACGCCCCTTCGTGGCGTGTCTGATTATTTATTATTCATTAACCCTGCAATCAGTACAGACGTGCGGACCGCACATCTCTTATCCATTACGAATTGCGAATTCCCAACTAACCACCAACACTAACGTTGTTCCTGCTCCACAATAAACCAGCGCTTTGCATCCTTGTTGTACTGCCACGTGGAATACACTCTGGCTGAATGCACGCTCGGTGAACTATTCGCATACCATTCGACCTGAGAGATAATCACAGCGCATCTGTCCTGTTCTTCTTTATTCACGACCTCTTCGGACGCGCAGGGAGCGTAGGAAGCGATTTCAATCTCTGCAAAATGCAGCCTCTGCGACTGCATACTTTCGAGCCAAGATGCCCTCGATTCAGGTGCAATATTTTTTGCGGCAATCTCATACCGTTCAAAGAGCAAATCGTGATGGTAGCTCTCGACATCCTTGATCAGCGCCTTCATGCTGAGTTTCGATGACTGACAAGAGGTCAGCAAACATAATCCGGAAAACAGTAAAAATACCGCTATTTTCTTCATAAATCCCCAAAACTCTTTTTTTTGATGACTTGATCCGAATTTTGCCGGCCCACGAACTGGTATCGGCAGACAAAAAAATACGATCTACCCATACCTTTTTGTCTGAACACAGGCAAAAAAATGGCCATGCCTTTGGGCATGGCCATGGATGAAATGCATCAGCAAAGCGTCTAGAACCAGAACGTGCAGCCTGCCATTCCGAGCAAATCGACATTCTTAAAGAAATCGATGTCGGCACCCTTGGCTTTTGTCGAATGATAGGCAACACCATCGCCCTCGCCGCTGCCCTTGCTCAAACCGGTCACCAGTGCCGCACCATTTTCGGTGATGATACTGATGCCGATACCAACCTGGGTATGCAGCGAAAAATGCTCCGAAACGAACCATTCCGGACGAACTCCGAGATCGATGGAGAACTGATAGCCATCGTTATAAATGGCATAAAGCTCATTATTGGAATTGAATCCATCTGACGAACGCCCGGATGCCGTAAAGCCGACGACACCGGTCAGATTGACATCCGACGAAAGGACGATGGGAATCAGTGCCCTCAGTGAAACATTCCAGTCGATGATCGTCGTGTCGTAAGTGACATCATCTGCAGCATTCTTGACTTCTGCTGTTGTCGTATCGAGCCCGAAGATAATCTGCATGCCGAAATATTTATTGATGGCATAAATGAAGGACAGACCGCGTCCGTCATTTGCGAATTCACTGATAGACGAGTCAATTCCAAGCCCTATTCTGCGAGAAAGATCTTTTGCCGAAGCATCGGCAGCCATACCAACGAGGAAAATGAGGAAAAGGCTCAAAGAAAGAATCAATTTTTTCATAGATATCTCCGGCAAATACGGCTCAAGAAAACGAAATGCCCCTTCAGGCAATGCGCTATATTACAATCAGACCGAAAAATGGGCAAGGGCAGATCCAACACGAACATCCGTACAGAATTCAAGCGCCCTTACAAGTGGGTGATTTTATTATGCCAATCTTCTGTACAGACGTTTCGCGACACGTCTCTAACAAGAAATGCGCATTACGCATTATGCATTATGAATTACGCATTACGCATTACGCATTACCAGCTAACCACTAACAACTAAAATAAGCTATAAGCCGACCGCTCAGCATTCATCTGAGTTCGAACATCCTTTGGTTATCATCATGACATTACCTAAAATCATCCAGGTCGTTGGCCCGACAGCCAGCGGCAAAACTGCATTTTCTGTCCGTCTGGCCGAAAGGCTCCACGGCGAACTCATCAACGTCGACTCGATGCAGGTCTATCGTCCGCTGGCAATCGGTACGGACAAACCGTCGAAGGAACAGCAGGCGCGAGTCCCAATTCACGGCATAGATCTGATCGATTTTGGTCCTCCCATGGATGCCGCAGAATTTGCGGCATATGCGCACGAAAAAATCCGCGAGATTCATTCCAGGGGCAATTGCTGCATCATTTCCGGAGGAACAGGACTTTATCATCGCGCCATTGTCTATGGCCTGATCGAGGCACCATCGAGAAATGACGCCGTCCGCGCAAGGCTCCGTGCAGAACGGGATGAGATCGGCATTGCCGCCATGTATGAACGACTGAACCAAATTGATCCCGAAGCCGCATCCAAAATCTACTCGACCGACTGGATTCGAATCGAACGGGCCCTCGAAATCTACGAAACGACGGGTTCGCGGCTGAGCGATTTTCATGCAAAACATGGCTTTAAAACAGCCCGCGTTGAGCGGCTGACGCTCGGCTGCACCGCGCCGCGTCAGACCCTGTATCAAAAAATAGAGCAGCGACTCGATGAAATGTGGACCCAGGGCATCATGGAAGAAACTCAGGCAATGCTTGATGCACAGCTCGATCCAGAACAACTTCCGCTCAAAGCACTCGGATACAAACAAGCCGCAATGGCACTGCTCGGCCAGTGTTCCAGCCAGGAAGCTCTGGAACTGGCCAAAAGAGAAACCAGGCGCTTTGCAAAACGGCAACTCACCTGGTTCCATGCTGACAAAGAAATTGAATGGATGGATATGCCGCTTTCGGATGAAGATTTTGAGGCAGTCGTCCGCAAATGCCAGGAATTCTTGGGCGTTGTTTGTTAGCAGTCACTATCCACTCTTCACTAACTTCTATTCACTGCCCAATCGCATCACGTCTCCGACAACCCACAACAAAAAATGATAAAAATCCTTTGACAATCATCATTACAACGCGTATAAGGCCCGCCGTTCGACATGTGGTTTACATGCCAACGTCTTTGAATGCGAGGATGGCGGAATTGGTAGACGCGCTAGCTTGAGGTGCTAGTCCCGACATTACCGGGGTGGGGGTTCAAGTCCCCCTTCTCGCATTCAAAAGACGCTTTAAGCGTCTTTTTTTTTGTTTTTTTGCTCCATTTCTTCCCCCTATACAGATTGTGTTTTTTTCCGCATAATGGTTATATAGACTATGTGTTTGCTCTATTCCATTTCGGGGAGGTTCCATGGAACAAACCGTACTCATTGTTGGCTGCCAGACCAGTGCACAAAATGTTCTGATCTCTGCACTCAAACGTGCAGGGCTCAATGCATTCGGCGACACCTATGACGCCATCATCACGAATGTCAATGTTCCGAACGGACTCATTCTCTACGTCGATGCCCAGAACATCCGACAGGCCAAAGCTTTTCTCTCGCAGCCCGCGCTGGCCTGTACGAACAAAATTCTCGTCATCGATCCGCGGGATCTTGCAGCAAGACAACTCAGTGCCACCATCGATATTGATGACGTTATCTTCAAACCCATCCGGCTCAAGGAACTCATCTCGAGACTGAAACTCATCCTCGAACGCGGGTATTCCGAACGCACTTCCAATACCGCATTCTGTGATGAAATCGATTTTGCACAAAAGTTGGAAAACTTCGGAACCACACAGTTTTCGGGCGCATTGTTCCTGAAAGGACAGAATTCCAACGCCGAGCTTTATTTCGAAAATGGTTTGGTCAAAGGCATTCGGATTGGACAAAAAATACAGAAAAACGCCATAGACGCAATCTGGCGAGTCTTTCCGGCAAAGCAGCGAACCATCGCTAAGATTGAATTCCCGGAATGGGTCGCTGCATATCCGGTCACATATGATATCCGGCATGTCGTGGATCAAGCCTTCCAGGCGGCCGCCCTGTTTGATGAAAAATTCAAGGATATCAAAGGGCTTCAGAGCATCTTTAAAGTCAACAACAAACAGTACGAAAAAAGCTACCGATCGCTGCCCCGGCAGGTCCGTCAGATCATTCAGGATTTTGATGGTACCCGTACACTTGAGAACATCTTCAACATCCTCAATCTGGATGAACAGCTCATCATTCAGATAATTCGTCGCCTGATCGATGAATCCCTCATCGTCGAATGCACAGATGCTCAGCATCTGGAAGATATTTCTCTCGCTGAATGGATCCGCGGAACCAATGACCATAAAGAACCTTCCGAAATCCACAGCATTCCCGACAGACTACAGCTCGAAGAAGAAGCTACCCCCAGCTTTTCATCGTTCGTCACCGAGGATACCGTCAGGCTAAAAGCACCCGAAGCACACGAAGACTCCGAAACGCCTTCATCTCAGCAACCGGAACAGGCCCCCGAAGAAGATGCTGAGGATACAGCCGTAATTTCGAAAGACACAGTCTCCGGAGCTTTGTCAGAAGAATCATTCTTCGAATGCCACGAACCCAAACGAAAGCATTTCGATCGCCAGACCGTTGAAGAACATCTGGCAAAAAAACATTCTCCGCTCATTACAAGCGAAAACAAACTCCGAAAAAACCTGATCTATTCCGAAGAAACACTCGCAATGGAACGGGCCAGAGACGAAGAACTCGAAGCCAGATTGCAGGCCGAAGATGAAGCCATTCTCAATCTGTCGGTAGATGACTCAGAATGGTCAGAAGAACATCAGGATACGCCGCAAAAAGCCTATTCACCAGATCAAAACAAAGCTGTCTCCGTACAATCCGGGGAAACTGGCTCCGTTCCGGATAACTATAAAGACCGTTCCCTTATTGCGGATGACGATTTTTCTCCGGTAGACCTGTACAAAAAGAATCATTCCGGCGAAATGTCTCCCGCCGAATGGCATGCAGCTACACTGGCACGCCTGGAAGCCGAAACAAAGGAACGCAGCAACAAGCTCATCAAAAAGCTTATTATTGTTGCAATTATCGCCATAATCCTGCTCATTGCCGTATTTATTGCCAGATTTAGCGGCGTATTCTCACGTCAGACGCCTTTGCAGCCGACAACTGTCGCTGAAAATACCAATGCTCCTGCCAACATTACTGAAAATCCTGCCGGCACCACCGAAAATCCTGCCGACACTACTGAGAATCCTGCCGGCACCGCCGAAAATCCTGCCGACAACAGTGACGATCCTGGCGTCAAAGAAAGTCCTCTTCCCTCTGAACCGGAACAATACGCCAATAATACAGATTTCCCCGACAATAACGATGAAATCAATGACATGGCGGACGGCATCAATTTTGATGATGATGACGTGGACATGGATGATGGTTCGGATAATGAAGATACAGACGAATCTGAAATCACGCATCCACAGGTCAATGCCCCCCAGGCCCAGCAACTTGAAGCCAACGGTAATCCTGTCCAGCCACAGGCCGATCCAGAGTCACATTCTCATCGGAGTTCACGCCGGAATGCCGCCGAAGCGACAGACGATTCCAATGCAAAAAAATCGCATCATTCGGAAAACCATGGTCATAAAAAGACCAATGTGAATGAACAGCTTAAATCAGTACGCGAAGCCATCAACAAAAAAGATCTTGCTGCCGCACAATCCCTGCTCACCCCGCTGCTCGAACAGAATTCATCCGATCCCAACGTTCTGACCGTTGCAACGCAGCTCGCATCGATGCAGGGCGACTTCACAAAGGCACTCAAGTATTCCAAGATGATGGAATCCACCAACAGCAACAAAGCATCCTACTGGAAACAAAGAGCGAGGCTTCACCGTACGCTCGGCGAAATGACTGAATCTGACGAATGCATCGACAAGGCTATCGCATTGATGGATCCGGCCTCAGCCGAGGTTGAAACACTCAAGCGCTCCAAATTCAATCCATGATCCACCGGCAGATGCATGGCCGGTTTTAACACTGGCCTGCACATACTCCCGACATAAAGATGCCCCAAAACATCAGACCGATCGCCGGACGTTTCCGATATCCTCCACGATTCGGAAACCCACGCACTTGACGCGCATGCCGAGACAGCGGATGCATTGAGCAGCCTCATCTCCCATGCATATTTTATTGTCATAGAGCGCATAGAACTTTCGGACATCGACGGGAGAAAGATTCGGCATGACGACGTTTGCACCGGCTTCGAGGCCCAGTTCACGTCCAATGGGATCGATGGTGCCGAGAGCTGTTGTGGAAGGAAGTAGAACGTAGGGAAACATCAGACGAAGAATCGAAAGAAGATTGAGCGTCCGAAGCAGGCTTCCCTGAGGTTCATGCGCAAAGGGCGTCTGGGCATGGGGAATAAAGGGGCCAATGCCAATCATGTCCGGACTGAGTTCCTGCAGGAATCGCAGATCTGCGACGAGACAATCGAGTGTTTGTCCGGGTGACCCCACCATAAACCCGGCCCCAACCTGAAACCCAATGGATTTCAGATTCCACAGACACTGTTTTCGGTTTTCGAGGCTCATGGATTCCGGATGGAGGTGTGCGTAATGATCCGGGGTCGCCGTTTCGTGTCTTAGCAGATAGCGCGTGGCACCGGCATCAAAGTACGCCTGATACGTTTCTTTCGATTTTTCACCGATAGAAAGCGTCACTGCACAATCGGGATATGCTTTTTTGATCGAACTGACGATGTCACAGATATCGTCATCGGAGTAGGAAAGATCTTCGCCGCCCTGGAGAACAAACGTTCGAAAACTGAGCGTGTAACCGGTGTCACAACATTGTAAAATCTGGTCCTTAGTGAGATGGTATCGTTCGACCTGTGTGTTGCCGGCGCGAATTCCACAATAATAACAATTATTTTTACAATAATTGGAGAACTCGATCAGTCCCCGGATAAAGACGTCGTTTCCGTAATACTCACGGCGCCTTTTGAGTGCGGCTTCGCGAAGCGGAGCTGCTTCGGACTCAGGGAGATCGATGAGCAATTTGATTTCATCGTCTGTGATATTTTGAGTTTCATAAAGTTTTTGAATGATATCTTTGAACATGTTTGTCATCGGGGTGTGCTCAGGAAATGAAAATATCAGCTCGCCGCAATGGTACCGCCGCCCAGAACGACATCACCGTCGTATAATACGGCAGCCTGACCCGGAGTAATGGCTTTGACGGGTTCGTCGAAAACAATCTGGACCGTTGTCGGGCCCAGAACTGTTGCGCATGCGCTTTTTTCGGCACTCCGGTACCGGATTTTGGCTTTGCATGGAACAGGAGCCTCTGGAACGTCACCGGAAATCCAGTGAAAGTCTTCGACACGACATTCACGGCTCAGCAAATCCGATTCTTTTCCGAGGATAATTGTATTATTGCGTGGACAGATTTTACACACGTACAGGGGTTCGTGATAACTGAGGCCCAGTCCGCGGCGCTGTCCGATGGTATAATGGATGATCCCCTGGTGTTTTCCGATCGTTTTTCCATCCGGCGAGAGGAAGATCCCCGGCTGACATTTTTCCCCCGTATGGTGTTCAATGACGGCGGCATAATCCCCGTTGGGAACAAAACAGATATCCTGACTGTCGGGTTTGTCTGCATTGATAAAACCGCATTTTTCAGCGATCTCACGAACTTCGGATTTGCAAAGATGCCCAAGCGGAAACTGGGTGTGCGCGAGCTGTTCCTGAGACATATTGTAGAGGACGTAGCTTTGATCCTTGGAGGTGTCGACGGCTTTTTTGAGGATATACTTTCCTGTTTTTTCGTCGAATTCGATACGGGCATAGTGTCCGGTTACGATGACATCACATCCCATGAGCTTTGCACGTTCGTACAGTTTATCGAATTTCATGTATCGATTGCAGTCGATACAAGGGTTCGGCGTAAGCCCATGGAGGTAGGATTGAACAAATTTATCGATAATTTTGGATTTAAAATCGTCCGTAAAATTGAATACATGGTAGGGGATACCGAGTAATGCCGCGACACTTCTGGCATCTTCGACATCATCAAGGGAGCAGCACGTATGCCCTTTTGCGATGCATGCGTCCTCGTTGTGATAGAGCTTCATGGTGCATCCTGTACATTGATACCCCTTGTCGATCATGAGTTTTGCGGCAATACTGGAATCGACGCCGCCGCTCATTGCAATCAGAGCTTTCATGCTATTCATGGTATTTCCTTATTGATTTGCGAAACAATCATTTTGAATGATTCTGAGGGTATCGGTGACAGCCTGAACAATGACATCGATATCGTTTGGGGTAATGGATTCAGAGAGGGTCAGACGCAGCGAGGTACCGGCCAGTTCCGGTGAACGCCCGAGCGCAAGCAGGACGTGGTCCGGTTCCATGGATCCGGCAGTACAGGCAGATCCGGCGGAAGCACAGATGCCTTGCTGATTCAACAGCAGGAGCATAGACTCACTGTTCCCGCCCTGGAAGCAGAAATTGATGTGCCCTGGGAGACGTTTGTCGTAATCGCCATTGAGAATGGCCCCCGGCAATTTGAGGAGTTCGTCGGTGAGCCTGTTTCGCAGAGGAATGAGATATTTTTGAGATTCATCCATGCGTTCACAGGCATCTTCGAGTGCGGCAGCCATACCGACGATGGCCGGGATATTTTCTGTTCCCGGGCGTTTTCCGCGTTCCTGAGATCCGCCTTCAAGCAGATTGATCAGCGGAATATCTTTTCGGGCATAGAGAACGCCAATGCCCTTTGGACCGCCGAATTTGTGAGCTGACATCGACAGCATATCGATCTGCTGTTCATGGACATCGACGGGAATATGACCGACGGCCTGGACGGCATCGGTATGAAATATGACGTGATGCCGTCGGCAGATGCCGCCGATCTCTGCGACAGGCTGTATAGTCCCCGTCTCATTGTTCGCCGCCATGACAGAGACGAGGCATGTGGAAGGCGTGATGTGTTCTGCGATCTGTTCCGGGCGAATGACGCCATCGGAATGAATGTCCAGATAAGTGATTTCAAAACCATCTGTTTCGAGCTTTTTCATGGTGTTCAGAACGGCATGATGCTCGAATGCAGATGTAATGATGTGCGTTTTGCAGGTATTCCGGCCAAGTGCTGCAGCAGAAAGAATCGCCTGATTATCGGATTCCGTTCCGCCGGAGGTAAAGGAAATCTCATGCGGCGAAGCCCCCAGACAACGGGCAATCGCCATGCGCGCTTTGGTCATGGCCTGACTCGCTCTCTGTCCCATTTCGTGCGTACTGGAAGCATTTCCGAAGCATTGCGTCATAAAAGGGAGCATCGCTTCGAGAGCTTTGGGATTGATGGCAGTCGTCGCTGCATTATCGGCATATATCATTGGTTTTATAACTATCGATTAAAGTCTCGGGCATCATCCATAAACAAGCCGCTGTCACCCGGGGACGGATGCGGAATTCGCCTTGAGCAGTGCTCTGTCGTGGTCTTTCCAGATTCTGAGCTTTGAGGCGGTCAATATCCAGCATTGCTGCCAAGGTACAATGGCCTTGATCATCCTTGAGCATTCATGGGCAAATGCCCCAAATGCGAACTCCGTATTCTAAAGGATTTTCCCGGGCTTTGGAAACAAAACCAAGAGGGGGAGAGTTCCATGCTCAAGCATTGAAATCACCCCCGGCTGCCGATGAACAGAAGGACCATACTGACGATAACGAGTCCCAGATCAATCGCTTTATCCCTGAGGTTATTTTCGCGCAGCACGAGTGCTGCAAATCCAAACGAAACGAGCACACTGGCGCGACGCACCATCGAAACGACAGCAATCATTGCGCCTTCCAGACTCAGGGCATAGAGGTAGGCAAAATCTGCCATCGATAAAGACAGCGATATCCCCAATATTGCCCACACCCAATGAAAGGGCTGTTCCCTGCGATGCGGAAACCACAGGCAGAACAGCATGATCCCCATCAGTACACATTGATAGAAATTGTAATACGTCTGAACCGCCAGTCTATCGAGTCCGAGACCGCCGGCTGTCGGATCTGCCATCAGGTATTTGTCGTAGAGCCCGCATGCTGCGCCCAGAATGCATCCCAGTACGACAGAAAACACCCATCGGTTGTGCTTGAAATCGATGCCTTCCTTTTTGCCGCTGCGACTGAGCAGATAAAAAGCCACAATGGCCGTCAGTACGCCCGCCCACTGCCAAAGGTTCAGAGATTCTTCAAAAATCAGCACAGCTCCGATCAAAACCATGACCGGACGCGTCGCATTGATCGGCCCGACGAGCGTCAGCGGCAGGTGCTTCATTCCGAAATAGCCAAAAACCCACGACGAGAGCACGAGTGCCGATTTAATAAAGATGTACCCATGCTCACGCCACGACGTTTCGGGAACATAAAAGAAATCCCCCGGAGCCAGGATTCCCCCAAACGAGAACAAAAGCAGCGGCAAAAACAGCAGACTCGAAAACAGCGTGTTCAGAAATAAAACGGGAACGACTGCATTCTCTCTGAGCGAGTGCTTTTTGCAGACATCATAGAACCCGAGCAGCAGCGCGGATAAAAATGCGAACGAAAGCCACATAACAGCATCGGGTTAAAAGGCCGTATGCGCCCCCGCGCATAGGCCTTTTGCGGCGGCGTATGGGGGCACCCCATAGCCGCCGGCACCGCAAAAAACTAAACCATGTAACCGACGGCATCGCGGGCACGCGTCAAAACCTCGTTCATCTTGACCGAAGCCCTTGCGGCACCATCGCGAAGGACATCCTCGAGCGTATCGGGATGTGCCATATAATCGTCATAAATCCGGCGCGGCTGCTCTGTTTTGGCCATCAGCAAGTCGTAGAGGGCAAGCTTGGCATGACCATAACCGAAACCAGGCGTACGGTATTTTTCGGCCAGTTCGTCGCACTGTTCGGGCGTCGCAAAAAGCTTATAGAGCTTATAGACGTTGCAGTTCTCGTAATCCTTGGGCTGATCGATCGGCGTAGAATCCGTCACAATGCTCATGATCTGCTTTTTGAGCTGTTTTGGAGGCAGCATCAGATTGATCGTATTGCCGTAGGATTTTGACATTTTGCGGCCATCGAGCCCGGGAATCGTCGCCACGCGCTCGTTGAACTTGGCCGTCGGCAGATGGAAAGTCTCGCCGAATGCAAAGTTGAAGCGTTCGGCCATATCGCGCGTCATTTCGACATGCTGAACCTGATCCTTGCCCACCGGAACGATATCGGAATCATGAATGAGAATATCGGCAGCCATCAAAACGGGATAGGCAAAAAGTCCATGAACTTCCTCGCCGGCGGTACCGCGGTCCTTGGCCGCCTTCCAGGCGTGCGCACGTTCGAGCAGCCCCATGTTTGTCACACAGCTCAGAATCCAGGCAA
Organism: Pseudomonadota bacterium; assembly: GCA_017441205.1. GTDB lineage: Bacteria > Myxococcota_A > Bradymonadia > UBA4248 > UBA4248 > UBA4248. Next base: position 22,758 of record JAFRYG010000123.1, read on the forward strand.
GTTCGCAAACCTGCGGCAAATCCGACTGACGATAAAAAATGCATCTGCGCGGATCGAGCCCGAATGCCAGAAAATATGCAGCGATTCCATGGGAATACTCGCGCATTTTGGCTGCATCGTGCACCGTCGTCATCGCATGATAATCCGCAATAAAATAGCGGCAATCATATTGTTCCTGCAATGCAATTGCTGGTTCAATCATGCCAAGGTGATTACCAACATGAGGGGTCGAAGTCGGTTTAATGCCGCTGAGTGAAATCATCTTTAATCCTTATATCCCTGAAAAAGAACTGCTCTCTGCAGCTTGCAACGGATGGTCACACCTGTCTTATTCGCTTCAGGTATGATCAATTATCTCTTACATCACAATCCCTACGGCAGCTTAAGATGGCAATCATCACAATCACTGCGCCGCCATGGACGGCGGCGAGAGGCGAGGGTGGCATGTCCATGGATGGACATTCACCCCGCAACTACGATAGCACAAAAAGCGTGCGGGGGTTGTAGGGGGTGTTCACAATCGAACACCCCCTGCCGCGTAAGCGTATAAAAAACAAGTAACTGCGCTGTAAAGCGCAAATCTATTGAATGTATTGATGAGTAAAAACATACTCTCCATACGTACCCAAAACTTCACTGAATTAAAAATCATTATTTATTGAATGTATTGATGAGTAAAAACATACTCTCCATACATACCCAAAACTTCACTGAACTAAAAATCATTATCGAACATCAGGTTGTCGATAACACTCGGAATCTGATCCGGTACGAAGCGCACCAAATCGAGGAATTCCGTCAAAAACTTCATTGTCTGCCGGGGATTGGCCAGACGTCCCTGCTGCGTCATCGCATTGACGACATCCGAAAGCGGCTCGGTAATGCCATCCGGAATCACGGCATCGGGATACGCCTTGCGATAAAGATCGACCAGATGCCCCGTCATTTTCAGATAATCCGGGGCCGTCAGCTGGTTGAGATAGCAGATGAACTGCGGCGGAACCGCCTCCTGCAGCACACGAATGCCGTCCGAATTCGGCGTCATGGCAAAGACGAGATACATCCCGGGATTGTCCGAATACCGCGCCGGCAGCTCGCGCTGAATGCCGTAACCTCCGACCAGGAGTTCATCGTCTGAACAGCTCAGAGACCCATCCTCATCGGCCGTCACGGCATGCGACCACGACTGGAAAAGCGACTTGGCGAAAGCACGGTTCTGAGCCGAAAGGAGTGAATAAAACTCAGCTTCATCGACGACGATCACGAGGCCCGCATAGCCGACGTCTTTGGCCAGCTGCGAAACGCCGTTCAGGATATAGCCATAGATCTTTGCCCACGGACGATAGTCGAGCAGCGAATAAATCTTGGGAAAACGGCCATGTATCTGGTTGAGCTCATCATTGATATCCTGATTGGACTGCGTCGGATGACCCTCGATCCAATCGATGAGCAAGTGCCTTGCCTTTGGCGCCCAGCTCACGGCATCGCCGCAATACGCCGGCAGTTTAATCGATTCCGGGTGACTGAGCGCACGCAGATACGCCAGTGCCGGCGACAGATAAAGGTGAAGCCCGCCATTGAGCTGTTCGCGAATGGTCCTGGGCAGCGGGTGCGTCTTGTCGGTTTTGGCAAAATATTTCCTCAGAACATCTTCGTTCTGAATGGCCTTCTCCAAAAGCGGTTCAATGCCCTCAAGCATATTCGGGCGATCCGGATAAATCAGATTCCGCATCACCTCGTGATAGATACGCTTGGGCTGCGACGGCGAAAGATCCGCATGATCCAGCGTCACTTTCGAAACGAGAAAATTCTGTTTCAGTGCGATCTGTTCAATGAGTTCGAGCAGATGCGATTTTCCGAGGCCATAATCCCCCAGAAAGGCCCGGCGCGCGCCCGAAACTGCACACTGTGCCAAATCCTGACGTATAATATCGAGCTCTATATCGCGTCCTACGGTCGATTCCTCAAGATCTGTTGCCGGAACGACCCCCAGCCGCATGGCTTCAAGCGTAAGCGCTGCATGGAGTTTTCGAGCATTTGGGTCATCGGACATATCATCACCTGTTCTTTTTTGAGGATTTTGGCGGGGGGAAGCCTCCCCCCGCGCGTCTATTGCCTCGGCAATACGACGCTCCCCCCTCGGAATTCCCCGAAAACCTGGCCTGTTACATCATGAATGTGCAGAATAAATATTCCTTCACATTCAAAAGCATCAAAAATCGTCAAACTCGTCTTCTGTTTCCTGAGTTTCCGTCAATGCCTGCTGCCCTGACCAGAGAAGATCCCTGGCCTGTTCATCGGTCAGAACACATTCACCGTCGGCAAGCTGGGAATACAGAAAATCGACCCACGTCTTGACGAACAATCGTCGATGATTGACCTCAAAACACGCTTCGGCACAGGCATGTGCCAGAGCCGCCGCATTCTGGGACTGAAGCACTTCATTAAAAGCAACCTCGCGCGCATCCTCAAAAACCTTGACCAGACGAACGCCGAGCTCCGTCATGAGCTCTTCCGGGGCCAGATCGAGTTTTTCCAGATCGATCAATACCGCCTGCGGACTTCTTGCACTCAACGGAACCGGCGATTTCAGGCGCTGATAAAGCGCCGGATAATCCGGAACGACCGTGCGCATAAATTCCGGCGGAACTGCATACATGAACAGCGTATGCGGCAGCTGATGACGACCGCACAGATCGACGACCTGGCGCAGATTATCCCCGATAATATGGGAACGCTTCGCACTCACTGAAAGATTGCGATCGACCTCATCAAACAGCAGAACCGTTCCCGGCAATCCAAGCGCCACGATCATCTGAAGAAGACTGCGCATCATCGTAAAGCCGTTGGTCTTCGTAATCTGTTCATAAACTCCGCATGATTTCAGCCGCGAATCGACGATATTCTCACCCCGGAGCCAGGCTTCGAGGATTTGTTCCTGGCGGTAGTCTTTTTCGAGTACGGCAATCGCAAACTGAGCCACGGCCTGGCGGCACGAATGACTTTCACACCAGGCGCGCGAAAGCTTCGACATCACCCAATCCATAACTGCCGCCTTTGGATCCGATCCTTCTTTGGCAGCATCAGCGAGTCTCTGTTCCACCACATGACGAATGACATTGCAAATGCCAAGATTCGGCGGATCGAGAATCGAATCCGGCTTCAGCATCAGGTGGCATGCGACATTCTGATATACCTTGAGCGAATCGTCGTAGGGACACTCTGCAGGCGAAAGCTCGACATTCGAGGATACGAACCCATATTTCCACGCAAGTTCACGGACGCAATGGAGAAAGTGGGTCTTGCCGCCGCCAAAATATCCCTGAACAAGCTTAAAACTCGATCCCTGTTTAAGCAGGCTGTTAAAATACTCATGTTCAAGGACGTTCAGATAGCTCTCATTTCCCACATTAATACGGCTCAGTCCGAATTCAGGCGGCTGTCCACCCTCACCAAGACGTTGAATAATGTGTGAAGCAATCAGCTTATTCTCTTCATTTGTTGGCATAGTCCAAACTCACGTGTGACGAAATCTCAACGAAATGTCATTCCCCAAAATGACCCGTAACAGTTTACGCCTGTCTGAAGCAAATCGACAAATAATATTGTCCTTCTGTTGCCCCCATCGGAATAAATAATACATTGGCCTTATTCCGGGTACTTCCGCCGGTCGCCGTACCCAGCTCAAGCCGCACACCTTTGTTCTGCAAAAGCCCATCCGCCCTGAGTTTCTGAATCTGATAGGCCAGCAGATAGCGAGGAAAGGAAGATCCCTTTTTCGTCGCCACAGCAGAAGGCCACAGCCATCCAAGCGGGGGCAGAAGTTCGACGATATCGACGCGCGTCCCGGCAGGCTGTCCCTGCTTGAGCAAAACCATATCATAGGCCAGTTTGAGCTGCTGCCAGAATTGTTTGGAATCCACGCGCGACGCACGAAACGTGTCCACGAGTGCCTGATGTGCTGTCATGATTTCACCTGCATCCAGCGAAACGTTCTGGAGCGGTTCATGTGCATACGTCCAAACGGCTTTTGCCTGTTCAAAATAGACCTCAAGCGTCAGCGGATGCATATAAATGACGAGCGGATTGTCTGATATGATCTTCATGTGTTCCGGCTTGTCCGCGCATTGTGTCAGACCTTCGATCAGGATTCGGTGGGCATTCACCCGAAGCGCATGAAGCCTCTTTTCGAGCTCGTGAACGAGCGCCTTCTGCTGTTCACCGTGGCCATAAACGCGCAAATCATTGTCTTTTAGGGACTCCAGGGCATCCGCGACATAATCCTGACGCAGCAAAGCTTTCGAACTATCCAGCTTCTCCAGAGCTTTCGAAAGGGCTTTGCCTTCGGATACGACTTTATTGACCGATTTGACCACTTCGACGAGCGCAGTAAGCAATTCGGACTCAGACTCATACATATCAGGTAATTCTCCCGTCAATCGTTATCATTTTCCTTGTCATTGCCTATCGGGGCTTCAAGCCTTGGAGAATTGTTCCGCAAAACTTCATAGGCAACGCGATTGCTGTACTGAGCATTGCGCGAAAGCGAGGAATAGGTCAGAAATTCAATTCCCTGCGAATGCTTCTTGGAATCCGGGACGGTCTCGGCATGGTACCGGGTCGCCGCCACGTCATGGAGAAATGCCGCCAGCGCGGCATCTCCGGCACCGCTCGTATTGCACAATTTCTGCGGCCCTCCAAGATAGGGATGAATATGTGTAAATATGCGGAGCGGATCCTTGCAGTTTTTGCGCAATACCAAACGGCTGTACTCATATTGATTGTAGTTATCAATGCTGCCGCTGTGCAGACCATCGCGCGTTGCACGCTTGACGGAATCGTCCGTATATCCGCACATCGTCAGACCGCGGGCACCTTCCGTAATCAGGACTGCATCCACGGCATCCAGCAGCATTTGGCCGGCGATCAATGGATCCGAAGATCCCGTCAGTGCCTCGGCTTCACGAACATTCATCGCGGCAATATTCACATATTTGTGCAGCACATCCATCAGTTCATCGCGCATACGCCTGACCAGCGCACTCGTTCCCATCCCGAATGCTACCGGAACGTTTGCATCGTGCGCAATTTCGAGCATGCGTATCACCGACTTCGCTATCGGACGATTCGGATTGGCAATGCAATATACACTCGTCGCCACAACACTCGCCCGGCGAACAACATCCTCAGGTATATCCTCCGGATGATAGTCACCACTGATGCCGGGAGCTACCGCAAATGAACGCTCGCCATCCGGCGTAAAACACGTCACTGCAATGCCAACGTGACCGGCAACCGGTACCAGATAATCCAGATTGACGGCCTTCGGTGTCTGCGCCACATAGGCAAATGCCGGTGTACCCGGACGAATCACATCCGGTATCGCACCAAGCAAAATAGCGGGTTCGCCAGACAAATGGGTATAATTGCACAACGTATTGGCAATCGTTCCACCCGCTGCAAACCGAACTTCAAGTCCAAGTTCCGATACGCGATTCAGCAGCCGCGTAATCTCATCCGCAGAAAACTGCACACTTTCACCCGAAACCAATCCAAGTTCCGGTAACAATGACTGCGGACAACCATGTATTTCAAGATCGACCAAAACTTCGTCCAAACCCACAATATACCAGGGTTTGACCGTTGTTGTCGTCGTCAGTGTCGATTTCTTTTCCGTCACCGGAAAATAATATTTGCCCTTTCGGATCCCAGGGAAACGCATATTCCGTCCTTTGCTCCTGATACGGGTACATTCTACTCCCCCTTTCGGAGTAGGCGCGAAAATTTAGCGCAAATAGGCACGTAGTTGCAAGTAGATAAAACACCTACATCACTTTACATGAATTCTTTCAGCAATGCCCACCATTCGTGGTTATGCATTTTGCACGAAGCATCTTAAATCTTGTTCCTAACTTCAGACCTTAGATCTGTCGGTGCCATCACCACTTCCTCAAACCCCGGAGAATCAAAAAAGCCCGCCGTTTTACACTGCACCCAGGCATGCATGATGAGATGGCCATTTTCCACGCATTTTCCGATGCACACCCGACCGCGCTGACGGTGAAATGCGAGCCAGACTTCAAATGCGCATGCCGTTTCAAAACACGCGATCCATGGTCTAGGCATACAATAATGAATCCACCTGAGTTCCCAGACCATGTCCTGCGGTAAAATCTCGGTTTCACGTTCTCCCAGAACGTTCAAAACGGCATCAGAAATGCGATGACTCAGTGCAACCGTCTTCACAATGCCGAGCATTCTTTTTGAAGCACCGAAAAAACACTGTCCCAACGGAAGGAAAACAATCGAAGGAAACATTTTTCACCTAATAGCCGGTAACAGAAAAATGCATGATATCTTTCGTGGTTCCTTCGATTTCCCCACCCCATTTCCAGAATTTCGTCATAATGCGATAGACGACACCGTCCTTTACGATGGAGACTCTCGGGAATTTTTCGGGCTGATAGGCACCGCCGATGCCGCGCTTGCAATTCTTTACATCCTGTGAACTGCCGACAATTTTTTCGGTACACTGGCTGTAGATGGCATTGTGATTGGCATTGATATCAATGGCAGTCCCATAGCTGTGCTGACTCCACTGCGTCCTGAGTCCATTTTTATCGACCTTGCCGCGCGTTTTTCCCGGGCGATAACCCTCGAGTTTTTCGATATCAAATTCGCCGCTTTTGGCAATCTCGGTCAGCGCGGACTTGACCTGTTCCGCATAGACGTGACAAATCCGGATGGTCCCGTGATTCACACCAAATGCATGCGGATCAATTTCGACCTGATCTTCCCGGCAGATGGTACATTCAGGAACATTGGGATCGCGTTCATCCTCCGTAACTTCCGAATATGGCTTGGATACCGTAAAATGATCCGTCGATTTGCCCTTTTTGGTATCCCAGGCATAAGCAGAATATGTACAGGTTTCCGGCAGCGGACGCTGAGCAGAAGATGGTTTCTTGACTGCATCATCCTGTCTGGGCTGTTCTGGCTCTGCTTTGGGCTGATCTTTATCCTCGGGAAAAACAAATACAGGCGGCAGCGTATTCGTCAAATCCGTGCGGCATTTTTCTTTGGGATCAGCCGGTTTTGCCTCATTTTGTGCATTCGGACAAGGATCGCCGGCAAAAGCAGTGGTACACCAGAAAAAAAGCCCAAAAATCAGCAAATACCCGCGTTTCATATCAATTCTCCACAACTTCAGGCGGCATAAAATCATCGACGACAAAGGGGAAATCATCGGGGCCCTTGACCCTTACGCGTTTCGTCACCTGACGAACCGTCTTGCCCTCCGGATGCGATAACCATGCCTTAAACACCTTCATGGGCTGAATACTGTAACGATAATCCGTATTGATGGGATATGTTGCGCTCGTGCGAAGTATCAGGGCATTATCCGAAGCCGGGAGTTCGATGATGTTCTTTTTGAATTGTTCGGAATATCCCCAATACTGCTCAGCATTCGACAGATAAAGCGTCGTTACCGATGCCCCCAGTTCGCGCAGCGTCGAAGCAAGAGATGCAAATGCGCGATCGCCGAGCAAGTTTGCCTGAAACGTTCTCAACCGCTCCTGACGAATCAGATTGCGAATGTAATTGAAGGATTCTGCATCATTCATAAACGTCTTCACCGGCATCTTTTCGAGACGTTTGAGTTGTCGCGCAATACTGCGCTGAGTCGTCCGATATATTTTATTGACTGCTTTCGTATTGAGCTGTGCTGCGACACCGGCCTCACTCTCCAGAAATGCCAGTCCCGCATCGCGATCATCAAAATAATGGTGCAGACAAGCGCTGTCTTCGCAAGCCAGCCAAAACGCCATATACATGCGATGAATCACAATGACCCAAGGATCATAGTCGATCATAAAAGCCAGTGTCGGACGCTGCCATCCAACGAACAGATATCCCTGATCCGTGCCGACTCCGGCATATACGCCACCCTGGTTCTCAATGCTGTCTTTGAACAGATCCAAATGTTTTTCATCGCTGAACGGGAAATGTCCCCCCTCATTCTTTTGTTCTATGGCATTCAAAACCTCGGGATCGACATCCCAGACAATCGCTGACAGCTTTTGCTTCTGGGATTCGGAAAGCTCATCCAGAGAATCAATTTTGTGTTCATTCTGAGCCTCTTCAGGAACTCCGGCTTGAGCCGAATCCTCTGCCGGCTCTGGGGGTGGGTTGTCTGATGCCTGCGCAGGAACTTCTTCAGAATTGTTCTCAACAGCCTGAACCGGGGGCAATGCTGCGGAATCGTTTCCCATCCCAGGCTTTGCAGCGCCATCGGAATCATCGTGGCTTCCGGCAGCATCCGCACTTTTGGCCGCAGGTTGTTCATTGCCATGAACTATCGGGGCATCTTCTTTTGCCTGCTGTTCACCGGCTGTATCAGCAGATGGAGCATCCTGTTGATCATCCGGTGTTGCCGGTGTCTGACTGCACCCCGACAACATCCAAAACACAACGAACACAAACACAGACAGGCGACTAAAGCTCATCATTCTCCGCATTTCCATATTTCCATCATTGCCCGCAGGCTTATGATTTAACGCAATCATGCACATTCATACCAGTAAAACGACGGGGTCTGTTCATACTCCAGAACCACGCCAAAAAACAATCTTACCAACATCACTTCCCAAAAGAAAACCCCAAATGTCCCGGGATGTAATTCAATTCTCCGCATTCTTGCCATTCCACAAAATATGGAATAACAATTTCATGAATTGCGTACCGCATTGGTACGCCTCATAAACTTACTTACGTCGAAGCTGCTATGCCAAGTACAAAAATCGTACGTCTCCCAGCACACATCAGAAGCGCCTCTCCCGAAATCAATCCGCCTTTTGACTCATGTTTCATTCCAAGAGGCTACCTGTTTCCTGAAACACGGGAAGATCTTCAACCGTACCGGGAGTTCCCGCTGTCCGATCCCTTCTATACGACACCGACCCAAACAGATACTTCTTTCGAAGATATTTTTGCAGCCGGCAATTCGGACGATACTGACAATAATTTTGATTCAACCATTCTGCAGATAAGCGAACTGGATGAATTGCTCCTGGATGTTCAGGGGATGGGTATGCAATACACCATGCATACGCAAATGAAGCTGAGAGAGGATTTTAGCTATGACTTTCCGAGGACCTGGGACAAAACCCAGGCGCTGCTGCTGAATATCCCCGTTTTCTCCGAAGAATTATGTCAGTGGCATTATCCCATATCGACCATGGGATACAACATCGCGAATATCGATCCGCCTCTCGATATCAATATTGCCAACAATTATCCCCAGCTGTTCGGTTATCTGCCGAACGGAGATATCGCGGTATATTGGGAAATTGCCGAAATACTTGCCGATGAATTTGGCATCGAAATCGATCCCATGCGGAGCACGGTCGATGGCTCGCTCATCCTCATGCCAAGTGTCGCTGAACAAATCAAAGCACTCGCCCCATGTCATGGCGTTGTCGAAACGGGAATTGTCATTCAGCCGGGATATCCGACAGATGCCGCAGCCTCATTTGCATGGCAATGGCTGGGCCGTCCGCCTGTAATTCTCAAGTACGCAACGTATCACTTTTATCGTCTGAAACTCCCCGTCATTCACTGCGAACTCGATTTCAATCCCTACGGAGAAGCGACCTGGGGAGCCTTTGGATTCACATCTCCGCGTCTGAGCGGTTACGAATTCAAAATCGTCAACAATCCCTTTACCAGAGATGTCCCTATTTTCTCTACGGAGCGCGGCAATATCGTTGTTTCATTGGCCTTTTTTGAACGCCTCAAACAACTCGTAAATCACTTTGGTATGCCATTTGATGCCCAGGCATTCCCCATTCAGCGCATCCCATAAAATTATGCACTGCCCGCGTTGATAAGCTAAAGCTCAAAAGCCTGGCACCAGGAGCGGGAATCGACGCGATTGCCATACATTATCTGCTTCATTCCTCACATATATACACTTTACAAAAACAAAAAAAGCATGCCCCGCCGGGGCATGCTTTTTGTTTTCTGCAGAAAGAGCAATCGAAAAATTAGCCCTTGCTTGGCTGCCAGATAACATAAGAAATGGCAACGTATTCTTTGGGATCTGCCTTTACACCGCTGAACGTAATGGCGTTCTGGGAAGCATCATAATCCCAGCCATTCTCATCGGCACCACGTTTCAACACCACATTCTTACCACCAATGTTCGCGACAACAGTAATCGTCGAAGCGATAGGATAGCCCATCAAACTATGCGATGCGACACGACCGGCAACGTCTTCGAAGATAGCGTTAACGCTGTTCTCGAACGAATCATTGCAAACGCTGGCGAAGCCACCTTCTTTACCATCCATCTTACCGTTGTTATACGAACCCAGGAAACGGGCCATATGGATGTATGACAAGCCGTAGTTTGCACCGATCTTTGCATTCGAAGAATCGAACCAGCCATCGGGATCACAGGATTCACATCCCGCAATTCCTTCCTGTGAATCAGGCTGCGGCTGACCATCCTTGATACAATTTTTCTTGCAGACGCTCAGACGTTTGCAGAAACCACCACCTTCACGACCAATATCGCCGACGAGTGCGAATCCAGCGATACCGCCCTTGCCTGCATACAGAGAATAACGCTGAATATAATACATCAGCATATCATAATATTCAGGCATTACTGTCTTGATCTGGGAAAGCTCCATTTCAGAGTTCAGAGTGCCATCGGCTTCGAGCTGCGTAAGTTTTGCCTTCAGCGAGGGGTTGCAAACATCTGCAGCATCACCCGGATTATCCTTGATACTGCCAGTTGCCATCGTGTAGCTGGAATCAGAACCGCTCAGTTTATAACCAGTCAGACAGCCTTCAAGATCGCTGGCATGTGAAGACATAACCTGATCTTCTTTAAACTGACGTGATTCTTCGTCGGTAACCCAAATGATGTATTTCAGTGCATCATCGCGAAGCGTCAGCGCCGCAACAGGATCTTTCTTATTGGCTATACCCTTCTGAATTTCGCTGTCACAGGCTTCTTCTGTCTTCGTAGAACCCTGGAAACTCTTGCATGCAATATGTTTCTTGGCATGACGCAGGCTGTTGTAAATCTTCTTGTCACTCTCGAACAACTCACCCGGTTCATCGCTGTTGATATCAATTGACAGACGTGAAAGCGTCAGAGCACCGCTCTTTAAGCCATCTTCATAACCTTTGCCGCAAACATTCTTATTCTGGTTTGTAGTACATGCTGTGTCATCTCTAACGTTCGAAACGAACGTCGACTTCTCGCCCTTCAAACCAGCCTCACCGTAGAAACCGCCATAGTTTTGAGCGATGGCTGTCGTAGCTGTACGAATACCAAGCATATTCATATAGGCTTTGATCGGGAAATCATTGGCACCAATGGTCTCATATCCACTCTTGTAAGTGCTTGGGCTGGCAGAGCTCACTTCATCCAGCAGATAAGCATCTGTCGTCGTTACAGCAACACGATAGTCAATACCGGAATTTCCAAGTCGTTTGGCAAACGTCTGAACGGTATTGACCACGTTCTCCAATTCGTCTTCCATCGAACCGGAATTATCGATAACCCACAGGAAGTCAACTGTACCGGAGGACTGACCAAACGGTTCTGCCTGGCAGATGAAGTCCTTAAATGCATCGAACTGAACATTCGTCATCTGAGCATAAGCTTCCTTTGTCGGGGCAACCAGCGTCCCGGACAGAACATCTTCGAGCTCATTCAATGCATCAACATTCTTATTATCCGCACAGGCAAGTGCAATGCTGTAGATGTAGTTTTTCTCTGTCGAAGAATAACCGGAACGGGCAACATAAAGGATTGCCTTGTCTCCGCCGCAGCTTGTCTTGCTGCTTTTTCCACCCGTAGCTTCGCCAAAGAGCTTGACGAGTTTCTCGCGAACGTCTTCGAGTGTTTTCTGGCCATCGCCCAGCGTAACCGTATATTTAACACGATCTACTGAATGATCCGGAACGATCTGGTACTCTTTCTTGTAATTGCCTTCAGACCAGCTCGCCATTGGAACTGTCGATTTAAAGGTCGAGTCCGCAACGAATGTACCAGCAGCAAGCGCTTTGCCAACCAGCTGATCCGGTGTCGAAATAATCTCGGATCCTTTCGAACCGAAAAGCCCTACGACTTTCTTCGATTCGTCAACGAAAGAAACCACAAAACCATCTGCTTTTACATCCGAATAAGTAGCGCCATCCAGTTTGGCAACGCTCATATACTTGAGTGTAGCATCAGAACCCGAAAGGATATCTTCTGCCTTACAGCCGGCATCAATCACCTGATACTGACCGCCATTGACATCCAGAACGCTCGTTGAATCCGATGGATCCGTCTCACCCTTGTCGGGTTCAAATTTACCATTGTGGTTCAGGTCTTCCGTTCCATCGGGAACAGTATCGCCATCCGTATCTGCATTGCAGGGATCAAGCCCGAGCGCACTTTCGAGCTCAATTCCGTTCGGGATGCCGTCGCCATCTGCATCACCATCGGTATCCAGGTTCGAAGGATCGCATCCCGTATTGCCTGTACAGGCACTGTTCTTACGGCAGGCAGCCCAGCCACAGGTTCCCTCATCACCACACTTATACTCACAGTTCTTTACACCGATGCATGCTTCGTAAGTATGGCAGACTTCAAGATTCTGTGAACAACGACAGGCAAGATAACCGGCTCCATCTTTACACTCTGATTTCGTCATACAATCGGATGATGTGCATGAAGACTTTCTCACATCCTCAGGCTTGATTCCAACTGCCAAATCATTTCTCGAGACATTGCCGACAACTTTGCCACCCTTGACTGTCCCGCATTCCTCACACTTCCAATTGTCTTCGTCACAACCATTCAGCCCAATGCCCATAACCATCAATGAGCCGAGCAACAAAGCCAATTTCCGACTATTCGTCATAATATTTCCTCCTGATGTGCCGATACCTACGGGTTGAATACCCGAATACCGCTATTAAAACACCTGATTATACCGCTGTATGCAGAACAAGTCCACAGCAATAGAATTGCCAGTACATTCTATTAGAAATCATCCCTGATTTCAACAACCAGTTAACGTTCCATGATGAATAATGTTTTTTTGCAACCATCGTCAAAATTACTCTGATCGCTTTCTTATGAAGGGGGGCATCCCCCCTGCGGCGCTATTGGCGCGGCGTATTGAGCAGAGCGAAATAGCCGCG
>JAFRYG010000124.1 GCA_017441205.1 Pseudomonadota bacterium
ATAAGGCCGAAGCTAAAGATAGCAAGAAATCCGCAGATAAGGCCGAAGCTAAAGATAGCAAGAAATCCGCAGATAAGGCCGAAGCTAAAGATAGCAAGAAGTCTTCAAAGAAATCGAAAGTTTCTGAGGAATCTTCTGAGAAGGTTGCAGCTAAAGAGAGTAATAAGGCTGAAAAGAAATCTGGCGACAAAAAGCAGAAGAAATCAGATGATTCCAAATTGGAACTTTCGGATAAAAAAGCGGAAAAGCCTGCAGAATCAGACAATGATTCAGAAGCCAGTGCCGGCAAGCGTAAGAAATCCAAGAAGGGTGCAGAGGTTTCGGAGGATTCGGTAAAAGCTTCCAAGAGCAAAAAGTCTTCGAAAATACTTTCTGATGAAGAGAAAGGAAGTTCTTCTGAGACGAAAAAAACATCGAAAGCAAAGCAAGGTGATTCTGACGCAGATAATGCATCAGAAAAGAAGAAGTCAGCCAAAAACAAAGAGCCCGAGACAGAAATTAAACCAGTGAAGAAAACGGTCAAACTGGATGCTGAATCTGAAGCCGACAAAGCGGCGATGGCGATGGAAGAAGCTGGTGCTTCTGCAGCGATGAACAAGGCTGGTTTTGATGAGAATGGCAAGCCCAAATCAGATCAGGAACTGGATGTTGAAGCAATGGAAGGACTTGCAGATGCCATTGATGTCATGGATGAGTCGTTCGATGACATAGATGGTGACGATGCAGGTTTTGCGGATGTCGATGCAACATTTGATGACGAGATGGATCCTGTTGGTGATGACAACATGGATTTGTTTGATAATGTTGAGCGAGAAGATTCGGATGCATCAGAAGGCGAAGAGTCTTCTGATGAAGAGGAAACTTCGACAGAAGAAGACAGCCTTGCAGCGACAGAACTTGATGAGGACAGCACGAAGGAACGCGATAAAAATGCAGATCCTGTACGCATGTATTTACGGCGAATGGGAAGTGTGAGTTTGCTTTCCAGAGAGGGCGAAGTCGAAATCGCGATGCACATCGAAGAGGGGGAACAGAATGTATTGAATGTTCTTCTTCAGAGTTCATTTGGTGTGCGTGAGATTATTGCCATATCGGAACGAGTTCGACGCGGCAAGCTGAAGATGCGTGATGTTTTGCGCGATTTTGAAACCGATTACAGTGATCGGACGGATGAAGAGATAACCCTTGAATTTTTGGAACATGTCGATGAGATTCGTGTTCTGAATCGCAATATTATTCGTTTGACCGAGCGGTTAAGACAAGCTCATGGAACATCAGAGCTGTTTCTTGAACGTACACGGGCGAGTCTGGAACGCAATCGCAAGGCGATGTATGCATTGATGGTACAGATTCGTCTGTCGAAGAAATTGAGCGAGCGTCTTGTCTTTAAACTCAAATCGATGATTGAGCGACTGGATGCTGCCAATCGTGAGATACGTCGATGTGAACGGGAGGCCGGAGAGGATTACCGTGTAATTTCAAGAATTTGCAAAGAGATTACATCGAATCCCAAGCAATCTCATGAGATTTTGTCTGGATATCGGTTTAACGAATCGAAGGTGTTTTCGCTTTATGACACGATTACACGATATCGCCGGGATGTGGCCAATATTGAACGGGATACGCGGATATCAGCCGATGCACTTCGTCTGACCTATCAACATGTCCAGCTTGGACAGCGCGTTGCGGAGATGGCCAAGAGTGAACTGATCGAGGCAAATCTTCGTCTGGTTGTTTCGATTGCCAAAAAATACACGAATCGCGGGCTCCAGTTCCTGGATTTGATTCAGGAAGGCAATATTGGTCTGATGAAAGCCGTCGATAAGTTTGAATATAAACGAGGATATAAGTTTTCGACTTATGCGACATGGTGGATTCGTCAAGCGATAACGCGAGCCATTGCCGATCAGGCACGTACGATTCGTATTCCGGTTCATATGATTGAGACTATCAATAAGCTCATTCGTACGAGTCGTTATCTCGTTCAGGAATTTGGTCGTGAACCGACGCCAGAAGAGATAGCAGAGAAGATGGAGCTGCCGGTAGAAAAGGTCCGCAAAGTTCTGAAAATTGGCAAGGAGCCCATCAGTCTTGAGACGCCGATCGGTGAGGAAGAAGACAGCCATCTTGGCGATTTCATTGAAGACAAATCAGTCGTTTCGCCGTCGGATGCGGTGATATCGATGAATCTGGCGGAGCAGACAAGAAAAGTTTTGGCGACGCTGACACCGCGTGAAGAAAAAGTTCTTCGGATGCGTTTTGGCATCGGTGAAAAGAGTGATCACACACTCGAAGAAGTAGGACAGGATTTTGACGTTACGCGTGAACGTATTCGTCAAATTGAAGCCAAGGCACTTCGTAAGCTTCGTCACCCGACGAGAGCCAAACAGCTCAAGCCATTTGTGGAAAATTAATAGGTGAGCGCAAAGCTCATCCTCCCATAGGACCAAAAAAAAGCCGCTTTATAGCGGCTTTTTTTATTGGAATGATTCGGATTAAACGTTGAATTTGCGTCTACGGATTAACGCCACAAGCGGCAGAAGCAGGAGAGCAAGGAACCCCGGAGCATTTCGTCTGGTGTTATTCTGTGAGCAATTTGAATCACTGTAGACGCCGATTTCCTTATTCTCACATGTACCATCATTGCAGATTTCATCCTTTGAGCAGTCGGTATCTTCGGTGCATTGTGATGAATTGTCTTTTTTGATGCATACACTTTCCTCACCGCAAATTTCGCCATCATTGCAATCCTTGTCTTTTTTACATTTTGGAGTGCAGATTTCGTTGTAGCAAACCTCTGAGTCTGAACAATCCTTTGCTTTGGTGCATTTTGAGATGCATGTATTATTTCGACACACGGAATCGGCATCGCAATCTTTATCTTTTTTACACTCAGCAGCAGGTGTATTTTGTTTGGGAATGCATACATTATTCTGACAAATCATATTGAGATCGCATTCTGAATCTGTCTTGCATTCAGATTCATCAACAGGACTGCTGTCGGGGACGCAATGTGCATCCATACAGATCTTATTGTCACTGCAGTCTGCATTGGCAGTGCATTCGACATCAGCATTGCCTGCGACGCATTTACCATTACTGCAGATTTGATCTGAGCTGCATTCCGAATCCTTTATGCATTCCTGAGATGGTTTGTCCGGTTGTTTCTGACATATACCGTCCATACATGTTTCCATTGCTCCGCATGCAGAAGACTGAAACACACCATCCATACATTTGAGAATATTATTGGAAGTACCGCACCGGGTTTCGGTTCCGATACATTCGATACATTTGTTGTTTGCGCACATCAGGGGGCATTGCTTATCAGTCACCCAACTGTTATTTGTGCATTTTTCAAGGGTATTATTATTGCATCGCAGCTGATCGTTATTACATGTCTGAGGTTTTGAAGAATCAATACAATTTCCGGCATCACACTTTTGACCAGCATTGCAAGCTGAATATTCGGCAAAGCTGCCATTGGTGCACTGGAGTACTTTTTTCCCATCATCAGAACACTTTTTGGAACCGTCAATACAATCTATACATGCATTATTGCTGCACATTACGGCGCAAACTGTTTTAGATTCCCATTTGCCCGATGCATTGCATGATTCGAGAGTTTTACCATTGCATCGCAATGCATTTGGCGTGCACTCCTGTTGAGTAGTTTCCTGACATATTCCCTTTCCTGTACATGTTCCGCTGCAGGGAGATGATGTATATCCTTTCCCATCCGGATTACATGTTTTGACATTATTTCCGTCACACGATTTATCTCCTGGAGTACATACCGGTGTTGAGAATACACAGGAGCCTGACTGGCAGGATGCGTTTGCGCCGCAATCGCTGTCAGATTCGCATTCAATGCATACACCAGCCTTGCATATTTTGGAACACGGACTGCCATTGTTGATGTATTCCCCGCCGGAGCAAATCATCGGTTGTTTGTCTTCGCATGTTTTCTGGCCATCTGTACAGACGCCGCATTTATTATTGTAGCAACCATAATCGCAAGACTGGGTGCTGTATTTTCCGTCGGCGCACACTTTTAATGTTTGGGAGCCGGAACAGGTGTTCTGAGTACATTCAATACATACATGCTGGCTGTTGCATGTTCCGTTTTTGCAGGGTTTTGTATTGGAGCATTCTACTGCGTCATCAAGGCAAAGACCTGGAACCAGTTTGAATGCGATAGCCAGGAGTTTTGCAAACTCAATACGTTTTATGGGATTAGCTGGTTTAAAAGTACCGTCCGTATATCCATCGATGAGACATGCAGCGACAGCGGCCTGAATATATGGATAATACCATTCTGTAGAAGAAACATCGCTGAATGATTTCTTCGCCTTTTTCATATATTCATCCGTATTGATATTCAATGCACGGACGAACAGGGTGGCGGCTTCTGCGCGGGTAAGCTTATTGAGCGGGCAGAAATTTTGTGGTGAACAACCATTGATGATGCCTGCTTTTGCGGCAGCTTCGATCTGACCGTAAGTTGAGCCATTATGTGAGTAGTTTTTGGGGACATCAGTAAAAGATGGTGTACTGGATTGAACTTCGGACAATTTAAGTGCCCGGAACAGGAATGTGACAGCCTGTTCGCGCGGGAGTTCACATTCGGCGCAGAAGTAGAGTGGATTATCGTTGCATCCTTTTGTGATGCCTTCGTTATAAAGTGCGTTTGCGTATTGGAGTCCCCAATGGGATGCATCCATATCCTTGAAGGTTGAACTTGGATTCTGAACAGTTTGAGGATCGCATGCAGCAGGTTTAGAACCAGTTTCTTCCTCTTCCTTGATATCATTTTCATTTTTTCCATCGTCGGATACAGAGCCGATGCATGATCCTGTTGCCTGTAGGAAGGTGATATCATCTCCATAAAAGAATTTGAGGATATCCCGGTATTTCCATCCGGCATTGCTCAGGCAGGCGGCTCCGTTCTGAGACATACATCCCCGGTTGGTTGGATTTGACAAATAACCGAGGTTCGAACCAGAGACATTACTGCCGGATTTTCCCCAGTTATAGGTGACATGTTTTTGTGTCTTTGTTGGATCACTGTCGCCGCTTTTATATATACATGTAGATTTATTGGAGGGAATTGCACCTGCGACATAAAAAGCCGTCAGAATATTGGACTTGTGACTGATAATGATTCCCTGGGTATCCTGTGCCGCCTGAAAATGTTTTTGTGATGGTTTATTGGAACATGTGTAGACCTGAAAGTCTTGTCCATCGCCAACAATTGTTTTTCCAGTGTTGAGGAAGTGTCTGTAGGCATAAGTGCGCGCTGCGACT
This sequence comes from Pseudomonadota bacterium, assembly GCA_017441205.1. Taxonomy (GTDB): domain Bacteria; phylum Myxococcota_A; class Bradymonadia; order UBA4248; family UBA4248; genus UBA4248. The sequence continues at coordinate 5,308 of JAFRYG010000124.1, forward strand.
GCCTGAGCTTTGAGAGCTTCGTAGGAAGCCGCACCATTTTCGCATGCGACGACATGTGGGATATAGTCGGTTTCCATGGGAACGGTTTTACCGCTCACCGTGACGCTGCAGTATCCGGTCAGTGCATGGCTGGTTGTAGCAAGATCCGAATCCGGAGCTGGCATTTCTTCATCAGAACAGCCGAATGCGATGACAGAAGTGAACAATCCAAGGGCCAACCATTTTTTATTGAATTTCATGATGAGGAACTCCTTAAAAAAACGTTTCACACACAGACTGAGAGAGTCTAAGGAAAAACAGTGTCGTTTTCAATCTGAATTTGCGAATTTGAAAGAGGTTGTATTTGTATTTTTCCTATTTTGGGGAGAGTCAAATCGTACCACAAACATCGATTGGTTTATGGAATCTTTTATGAATTGATTTTTGTGAGGGGCAACACTCGCATCATGGCTTTATTCAGACATGAATACCCTTACAAACAATAGATATAAAAAAAGCGAGCATCTATTAATGCTCGCTTTTATAGATTATAATTGAGAATGAGGTGAGAAGGATCAGCGGATCATGTCAAAATATACATGATTAAAATCTTTCGCCTTTAAATCTTTTCTGGAAATGAAGAAGTGAACTATGCCATTAGCCGGCCATCTGAAATTATCGAATGAAGGCAATTGCAGCAACAGAACGCTGGGCGTCTTAATGCCCGGAAATCTTGGGTCTTCGCTTCTGGGATCGGGCATAGAATCGGAGAACGTCGGGAATCCTCCCATCTGAATATCAAAATCCTGTGCATGCCCTGGTTTAAATCTGGCAGTGAGCATTTCGTGCGCCTTCTGTTTTGCTGCCCGCAGTGTATTGATCTCGTTGGTGGTTGGGTTGGCAGGCATGAGATCAGCACAGTAACGATTCAGCATGGCCTGGAAGGGGAAATCTTCCCAGGAGCAAAGCTGTGTACTGGCTTGAGCATGCAGGGGGAAGAATGTGTCTTCCAGGAAAGGAAGATTTGTTACGCCGCTGGGAATGCTGACATGGTGTTCAGAGAGGGTGCTGAGTTCCGTGTATCCTGGTACTGTGGGGATGTAGCGGATTCTCCAGCTTATCTGATTGGTTGGATGAGCAGACACTCTGAAACCGATGGGATCGGGATCGATAAAGAATTGCAGCAGTCCATCTTCAGGGAAATCGCGCAATTTTGGGATCTGAGAGAAATTGATCTGTGCCAGCAGGAAGAGTTCGTTACCCGTATTCAGATTACAGGGAGCTTTCTTTTCTGGTGGAATGTAATAGGGGCCTCCAAGTTTTGTATCCAGCAGTGCATGCGAACGGCGAATGGGGGTCAGTCGATTAAACTGTTCATATCGGGTAGTTTCAAGTCTTCTGACGATTTCATCCGCGAGAGCATCCGTTGACATGGGGATATTGGGATGAGGCTGTGCGGCTTGTATGGAGACTGTATTTGAAGGAGCCTGGGGGGCTGCAGGGATAACAACCGGATCGACCGGCGGCAGAGGTGCAGCAGGTTCTTGTGATGATTCAGAAGTCTGTGGCGCAGGGGACAGAACTTCGAAGACATCATTGGGAACATCTTTTGGCAGAGCCTGTTCCGTATTCTCCGCTGCTTGTGCATTTTCCTGTTCTATCGGGGCATTTGCCGGAGCTGGATCGGATTCTGGTGCATCTTCGGGAGACGCACTTGCTTTTTGCATTTCGGTAGAATCGAATCTGGTTATTTCGTTTGGATCGCTGACGGCATCTGCATTTTGGGGAATTCCGATGGCTGTGAGCGGAATGATTTCACTGACAGGGGATAAATTATCGTGAGGGTTTTCTGCATTGTACTGCATGATTTCGTCGAGATCATTCAATGCATCCTGGAGCGGAAACTCGGAGGAATCTGCCTGAGAATGATTAAAGACGATACCTGAATCAGCATTTCGAAAATCGACCTGAGTAATATCGTTGGGATTATCCGAAAACTCGTCGGTCATTGCACTGATGTCGTTATTTGTCTGGCTAGGCACGACATCATTTATAATATTTTCAATATCTTTAAGGTGTTTTATATCAGTGAGTGTATCTTCTTCAGGATCAATATCTTCGGAAGCACTACATCTTGGATTTGGCTGTGTTGTATCATAAGGATCGATGGATTTATCCTGAGCATCATTGCCATCCGGATGCTCGGGGTAAATCTCCTGATTCTGTGATTCTGAGATATCCTGTACTGATTCGGCGGCAATATCCGTTTCAAGAGGTGTATCTGGATTATGTTCTGTCATAGTGACTCCCATGCGAGTGAGTGGTTAATCACGATTGGGTATGGAATGTGTCGATGCTCATTAGTCGTTGATTTCTGAAATATCCTGATTGAATTTAACATTTTTGATAAAAGAAATAATTTCATTACATGATGAGAAACGATCGTCGGGACTTTTTTGCATCATTTTGAGGATCAATTCTTCTATTTGCGGATGAATTTGTGGATTGAACGAGCTTGGCAGAGGTGGTTGTTCATGGACATGTTTGTAGGGAAGATCACCTTTTGTGAAAGGCAGGGTACCTGTAGCCAGCTCATACAATGTGACGCCGAGGGAATAGATATCAGATCTTGCATCAATGGCATTTCCGAGGACTTGCTCGGGGCTCATATAATAAGGGGTACCTATTGCCTGAGTGGAATTTTTGTCGTGTTCCGTGATAATTTTAGCGAGTCCCAGATCGAGGATTTTGAGTGTTTTATCACGTTTTGCGAGCATCATATTGGATGATTTAATATCGCGATGGATGATACCATTATCGTGTGCGTATTGCAGTCCGCGGCATGCGTGAAGAATGATCTGAACCAGGAATTTAGTGGGGAATGCGCCGGTTTGCTGAACGATTTGCTTGAGGTTTTTGCCTTCGACGTATTCCATTGCCATGTAGATGTTGCCATCACTCAACGAACCGATATCGTATACCGTGACGATATTTGGGTGCTGCAATTGAGCGGAAGCTCTTGCTTCGCGCATGAAATATTCGAGAGCGACTTTGTTGTCCTTTAATTTTTGTGAAAGGATTTTGAGCGCAACAGTACGCAACAGAATGGTATCACAAGCTTTGTAGACAACGCCCATCCCACCGTGTGCAACTTCTTCGATGATTTTGTAGCGTTCGCCATTATCAACCGGGACGGCAGTTTTTCCGATTACGACAGCATTGCGCTGATCGGAAGATGGGTTATGTTGTTTAAGAAAGGCGCTTGCTGAAATGCGTTCACGACTGGTTCTCTGGGGATTTGACGAACGAGTCTGAGAATCAGAAGAATGTCGTCGTTTTCGTTTAATGATAGAGAGCGATGAAGAAATATCGTGGAATTCAGGATTGATGTCGAATACTTTTTGGTAATTCAGTTCAGCGTTCTTATAATCCTTCATTGCATCGTAGCAATAACCGGCCTTATACGCGACGCGGCAAATTCGATCATTGCTCAGATTTTTCAGACAAAGTGTCTCGTAAAACATTACTGCATCTGAATAATTTTTCAATTTGCAGTAAATATCCCCCTGAACTTCGAGTGCATTCAGGTAATTATCATCATCAGTGTCGACTTTTTTGAGGGCAGATATTGCGTTTTCATACTGCTTGAGGTTGGCGTACTTTTGACCGAGCATGAAAAAGCTACCAGCGCGTTTTAGGGTATCGATTTCGAGAGCATCATCCTTAAGTTCCAGGCAAATCCGGATTGCATCATTTGACTTTTTGGCCAAAAGGAATGCGTCAATTGCTTCGGGAAATTTTTGGGCTTTTTCAAAACAAACAGCGGCAAGCTCGAATTTTCCATCATTATAGAATTCCTGTGCAACGGATTCCAGAGCGTTTGCTTCTTCGAGTACTTCAAGTCCTCGCTGTTGTGTTTCCTCTTTTTCGAGATACGATTTGGCAGCAAAAATTGCCATTGTACGGCTAACGCTGGCCAGCTGTATATCCCCGTTTGCCATTGCAAGATCATTTTCGAACGCTTTGATTTGCATTTCGAGCTGTTTCGGAATGTCATTGGCTTTTTGGTAGCACATGACAGCGTTCATGAATTGATTTGCTTTTTCGTACAGAGAACCAGCCCGGCTATATTGTTTCTGGTTGAAGCAGATTTTGGCGGCCTGTTCGAAATTTTGCAGCTGAATCAGAGTGTCTGTTGCTTTTTCGTAATCCCCTTTCAGGAGACAGATGTCGACGTATTTCTGTTGATTTTTGAGCATTTTGCAGAGTGTTTCTGCAATATCGATTTTTTTGTTATGGATGGCAATATCCAGGGCTTCCTGCAACTCATTATTGACGGAACAAAACTCAATGGCTTCGTCAATGAGCCCGGACTGAACGAGGATGGAGGCAGCCAGGGGGATGTTATTTCGACTAACGGCCTGTTCCCATTTGGGCTGCAGGTCGGATTGAATACGTACTGTAAGTTCTGCAGTGTTCATACAACTAAATTGTTATTACAGAGATTAAAAAAACCTTTTTGAGACTAATTAATATGCATTAAATTGTCAACCTATTCGGATACACAATGACAAAAGACGTCGATCCAGTGAAATGCGATTAAAGGACGGACGATAAGCCGGGTTTTGTCGCACACATCCGATTAGAGATGTGTGGTGTAGTCATTCATCTAGCATGCCGGTTTCCCGACACGTCAAGCGATCATACCCAAAGGACTCAGGCGAGGATGCCCTGCCAAGATGGCGCCTTTTGTTCGATCTTGCTCCGGATGGGGTTTACCATGCGAGCGATGTCACCATCACTCCGGTGAGCTCTTACCTCGCCGTTTCATCCTTACCATAGCATGCTGTGGCGGTTTGTTTTCTGTGGCACTTTCCCTAAGGTTACCCTCGGTCGTCGTTAACGATCATCCTTCCTCGCGGAGCCCGGACTTTCCTCCCCATAACCGATTCCAGTTATGCAGCGACTACATGTCCGCCTTTAACCGCAAGCGGTTTTCTACCGCTTTGAAATGAATTGTCAAGGGGAGACTTTATCGGTACCTGGGTTGCGGGGGAAACTCTATGTGCTTCAATTGTGTTGATGTGAGTTCAGATCTTTGAGCGTGACTATTTTTTTGTCTTATCTGGATAGATAATAGTTCCTGCATAGCCGTGAACTTTCGTTTAAACCCTTGTTCATACCGGAAACAAAAAAATCGTACATCTGAGTGAAACAATTGCGCACTCAATGGCATCATCATGTGTGAAGGAATAGTCCTTCCCTGTCCA
>JAFRYG010000125.1 GCA_017441205.1 Pseudomonadota bacterium
AAGACGGATGGAATCTGCATCTGTTACGGGATAGGGATAGCTCGATTTGAGATAGCGCATATCCTTTTTGCCCCAGCGATGCGTAAAGGGATCGATGAGCCCGGTATTGATGATCCTGAATTCATTTGGTTCGGGAATCTGAGCATCGCGGATATATGGCTTGATTTTGTAGGCTGCTGTAGGATTGGCGCAGGCATATTCGCAGTGCGCATATTCTTCAAATCGATGGGGAAGGCTCTCGAATTGTGCGATGATTGGCGGGATATCTGACTGAAAATACTGGTCGATCAAAAAGGGAGAAGGTATCTGGGATTTGTCGATTTCGTTGATGATATGACATGAATGATCTGCATCTGCAGCAAGGATGCAGAGATGCTGCGAAGCCGGCTTTTGAAAAATGGAAATGACGGAATCGACGAGTGCCGAATCGAATATGTCATTTCCGAGATGCAGGATTCTGGTCATGTTGGGAATCATGCAGTTTTGGCGAAAATCCTGGGCAAACGATTTGGACAGCCATTTGTCGGGGGTGATGTAACATAATGTATTTCGCGTCAGTTTCATGCCGAGCATGAAAAACACCATGTATATATCGAACCGGCATTTCAGACAGGGATATATCTTCTTATACTGTGTTCGTTCTGATCCGGAAAGCCTGATGCCGTAAGGGGGATTTCCGATGACGATGTCGAATCCGTCCGGCTGTATTTTTTCGAAATCGATTCCATTCTGGCCATTTATCAGGGCATTGCCTGCATAAAGATTAAAATCCCTGCTGCAAAGCGTCTGGGGTTCCTTTTCATCCGCCATCAGCAAAAGTCTGAGGCGCCAGCGCGCAATGGCGAGTGCCTCTGAATCGATGTCGGTGCCGTGGAGCTGGTGAAGAATGATATGTTTTTTTAGATTTTGGGGATCTGCATCGGGTTCGAGAACCTGCTGCGCTGCCAGAAGTTCATGGAACATCCCGATCAGAAAAGCTCCTGAACCTGCAGCGGGGTCGCAAACCGTGATTTTCGGCATCCTGGTCTTGAGAACATCGAATTGCTGCGATGTGAGGCATGATGCGTCATGTGTTTCGGTAAAACGGCGCAGGGATTCAGTTTCCTGCGATGTCATGTCGGTCTGAAGCGATGAAATCAGACTTTCGCGGCACATGAAACGCACGATTTTGGGGGGCGTGTAGTATGCGCCGAGTTCATTGCTCCGTTCATTGAGGATTTCGAATACTTTTTCCAGAAATCCGGGATGGATGGCCGACGGATCGTCGGTATCTTCATCGAGCGTCCAGACGGACTGCGAAAGCAGCTGTTCCAGTTCACTCAAATACTGCGGAGGAATGCAGTGAATATCCAGTTGTGCGTCGGTTTCGGGGGTGTGAGCCTCTGAATCCAAAAAGGGATTCAGGCTGTTTGGATTGAATGCTTTGGAAATGATTTCGCGGAATTCGTCCTGAATAAATCCCTTTTGCCGGATAAAACAAAGGATGAGTATTCGGCAGATCCAGCGCCGGATCTTTTGTGAAGCTGCAGCATTCCGGTTGGGAACATCGGCAGAATGGCCGATGATATCGTTACAGATGCGGTGGTGCAGGCTCTGGATTTTTTTGAGGAATTCCGTACTCATTAACCACTCGAAAAAAATGGCGCAGCGTATGCCCGTGGGCATAGCGGCGCCCAGGCCGGCCGTATTCGCCGCAGGCGAAAAGGCCGGCACCCCAAAAAAGAATTATTTCTTTTCGACGATGAGGGACATATCGCGCGGAGCCTGTTTTTCGTTATCCCAGTAGGGGGAGAGTTTGCGCAGGTTTTCGACGATTTTGGGCATGACTTCGATGACGTGATCGATGTCGGCTTCGGTCGTTTCGTCGCTCAGGCTGAAGCGGATGGAACCGTGCACGGCCGTAAAAGGCACATGCATGGCGCGCAGAACGTGCGAGGGATCAAGCGAACCGGAGGTGCATGCAGAACCGCTCGATGCACAGATGCCTTCGAGATCGAGCTGATAGAGGATGCCTTCGCCTTCGATGTAGTGAAAAGCCGCATTCGTGGTGTTGGGCAGGCGTTCGGCGCCGCGTCCGTTGATGACGACGTAGGGAATTTTGAGCAGACCCTCCTCGAGGCGATCGCGCAGGGCTGTCATGCGATCATTGTTGGCAATTCGCTTTTCGGCCAGTTCACAGGCTTTGGCAAGTCCGACGATATAGGGAATGTTTTCGGTGCCGCCGCGGCGACCGCGTTCCTGGTGACCGCCATAGAGGAACGGCCGGCAGGGTGCACCGGTGCGCATAAAGAGCACGCCGACGCCTTTGGGAGCATGAATCTTGTGGCCAGAAAATGACAGAAAATCGACATTTTTGAGTTCATTGCTCACGTCGAGGGCGATTTTTCCGGCGGCCTGCGTCGCATCGGTATGAAACAGAATTTTCGGATCGGTCGATTTGGTAATGTTGGCGAGGTGTTCGATGGGAAAGACGACGCCGGTCTCGTTGTTGGCATACATGATCGAGACCATGAGGGTTTTTCCGGGTTTGAGAGCTTTGACAAAAGCCTTCATATCGAGTTCGCCGCGTTCATTGACGCCGATGCGGTCGATTTCGTAGCCTTCGCGCTCGAGTTCTTCGCACAGGGCCAGGACGGCCGGATGTTCGACTTCCGAGGTGATGATGTGTCTGCGTGCGGGATTGGCCATCGCGGCACCGCGGATGGCAGTGGAATTCGATTCGGTGGCACAGGATGTAAACAGTATTTCGCTGGATTTTTCGGCACCGACAAAATGTGCAACGGTTTTGCGTGCATTTTCGAGCGCGGCGGCCGATATTTTTGCGGCTTCGTACATCGAGCTCGGATTAAAATAGGTCTCGCCGAAATACGGAATCATCGCGTCGATAACTTCCTGGGGAACCCGCGTCGTTGCATTGTTATCCAAATATATCATTTAATTTGCCTCTGTTTGGGATTGTCCGCAGGCTTGATGGTAACCTGCAGACAGAATAAAACCGGTTACACCTGAATGACTCTGAGGGAATCATCGACGTTTTCGCGCAATTTCTTTTCGATGACGTACTGGATGGTTCCGCTGGCGCCCGGACAGGTGGCGCATGCGCCGGTCAGCGTGACGTAGACGAGATTCTCTTTAATATCGATGATTTCGACATCGCCGTTGTCATCGGCGAGCATCGGGCGAACTTCCTTTTCGATGACGGCTTCGATTTTTTTTGCGAGCTGGAAGGGGGAGAGTTTGGGAGTAGCCGTGTTTTGCGTGGTTTCTTCGGACTGTACGCCCCAGCGTTCGTCGAGCAAATCCTGGATGCCGCCGGGTGCATGCTGACATGCGCCGCAGGCGCCGCCGGCCTTGAGTGCGCCGATGACGTCTTCGATGGTGTGCAGGTTGAGTTCGACGATGCGTCGTTTGAGTTCGGCTTCGGTCACGTTGAAGCAGGTGCAGACGAGGCGCGAACCCTCATCTTCCTTGAGTCCGAGCTTGATGCCCATGGCTTCGAGATCGACGCCGCGGCGTTCTGCCCAATTGGCGACGGCAGCTTCGAGGGCTTCGGCGCCCATGACGGAGCAGTGGATCTTCTGCGACGGCAGACCTTCGAGGAACTGGACGATATCTTCGTTGCGGATTTTGAGGGCTTCGATGGGCGTGTAATCGCCTTTTTCGATGATTTCACAGAGGGCTTCGCTGGATGCAATCGCGCTCGTGCAGCCGAATGTCGAATATTTGGCGGCGATGATTTTGTCCTCAAGCGGTGTCGCGCCTTTCTTTACCTTAAAATAAAACCGCATGGCGTCGCCGCATGCAATGGAGCCGTGTTCGCCGACGCCGTCTGCATCTTCGATTTCGCCAAAGTGGCTTTTGTCGTTGCCGTTGACGGCATTCATAAACAGGATTTTTGTTTTGTCACTATATTGCCAGGCCATGTTTTACCTCGTTAACGTATGGGGCGGGGGCACATCCGCGAGCTTTGATTCGTGTGCTCCCAAAGCGGCGCGCATACTAATCATTTTGTTATTTTGGGCAACCTCGAAAAGCATTGTTTTTTGGTTTTTCCGCTATTGCCTGCGGCAATACGCGGAATTCGTTGGGCTATCCGTAAACGGATACGCCCAACGAATTTTCTTTTATGCGTGCGTTCGAAACGGTATGTTAGGAAAAATCGGGCGCATAAAAATGCGCCGTCATGGTCGCTGTCTCAGGGTGAAAAAATGGAAAAAAGTACAGATCCTAACATTGAAATTGTAAAACTTCTGCAATCCCGCATGCGTTATGATGTCATGGGACGGGACAATGTCATCGACCTCATTCTCGTGGCTTTGCTCGCGGACGGTCACGTGCTGCTCGAAGATTTTCCCGGCAGCGGCAAGACGACGCTGGCCAAGGCGCTTGGCGAAAGCATCAGTGCAGACGGCGTCGAGGAAAATATGAGTGCCTTCCGACGTATGCAGTTCACGCCGGACCTGCTGCCGGGCGATATTACCGGCGTTATGGTCTTTGATCCCGAAGCCAATCAGTTTTATTTCAGACGCGGACCCATTTTTACGCATATTGCTCTTGTCGACGAAATCAACCGTACATCTCCGAAAGTTCAGTCGGCATTGCTGGAGTCCATGGGCGAAAAGCAGGTCACCATCGACAACGTCACCCATAAACTGTCCGATCTTTTCTTTGTCATTGCGACCCAGAACCCCCTGGATGCGGTCGGAACCTATCCGCTTCCGATTGCTCAGCTCGACCGTTTTATGTTCAAGATTCGCATGACAAATATATCGCGGTCGGCGGAACTCGAAGTCATTCGAAGCTGGGGACGTCCGCGCGAAAAATGCCAGATGCCGCAGGTGACTGTTCAGCAGATACTGGAAGTTCGCCAGATCGTGCGCAATAAAGTGGCCGTCGCAGATTCCGTGATGGAGTGTCTGGTCGACATCATCCGCACGATTCGCGAGGATCCCCGCTGTCTTCAGGGCGCATCCACGCGTTCTCTTGTCCAGGCGGTTCCGGCGCTTCAGGCGTATGCTTTCATGAAAGGCAGGATGTATGTTGCGGCAAGCGATATCGAAGATTTGGGCGAACCGCTGTTTTCGCACCGTTTGCAGCTAGCTCCCGGCGTCGGAGATGCCGGCGTCGTCGTTCGCGATGCGATGAATGCTCCGCTGCATCGGTTGTCTTCGACATTGCTGCATAGTTAATTGTGATAGAGGGACGTTCTTTGGAACGTCTGTTCAATACTTATCATTTGTGATGTCCCCTCCGGGGCATCACATTCGCCGATAACATCCCGGGATAACGAAATTCCGGGAAATGGCAATTCCCGGGCCAAAGCTTTTCTGCCTCTGAGAACGGGCAGGGGACTGAGGAAAAGAACAAGTGAATTGAGTGCTGATGATGTCAATTAAGCGTCTTTGCTGCATAGCTTGTCTGTTTTTAATGCTTCTTGGTGTGATGCTGCCCGTCGGCGCATTTGCAGACTCCATCTTCCAGACTATGGCTGAAGATGAGGCTTATGATCTGGTATTGTCGCAGCATTACATCAAGGCGCGTCAAAAGACCGAAGAAATTCTGAAAAAAGACCCGGATTCGATCGGGGCACTGTATTGTCTGGCGAGGATTTTCTGGATGGGGGAGGGAAATCACATGCGGGCAATGCAGATCATGCGCAAGACGATTGATACTTTTGAAAAGCGGTATTGTCAGAATGCCAATAAGGTGCCGGATTCTTCCGCACTTCAGGTTTGGCATGGGCGGTTTTATAAGGAACTTGCCGATATTTATGCCGAGCTGGATATGCGGCAGGAAGAAATCGATGTGCATCAGAAAGTGGCAGATTTGTATCATGCGGAGCTTTCAGAAGATGCGGTCTGGGCATTGATTAAACTCGATCGCTTCGATGAAGCCAGGCGCATTTCCGAACAATCCATCAATGGTCACAATTCTTTTTGGGCATCCCGTGCCTATAACGATTTGACGGCACTGGAAGATGCCCGCCACAGGCATCTTGAAGCGTATTACGCCAGTTCGCGGTCGCTCGAGTTTTCTGCCGGCAAATCGTGTGTCGTGCTGATGAATCATGCACGCAGCTGCGAAGTCTTCCTCCATCTGGATGATGCCATAGGCTATTATCTGAAAGCGACGACAGCCAGGGATCGCGATTGCATCAACAGTCCGTATGTGGATTTGGCGGCGGTATATCTTTTGGACGGAACCTGGCAGAAAGCGATTTCTGCACTGCTCAAAGCCAGAAAACGACGTGTCGAAAAACGATATCAAATCGCTGTCGAAATGGAAGAACGCACGATGATGGCCGATATTCTGTTTTCGATGGGATTTGCCGAGCGTGCGTTTGCACTGATGAAAACGGTCGTTGAGGCACCCGGACGGCTTGGATATGACAGCTTGCTCAAGGAGCAGGTTTCGATGGGGAATAACATTTCCTACTACGCCATCAGCAATGATGCGCTCAAGAGAACGAATGAAGCTCTGAAGGCATATTACCGGCTTGAACCCTTCTGGCTCTTCAAGAAGGAAATCAGATCGAGAGTTCGCGAACTTCAAAAAGAATACCGCGATATGTCCGGCCGTCTCTGGTCGACGAATCAGAAAGTATTCAAGGAGGCGTTGAATCCCAAAAATCTGAAATCATTTCTCGTTCCGTTTTACGTCGTTTTCCCGCTGTACGATTATGCCATTTCGGATGTTTTGGGCAGACAGACTTCGGAGTTCTTCATCCAGTATCAGGAAAGTATTCTTGTGGATGAAGAGAAAAAAGCCATGCAGCCGATGTTTAATCATATGAGAGCCTATAATGCATGGCGCGGAGGGGATGATGCCGCGGCGCTCAGATTGCTGGATGATGTCGAAAAGGATATGCCCGCGCGCATGACATTGGTCGTGAATCAGGCGCGCCTGATTCGTGCGGATATTCTGATCAGACAGGGGAAACAGGCTGAAGCCTATGAGCTGATGACGGGCGTTTATCGCGCATTCCCTTCTGTTTTCAGGCATTTGGACGTTCCTCTTCCCGTACAGTTCGATACATCGATGACGACGAACAGCGATTTGAAGAGTATTCGCGATGTGCTTGAGAACTCTGACAGGTTCAGAATGAGCAGTGATGCACCGTTTGTCATCTCCGGCGTCGTTGGGGATCGGATGGTTCAGGTTTGTCTGTCATCGAAGATGGGGGCGAGATTTGCTTGTTCTTCGATGAATCCGAAAGATTACAGCGGGGATTCCGAAACATCGCCTCACCTGGCCGAAATCGTCAATAATTTTTATCACCATGCCTTCGCTCCGAAGGTCGACATTTCTCAATCGGATTTGGATTCGCTGGATGGATCTCCGGTTCAGATTTCGGCGGACGAGGCGCTTGAAAAATTATTGAATACGAGTCCGGTTACCGGCAAAGCGAGAGACCCGGATGATATCGAAATTGAAGAGGACGATTAGCGGCAGGGGGGAAACCTGGAAAATTCGCCTCATTCCCGTGAAAAGTGTAGCACATGTGCAGCTCTGACATGGAGGTTTGCACATGAGAAACAGACTTATCACTACTATCACAATTTTGGGTGCACTGACGTTTTCGGGAAGTGTTTTTGCGGAATCCAATGATTCAGGATTGCTCGCTTATGGCAATTCCCAGTCAAATAATGCTGACGATGATATCTTTGCCGCCATGCAGGCATTGGATGAAGTCGGTGCATTGCTGGACGCTCCGGCGGCGAAACCTGCGGCTGACTCAAATACCGGTGTGGATGTGGAGTCTTTGCTGGCTGCAGCAAATTCGCCTGAACCCTCAGAACCTGCAGATTCTGGTGTGCTTCTGGCGGCAGCAGATAAACCGGCCTCCAAAAATGTAACGCAGCCCAAATCCTTTAAGGTTCCCGATGATGATCCAGTCAAACCGGAACCGGTTGTCCAGACAGCGCCGGCTAAGGAAGCAGCTCCCGTCGCAGCCGCCGAACCAGAAGCTGCTCCGGAAGCTGTTCCCGTCGCAGCTGCGAAAGCCGAACCGAAACACGATGTTCAGACAGCTCCGGTCAAAGAAGCTGCACCCGTCGCAGCCGTCGAACCAGAACCAGCGCCGGAACCTGCACCCGTCGCAGCTGCGAAAGCCGAACCGAAACACGATGTTCAGACAGCTTCGGTCAAGGGCGCTGCAGCAGCAGAATCCGAGGCAGCGCCGAAACCAGCCCCAGTCGTTGCTGCGAAAGCCGAACCGAAACACAATGTTCAAACCGCTCCTGTCAAAGGGGCCGCTGCAGCAGCACCAGAGGCAGCTCCAAAAACCGACCCCGTCGTTGCTGCGAAAACCGAACCGAAACACGATGTTCAGACAGCTCCGGTCAAAAATACGACAATCGCGGCCAAAACGGTTGCTCCGGATGGATCGCACATGACCCAGACCGCTCAGGCCGGCAAAGAAACGCCAAAAGTCGATCCGGGCAATGCTCCTCACTCGCTTCCCATGGCCTACGTCATGGCGATATACCAGATCAATGGCGTCGATCTGAGCAAAGTCAGAAAACCCATGCCCTCGATAGCAGAGCTCTATCAACATGCGTTCAGTCAAAAACTCGTCTATCAGAGCACCAAACCCGCTATCGGTGATCTTGTCTTCTTCCACAACACGTTCGACAGAAACCGCGATGGGCGCTGGAATGACTGGCATTCCCTGGTTGGTATTGTGGAGAGCATCGATCAGGACGAGACGATTTCGATCCTCGTGTATCAAAAAGATAAAATTGAACGCATCTATATGAACCTGAAATACCCGGAACTCCAGAGAGGGAAAAAAGGACAGGTTTTCAATTCGCAGCTTCGTGCAAACGAAGGGGCTCAGAATGGCATTTCATCCAAGCTGTTTGCCGGTTTTGCCAATCTTCTCGGCGATGTGACCAGCGTCACGGTGATCGACAACTGGACGCCGGGAATGAATGTGAAGAAATAGTGGTTAGTCGTTAGTAGTTAGTGGTTAGTATTTTAGTTGGAAGTGGGGAGTTGGAAGGATGTTGCAGAGACGTGTCGCGACACGTCTGTACTGATGATTATTGGATGAATGCATAATAAAATAACAGACACGCCCTGACGTGGCGTCATATCCGTAGCCATTAGCCGTTGGTGAAACCCACGGAAATCGTGGTTAGTGAATAGTGAATAGTGAAATCCGTTCTTCAGAAACAATCCCTGTAATTGCTTGTAAACTAACGACTAACGACTAACAACTTCCAACTATTTACCAAATGCCCTTTCGGATTGTGCTTTCTGGGCTGCGTGGAGAATATCGAGCGTTCCTTTATGACCCGGGCGATATTTGAGCGCATGATTGGCGCTTCGAATAGCACGGCTGTATTGTTTTAATTCGAACGCATATTTGGCTTCGTAGTAATCATTTTCGAACAGACAGCGTTTGGAGCTGCAGTTAAATCGTTTGTAGTGGATAAAGATGGTCGGGATTTGCTCGCGATACCAGCTTTCTCCATTAATCTGACCATAAAATACGCTGATATATAATTTTTTGCGCCAGAAATCCGGTTCGTTTCTGAGTGCATTTTCGGACTGCTGAATGAATTCAAAGAGCTCTTTGTATTGTTTGTTGCGGATATAATAATCGCTTTTCAGTTCAAAGAGCATCATATTCATCGGATACTCAGTAAAACTGTCGATTTGTGCATTGCAGCCGTCTTCAAAGCCGATATGCAGATAGAGATCGCACAATAGTTTTGCGGCCTCGAGAGCGTTGAGTTCGGAATTCTGGGCAATGAGGGACTGAACGTCATCAAAGCGATTCTGTCTGATCAGATATTGAATGAGTATCGAGAATGTATTGTAATCTTTTGGGATGATAATATTGTCTGCCTTCAAAACGGACATCTCATTCATGGCGAGTGATGTCAGTCTGGGATTATTTTTGACAGTTTTGAGGAAGTATTCTGCGGAAGCTTTTTCATCACCAAGGGCGAGCAGCAGTTTTGCAAGATGCAGTGTCGTCTGGGGATCGCGGGGGGATTTGTCGTAGGCAGACTGATACCATTGTTTGGCCAACGACCAGTATTTGGTTTGTTCTTCTGTAGAGCGTCTCAGGGAACCCTCGCGGACGTATGCCTGTGCGATCAGTTTGCGCAGGCTGTTGCTTCCGGTCCGAACCGAAAGATTGTCTTCGATGGCTTTCTGAACATTTTCGTTGGTGATCGAGAATTGGTTGATTGCGGTATTGAGTTTTCGGATTCCGGACTGCGTCTGGCCATCGATGGCCGTGGGCAGGGCAATGATGGCTGCGAGGCAGGCGACTGCGGCAATGCCATTGCCGCCTATCCATTCGACGCGCTTCAATGTGGTGATCGGAGCACTGTCATTGGGAATTTTACCGTATTTCCAGCGATTCCTGCGCGCCTGAAGTACACCGCATGCAATCCAGAAGGGCATGCCGGCAGTCCAGTATCTCAGGTTAAAATCAAAGATATTCTGAACGGCGATGGCAACGATTGCGGCCAGCAAACCATACATGAGACCGTGTTCGTCACGGTTGCTCCAAAATGATTTCAGGAATACGAGGAATCCAAGAATACCCAGGGCAATACAGATTGTACCCCAGAACCAGCCGTACTCGAGAAGTATTTCCCAATACTCATTCTCAGCGTGACGGAAATGTTTTGGGAAAGAAAAGTCCTGGTATGCCGGAAAGACATCGTAAAATGCCGAACGTCCGGTTCCGGTGCGCCCCCAGTCTTTGCCCATGTTGAGAAAATCGCCGTACAGCTGGGTTTTGGACAGTGTCTGCGGTGCAGGGATATCTTCGGTCGTTTCCAGTTCGAAGGATGTTTCGGCGAATTCAGTTTTGATGGCACTGATCGTTGGTGCCGAAATGAACAAAACTCCGGCCAGAATGATGCCGAGTCCGGCGAGCATGATTGCACCGGTTTTCCATTTAATCTGGCGCGAAACGGCGAATACGTAGATGAGGATGACGAGTTGCCCGACGCACCATGCGGCGATGGCTCCCCGGCTTCGAAGCATGATGAGGGCAATGCCAAACAGGGCGTACATGATGAACCACCGCGTGCGCCTGGTGGTCGTATTTCGATGGCGTTTGGTGGTAAAGCTGCCCAAAGACAGAAGCGACAGCAGGGCAAATATTGCGCTCGTGTGATTGGCATTGACCGGAAGTCCGATGTGCCATGCTGCCTGTTCGCCAGTCGCTCCCAGGGATATCGGATGACCGATGAAACGGAAGGCCAGCATGGCCAGCAGTACGAGGCCAGTGACCGCGAGGATATGACTCATTCGCAGAATTCTCTGGCGCGAACCACATAGGCGCATCGTTGCAACGTAAATGGCCCAGAATCCGACGAGTCCCCAGAGCGCGAAGGCCGTTCTTCCTGTCGCAACCGAAATATAGCCCCATCCGTTATCGACGCCGGCAAGCTGCCATGACTCACGATACCAGCTGGCGGCCTGCGGCGAAATGAGTTCCAGAAACGGCAGGGGCAGGGGAATGAGTGAAACCGTCGTGAGAAGCATCATGACGAGGAGCATCCAGCCGAGTGCTCCAAAACCGTGGAAATGCGAGATTTCGTTTGGCGTCGTCGTCGTTTCGGATGCAGTCCGGGAAAGGCGAAATCCCTGTACTGTGGCTGCAATGGCCCCAATGATTGCGATGACCGACAACAGAATTGCAATTCCCCAATGGACTCCGGCCGTCAGGCACCAAATACCCAGAATGAGTCCATAAAAAACTAACCAAAACCGTTCCAATGCTTATTCCTCGAGGAAATATTCAAATGCCGTTTGTCGGGGCCAAAGGTGACAAACAACCTCTAAGTAATTGATATTATTACCCTTAAACATATCCCAGTCGATAATAATTTCGTCACAATGTTTTAATTCCAGACGAAGCATGGGCTGTCCTTCATAATTCGACGAACCGCTGCGTGCGATCATCGTATCGGCAGTTACCGTCTGACCCGGTTCGACACAAATCGTGGCGAGGCTGGTATAGCGAGCGTAGAGGTTTCCGGGATGCCGGATGAGTATTCCGCACCCCGTAATCGGATAATTCCCGCATTCGATGATGACGCCTTTCATGATGGGATAGACCGGAGTTCCCATGGGGGCATAGAAATGAAATTCGCCATTGGGATTTGCCTGGGCATATTGATTGGCATGCGTAAAGGGCGGAACGACGATTTCGAGGGGTTCCGACAGCAATGTGGCGAGCCAGAGCTGCGGCAGTTCGGTCATTTGAATGACCGGCGGCGCAATATAATCCGACAGACGCCGGTTGGGCTGCTGGCGAATGGCAAGGAAATCCTCGACTTCGAGGCGCAGAATTGTTTCGTCGTGAGCATCAATGATATCGACGCATCGCGATTTTGAATGAATGACAAATTTAGGGGGATGGGCGGATGTATCCTGCAAAAAGCGCCTGAGTGCCGTGGCCATCCATGCCTGGCGATGCATCTGGGCCGGCAGACATGCCAGCGGCAGAAACAATTCGTCATCGATAATGATATCGCCGCGGATTTGTGCCGCAAGTGCGCGGGCCCAGGTGCGAAGCGGATTCGGGGAATCCGGGTAAAGCTGCTGCGATGCCTTTTCATTTTCGCTGTCAGAAATGACGAGCGTATGCCTTTGGCAAACGATGGCAATGCCCACCGGCAAATCGATGACCGACGTATGCCGGAGCTGAGATGGCGCAATCACACTGAGCGTTTCGCACAGGGACTGGATCTGAGCCTGCGTAAGCGGAGAGATAAAAGAGAGTTCCCGGCCTGCATAGGTGATGATTTGCGGTTCGGCAAAATACTGCGCGGCAAGCACCGGATCAGAAGTCACGGATGGTGCGGTTTGCGTATGGTATTCGGGAAAATACAGGCGCGTTCCGGGTTCGAGCGAATCCGGCCGCATGATATGCGGATTCTGACGCAGCACAAACCGATAATCGACCTGTCCGTGATAGGCTTTGTCTGTGAGCTGTGACAGCCGGTCGCCGGGACAAACGACGTAGGTATATCCGGCTTTTGGCGTCGGACTCTGCGGTTCGTCGTCGAAAGTCAGATTGGAATCCTCCCAGGATTTGTCTTCGGCAGTCTGGCCAAAAAAGCGCTTTTCATCATAATCCCGGCCATCGACGTTTCCGCTGCCTCGAAAGACGGACTGCAGCCTGTTCTGCCAGTGAGATGCAATATGTCCGGACATCCTCGAAATGACTGATTCTGCCAGCGAGAGGCATTTCCGGGACTCGCTCGGATGGGTCGCATCAAGGTCGGTATCGCGGGCCAGAGTATCGAGGTCGAACAGCATGGCAAAGCCGCGCAGGGAGCGTATTCCCGATGTCTTTGCCTGTTTGCGGGCCGTCAAAAAGCGGTTTCCTGCCAGAATATCGACCTGTGCCTGTCGTGCTGCCGGTTCGGCCCCCAGGCGTCCAAACCGGTTTTGAAGGCTGTCCGATATATGATATACTTTTTGTGAATAGATCGGATCGTACCGAAGAATTAAATGCGACTGAAAGTATTGTTCCAGGCTTTTCTGGCCGCCCTGAACAGCTTCTATAATATCGGGCGCTTCATCTTCAAAACAGCGTTCTACAATTTGTTCCGGATTCTCATTTTGAGTATCCAGAAGCCTGGAAAAGAAGCGAAGCATCGTGCCGTCTTTTAATCCGAGCCCGAGTCCATAATATATATTTTCGTGTTGTTCTGTATGTATGGCACCGAATTGTTCCGCACCGGATTTGCCGTCCAGATACTGATGCATCGCAAAGAGCCGCCGCGCAAGTGCTTCATGACTGGATGTCAGCTGGCCGGGCTGAGCGGAATCCAGTATCTGCGCGCAGTGTTTCGCGAACTGGCTGAGCTTGTGAATGGATTCCGGGAAATTTCTCGTGCGGCAGTTTTCGAGCAGCGGCGAGAGTGCTGCAATCTGCGGCAGGCTCATCGGATTTCGGGCAGTGACCTGCTGGACGGTGCGTTCAATCGTCTGAATGATGCCGAGGCTTTGCCAGTCAGAGTTCAGAATCAGTTCCGGTTTGACGGTATCGATCATTTCGATCAGGGATCGCCAAAAGATATCTATTTCCTGGTTTGTAATCGAATTCAATGACAAAGCTCCGTTACTGCTTAGAACCCACCGGATCTGCTTGTAACATAATCTTCGATGAATTTGAATTTGTGTTCTTGTGTTGCTTCGCTATTCGGCTGTCGCCTCATACGCTCGCCCGGGGGCATTGCTATCGGCTGTTGGCCGATACGCAATGCCGCTGCCGCGGGTTACGGACAGCAGCAGCACCGCGTATGAACATAGCGGTGCCCAAAACGAAAAAAGCCTGCGTATGGTTTACCATAGCAGGCTTCAAAACATGCCGCAGAGGCGCATGGCGCCTCAAGGCTGTTCACACATTAGATGTGACGACGCGATTTGACAGCATCCTGAACGTAAACGACAGAGCCGTTTGCACCGGGGATCGAACCTTTGACGAGGATCAGGTTCTGTTCGGCATCGACGCTGTAGACGCGCAGATTCTGAACGGTAACGCGTGCATTGCCGCACTGACCGGCCATTTTGCGGTTCTTCATGACACGGCCTGGTGTTGAGGTCGTACCGATGGAGCCACCATGACGCATATATTCGTGGGCACCGTGTGAACGTTTGGCACCGCCGAAATTGTGGCGTTTCATAACGCCAGTGAAGCCTGAGCCCTTGCTCGTGCCGATGACGTCGATGACTTCGCCGGCAACAAAGATATCCGCATTGACTTTCTGGCCGACTTCGTATTTGGCGAGGTCGGATTCCCACACGCGGACTTCATGCAGGGATTTGCAGGGATCAACGCCGGCAGCTTTGTAAACACCGAGTTCCGGTTTGTTGAGTTTGTAAACTTTTTCGCCATTGAATTCTGCGCTGCGGGCTTCTTCGAAGCCGAGGACGATGGCATTGTAACCATCTTTGCTTTCAGCGGATTTTTTGCGCACGACAGTGCAGGGACCGACCTTGACGACCGTCACGGCAACACATTCACCTTCGGGTGTAAAGATCTGAGTCATACCAAGTTTACGACCAACGATTGCTTTTGGCATTTTTAACCTCCGGGGACCGTCACCCATTTCTCTGGGCCGCCATCCCATTGTCCGAATTCATGATTCGGCAATTCATCAACGTCTTTTGCGGCCCCATGCCGTCAAAAGACATGCGCTTTTAGGCGCATGGTTAAAGAAAATCAAGTAAATAATGGATTTTGTTCAGGACTGACTGTGTTTGGGGCACAATTCGCGCGATACAAACATGTACAACTTGTGAATGCATTTTATCATCGTTTGAAATATGATTTGTGATGACGAGGAGGCACATGGAATGGACAAACAGGAAATCCGGAAAAATAGTACATATCAGCATGAGCAGGCCGATGGGTATGTTTCTTACGAAGGTGAACATGCGGAGCCCGTCATTGAGACGCCGGAGGAACTTCGTGGCAGGTACGAATTCGTATGCCCCATCGGAAAGGGTTCCCAGGGTAATGTTTTCAAGGCCATCCGCTGCTCGGATCATCAGCCGGTGGCCATCAAGATGCTCAACATCGATTCGGTGCCGAACTGGAAGGACTATGAGCTGTTCCACCGGGAGTCGGAAGTTCTGAAGTCGCTGAACATGCCGGGGATTGCCGGATTTTATGAATCCATGGAGTTCCTGGATCAGAAGAAGCCGCGTGCGTATATCGTTCAGGAATATATTGATGGGAGTTCTCTGGCGGAACTGGCCAATTCCGGGTATCGTTTTACGGTCAACCGAATTTTTGAGATGGCCGGGGAGCTTCTCGATCTGCTTGAAAAACTCCATCATCATAATCCGCCTGTGATTCATCGCGATTTAAAGCCAGCCAACATCATGTACCGCCGGACGGGGGAACATGGTTTTCAGCTGTATCTGGTCGATTTCGGAGCCGTCGCCAATCCCATGGTTCAGGGCGGTGGTTCGACGATTGCCGGGACCTATGGCTATATGCCGCCGGAACAGCTCATGGGACGTCCGGTTCCTGCATCGGATATCTATGCATTGGGGGCGACTCTCGTGTATTTGCTCTGCGGTGTCGATCCTGCTCAGATTCAGGTCAAGGATTTCAGGCTCATCATCGAGCCGCACCTGGAACAGATGCCGCAGGCGGTGGTTGAGCTGCTCAGACAAATGCTCGATCCCAAAGCAGAAAGCCGCCTGTGCGATTATCAAAAATTGAAGCGTACATTTGATGATTTTTCCAGGAATCGCTTCGTCTTTGAGTCCGGTGTGCGCCAGACTTCCGGGGATATGATGCAGAAGCTGGAGAATGTGGAGTATTATGCCCAGCCGGGCAATATGGATTTGTGGGCTGCTCTGGATGATCATGTGCCGCGGGAATTGCCGTTTCCAATGGGGGAACTGAAACAGTCACCACTGTTGTCTACCCGAAGCGTCAAACGCAGATTTCCATTTTTTAAAGTCGGTATCGCAGCTTTCTTTCTTATCATTTTAAATATTATTTTAGGCGGAGTTTTCAATATAGGCGGAGTTTTCAATCTTATATCGCTGGCGACTCTGCCTTTGTGTTTTTTCGTCCTCTGGATATGTTTGTTGCTCGGGAGCTTGGCATTCAGAAGAATAAGAAAGCCCCGTTTTAAATTCAGCGATGATGATGAATATAATCTCAAAATGCTTTTGAAATACGGTCAGAAATCGATTGCGACGGTTACGGAAGTTCAATATCTGCCGAACGATGTATGGTATGTGGAGGATTATGAGCTGGGAAACGAGCAGGCGTATTGCTATCACGGTCTGCCATCCTTCAAAATGAAATACAAATTTAATCCGGTTGATGATGCCAATCCGTATGATTTGAACCATTCCATTATCATTCACGATGATCCCGGTGAATCTCTTCAGCCGGGCAGTCCGATTCCCATTCTGTATGCTGTCGATCCCAATGATAAGTACAGGGTCATCAGTATGCCTTATCCATTTCCCATGAAAAAGGTTGTCGCATTGAAGGAACTTTTTTATCTGGGATGAGATGCAGCCAGATGCCGAATCCCGACAGGAGAACAGCAATATGTATGAAGAACAGGCACATCCCGAAACTCCGTCCGAACTGGCCAGAGAGTATTATCAGCTCGTAAAACTGCTCGGGGAAGGGGCCTACGGCAGAACATTTCTGGCCAGGGAACTGCGCACCGGCGAATTGGTAGCCATCAAGGAATTAAAGAATGTAAAGGATTTCAAGTCTCTTGAGCTGTTCAAACGCGAGGCGTCAGTGCTTGAAAACCTGAATGTATGCGGTGTACCGAGGTTCTATAATAGTATTATTCCGGATAATCCGCTGACGGAATCCTGTTATATTGTTCAGGAGTATGTACATTTTCCATCTCTTCAGGATTATCTGAAGGATAACCATAAGTTTGAGGAATCGGAGACGCTCGAAATCATCTACAGTATTGCGATGATTCTGAATATTCTTCAGACCTGCTATGTTCCGCCGATCATTCACCGCGACATCAAGCCGTCGAATATCCTTTTTGACAGAAATGATTTGAGACACGTGTATTTGATAGACTTTGGTTCCGTTGCTACGCCGCAGAAGAGGGGCGGCGGTTCGACGATTGCAGGAACGCTTGGGTATATGGCTCCGGAGCAGCTGCTCGGGGAATGCACGATTCAGTCGGATTTTTATTCACTCGGGGCAACTGCACTTCACATGCTGACGGGGGTTGCGCCATTCCAGATGCAGTCCAACGGATTTGAGGTCGATTTCAATGACGCAATCGAACAGCATGCTCCCGGGACATCTGCGCCGATGCGGACTTTGATCGGATGGCTCATGGAATCCCGAAGCGAAGAACGGCCTGCGACCGCGAGCGATTTGTTGGGGGCAATTATGCAGGTTACGCATGGCGCCGATCCCAAAGCGAAGCCCAAATCCGAATCGGACAATAAATCCGACGGCGTCGTCCCCAGACTCAAAAATGCGGTCTGGAAAAAAGCGGCGGGCAAGATCTGGGGACTGAATTCCCTGCGCGGCAATTCCATTTACAGAAATGTCTACGACTATACTTTTATTGCAAATGGCCGCACGTGGGGCGGCGTATTTCCGGTGGAACGGCTCAGCCTGCCCAATATCCGCCGATATCCTCTTGCCTGCGAAGTGTACTATCTGGTCGACAATCCTCGCATCTGCACACTGATCAAACCGGCAATCGGCAAGTTACTGTATTAGCGGTGGTCAGTGCGATTCCTCCGGATGCCTGGATTTGTAGCGCGCCAGGGCATCCGGATTTTCCTGGATGGGAATGACATTGATGGCGATATTCGTTCCCTTGGAGGTTTTGCAGAGTTCGAACAGAACGCGCTGACCGGCTCGGAGATTTTTGATACCGGGTGTCTGAATGGATGTCTGGTGGACAAAGATTTCTTCATTCCGGCCGGCTTCCCAGACGAAGCCATAGCCCAGGGAACGCGAGAACCAGCGCACGCGGCCATGAGCCGGACGCCGCTCGATGATTTCGCGTTCGATTTCATCCTCCTGAACGATGGGCACAAAGAATGTGCCCTCTTCAATTTCAATCGGATTGACGATGGTTTTAGTCTCCTCGTTCAACATCTCGCTGGGCAGTCCTTGTTTTGAGCGCTTCGCGCTTGTCGTAGTTCTTTTTGCCCCGGCATAGCCCGAGCTCGACCTTGATTTTACCACATTTAAAGTACATCGACAGGGGAACGAGCGTCAGACCCTGGCGCACGATGACCTGCGAGAGCTTTGCCAGTTCGCGCCGGTGCAGCAAGAGCTTGCGGTTTCGGAGCGGTTCGTGGTTGTTGCGGTTTGCCCAGGGATACTCTGCAATATGCGCATTGACGAGGAAAAGTTCGGGCATGCCGGTTTCGGAGAATTTCGCATAGGATTCGCCGATCGAAATGTGCCCCGCGCGGATGCTCTTGACTTCGCTGCCGAGCAGAGCAATGCCGCACTCGTACTTTTCTTCGATGGAGTAATCAAACCAGGCGCGTTTATTCTTGGCGATAATCTTTACGCCCGGGGTATTGGAGGTATTCTTGGCCATAATGCATTCCAGTTTCTGGCACACCGCATGCGTGCGAGTACTCAGTATAGCACGTTTTATTGTGCGATTAAAGGGCGGTTTTGTGTGGGCGTGCCTATTGGACGGGCTTTGCCCCGTCCAATACGGCGCGCATTGGCGCCGCCCTATGCCTGCCGGCATACGTTCGGCGATACTGCGTGTAATGAGATGCGAATCCTGATGCATTGACACAATGGATTTGGTAATAATTAAATGAGCTTATAGCTTTGAGCTTAGAGCGTTGAGAGAACGACTGCCGACTCCAGGCATCACCGGGTTCGGAGCTTATCAACACATTTGTCATACAGAACTTCATTAAAATAGAAGGCGTTCAGGTTATACGTCTGTACGGGGGAGTCGTTTTGAATTTGGGCAGAGGTATGGAAGGATCAGACAACAATCAGACAGGTCTTGCGCAGGACAGCCGATCTGCGTATGAATCGTATTCCGGGAATAGAGAGGCAGAGCTGAATCCGCAGAAGGATCCGGAAGTTCCCACACCGCCTGAACTTCAGGACAAATACCGGTTTATATGTGACATCGGCCGTGGTTCCCAGGGCAAGGTTTTTAAGGCCGAGCGTCTTGCGGACGGTCAGGTCGTTGCCATCAAGGTACTGGATATCAGCTCGGTTCAGAACTGGAAGGATTACGACTTGTTTCGGCGGGAATCCGAAGTACTTCAGTCTCTGAATATGGGGGGAATTGCGAAGTTTTATGAGTCGCTGGAATTTCTGGAGCAGAATCATCCGCGGGCCTATATCGTGCAGGAATATATTGAAGGCCGTTCGCTGGATAAAATGATTCGATCCGGCTATCGATTTACGGTCAGCAGCGTGTTTGAGACAGGGCTCGAACTGCTGGCGCTGCTCGAAAAGCTCCATACCCATGAACCGCCGGTGATTCATCGCGATCTGAAACCAGCCAATATCATGTGCCGCCGCAGTGAAAAGCGCGATTATGATGTATTTTTGATCGATTTCGGAGCGGTAGCCAATCCGAATGTACAGGGCGGCGGTTCGACGATTGCAGGGACGTGCGGCTACATGCCGCCGGAGCAGCTGATGGGACGTCCGGTGGC